>OMZV01000005.1 GCA_900315635.1 uncultured Prevotella sp.
ATACGTCGGGGCAGATGTTTGCCGCTGACTTCCTTCAGATTCCACCTCGCGATGGACACCCTTGTCTCTCTGGCTGGGCAGTTCCCACTACTAGGGTCTACTAGGGACTTGCACCCATTAGCCGATATACATGCTAGTCGAACCAAAAATCCCCGATGCCGAAGCACCGGGGATAATTATTTAGAGAGTGAATACTCTTTTACCTGTAAGGTTCGATTACTTTACGTAAACGACAGCCAGACGGTTAGAAGTGTTGCCCTGAACACCCTTGCCTTCAGCCTTGTCAACTGTAACACCCTTGCTCTTCAGGTACTCAGCTACGCTGTTAGCACGCTCCTGAGACAGGCGATCGTTGATAGCCTTAGAACCCTCTGGAGAAGCAGTACCAGTGATAGCAACGTGCTTGCCACTAGCGATGTTGTCAAGAGCCTTCTTAGCCTCCTTGGTGAGAGCAGACTTGCCCTGAGCGAATGTTACGAATACGAGGTCAGAAACGTTAACCTCCTTAGCAGGAGTCTCCTTAACGACTTCCTTAACAACCTCCTTAGGCTTCTTAGCAAGCTCAGCCTTCAGGTTGTTGATCTGGTCGTTAAGACCATCGATCTCGGCCTGGTCGCGGAAACGAACAAGTGAGAAGTTGTGACGACCGTCGTGGTTCTTGAACTTGTAGATAACACCAGCGTTCAGCTGCAGGAAACCATTGTGGATGTTGTAGTTTGGCTGATCAGCATCGTTAGTACCCTTGAAACCGAGAGCATAAGTCTGAGTATCGTGAGTGTTACCAGGCATGCCGTTGAATACCCATGTTACAGAAGGCTCAACGTAGATCTGCCACTCCTTGTTCTTGCCAAGGTTGAACTGGAAGTCAACACCTGCCTTTGAAGTCATGCGGTTTATAGCACGGCCTGCATCAGCATGCTTGAATACGTGACCCCAACCGAAGCCATAGAGAGCTGTTACCTCGAAGAAACGAGGATCACCCTTGTAACCACCGAAGAGGTTGCTGAGGTTGAATGTTCCTAACAGAGAAGTGTTAAGAGCGCGAACAGCGAGCTTTGTTGAAGCCCAAGGCTTGTTTGAGAAGTATGCGTTGCTCTCAGCAGCGATACCGAATACTGGAGTGATGTTCTTACCGATACGGATACCAGCGTTTGGATCGAGATCGCTAAGCCACTTGTGACCAGTCAACTTTGTAGCAACACCGCCATTTACACCGACATACCAGTTGTCAGTGAACTTGCTCTGGCGGAGACCATACTCCTGACCAGGAGCAGACTCAAAGACCTGAGCAGATGCAGAAACTGTCATTGCGACAGCAGCTAACATTAAAACTAACTTTTTCATGTCTCTCTGAATTAATAATATAATTTAAATTATAAAAGTTTATTTTCTTCGAATGTCTTCTCTTCAAATTTCGGGTGCAAAGTAATAAAAAAAACTTGGAATAGCCAAATATTTTTGATAAAAAATGATTTTCCAACCGGCAAAAATCATAAAATATACCATATTTATAGTATTTTAGACGATTTCCAACTCTTTAAAAAGCGTTTACGTTTTAACGATAAGTTTCAAACGTTGTTATCGCACACAAGAAAAACGGAGCCATCTGCATCACGCAGAAGGCTCCGAACATAATTAGAGAGTTATAAAAAATCAGGTTTCATGTTATTTCTGTTCCTGTATGATTTTCATGCCTTCACTGACTGCCTGCATATTCAGAGGAATCATGTTGTGATGGCGTTCAGGAAGGCTCTTGAATAGCGCCTTGTTCAGTCCGTCGGTTGAAACGACCGGACAAACCTTGAGCAATCCACCGAGAACAATCATATTGAACACCTTAGAGTTCTTCATCTCGGCAGCCTTGTCCATAGCGTCTATACGATAGACCTTTATATCCTTGCGCTTTGGCGGGTCCATTATTCCATATCCATCATAGATAAGCATGCCACCGGGCTTCACCTTCGGCTCAAACTTATCCAGAGACGGCTGGTTAAGCACGATAGCGACATCATACTTACTTAGAATAGGAGACGAGATGCGCTCATCACTGATGATAACCGTCACGTTGGCAGTACCGCCACGCTGTTCAGGTCCGTAAGCCGGCATCCACGTTACTTCCTTATCTTCCATCAGTCCGGAATAAGCAAGAATCTTTCCCATGGAAAGAACGCCCTGACCTCCAAAGCCACTGATTATTATTTCTGTTTTCATTGTCGTTCCGTTTTTACTTAATGCCAGTAGTGTCCTTAAGGTCACCCTTGACATACTTCTTGAACATATTCTCTCGCATCCACTCGTTAGCCTTTACAGGTGAGAGCTTCCAGCCACTGTTACATGTCGAGACAATCTCGACAAGTGAAGAGCCCAGTCCCTGCATGCTGGCATCGAAAGCCTTGCGGATAGCCTTCTTAGCCTTGCGGATAGAGGCTACCGTGTCGACGCTCTGGCGGGTAACATAACATGTTCCGTCGAGATGGCTCGCCAGCTCAGTGATATTCAGAGGATAACCATGAATCTTCGGATCACGGCCATAAGGACAAGTACTGGTCTTCTGACCAATAAGAGTAGTCGGAGCCATCTGTCCACCGGTCATACCATATATGGCATTGTTGATGAAGATGATAGGAATATTCTCGCCACGGTTCAATGCATGTATAGTCTCACAAGTACCGATACAAGCGAGGTCGCCGTCGCCCTGATAAGTAAAGACGAGACGGTCAGGCCACAGACGCTTGATGGCAGTAGCTACAGCAGGTGCACGACCATGGGCAGCCTCCTGCCAGTCGATGTCGAGATAGCGGTAAGCGAAAACGGCGCAACCCACAGGGCAAACACCGACAGTCTTCTCGCTCATACCCATCTCCTCGATTACCTCAGCAACAAGTTTATGTACTACACCATGAGAACAGCCCGGGCAATAATGCATCGGCGTGTCGTTCATCAGTGTAGGCTTCTTATATACCAGATTCTCCGGTGATATTATATCGTTTGCCATAATCTTCTCGTTTTTACTTGATAAGTTTTTCCTTAAGGGCATTGACAATCTCCTCAGGCTCAGGAACGATACCTCCGAGGCGTCCGAAATGCTCGACAGGCAGTGCGCCGTTGACAGCAAGGCGTACATCCTGAATCATCTGACCTGCGTTAATCTCACTAACGAGTATACCCTTCTTGCCCTTTGCAACCTCAGCAATCTGCTTGCTTGGGAACGGCCACAGAGTAATCGGGCGGAAAAGTCCGGCCTTGATACCCTGCTCACGGGCCAGCTCAACAGCCTTTTCGCCAATACGAGCCGCACTGCCAAAGCTTACAATGATGTAATCGGCATCGTCGCACTTCTGAGTCTCATAGCGGACTTCCGTCTCCTGGCAGATGCGGTACTTCTCCTGCATGTGCAGGTTACGAGCCTCCATGACCTCCGGCTTAAGCTCAAGCGAAGTAAGGATGTTCGGCTCACGATCCAAAGTACGACCGATAGTAGCCCACGGACATTCCTTCTTTATCTGTTCCTCGGTACGGCGCGGCTTGATAGGAGGAAGAACAACCTTCTCCATCATCTGACCGATAACACCATCCGACAGGATCATAGCCGGGTTACGGTACTTGAAAGCGAGCTCAAAGGCGAGGTCGACAAAGTCAGCCATCTCCTGAACGGAGTTAGGAGCAAGCACAATAACATTGTAATCGCCGTTACCACCGCCTCTTGTAGCCTGGAAATAGTCACTCTGCGAGGGCTGGATAGTTCCCAGTCCAGGACCGCCACGCTGAACATTGACAATGACGCCAGGAATCTCAGAACCAGCCATATAGCTGATACCCTCCTGCATCAGGGCAACACCGGGTGACGAAGAAGTCGTTAACACACGCTTGCCGGCACCGGCACCACCATAAACCATGTTGATAGCGGCAACCTCCGACTCAGCCTGAAGAACCACCATACCGGTAGTCTCCCACGGCTTCAGCAGCGCCAAGGTCTCAATAATCTCACTCTGCGGAGTAATAGGATAACCGAAGAAGGCATCTGCTCCACAACGTATGGCAGCATGGGCGATAGCCTCGTTGCCTTTCATTAATGTAACTTCCTTTTCTGCCATCTTTATTCCTCCACTTTTTTACGGTAAACAGTAATACACCCGTCAGGGCAGACAATGGCGCACGATGCACACCCAATGCATTTGTCAGCGTTAGCCGGCTCGACGTATGGGTATCCATGAACGTTAACTTTCTTCTGCGCAAGGGCGATGACATCCTGCGGACACGCCACGACGCACAGCTGGCATCCCTTACAGCGATCCGTATTTACCACGATTGCACCTTTAATTTTGCTCATAAGCTCTTGTATAAAAGCCTCTCCAATCATCCCGCAAGGGGAGAATGTTGATATGCTTGTTTTAAACTCTTATCTTGTTCTTAAGGATTGTAAGCATCCTTATTGTAGAAGTTGAGGATGTCCTCAAGCATCTTCTTAGCCTCGACAGCGGGCGATTCCGGGTCGAGTTCTATGGCTTCCATATAGCAGTCGATGGCGTGCTGCCAGTCGCTCTGCCTCCGGTATTCGTTGCCTTTCTTATACCACTCCTCTGCCGACATAATCTGAATCTTACTTATAGTACTCCTTCTTAGCCGCAGCCAAAGTATTCTTCATCAGCGAACAGATGGTCATTGGGCCTACGCCGCCCGGCACAGGAGTAATGTAACTGCACTTCGGAGCGACCTCGTCGAACTTGACATCGCCATTGAGATGGAATCCCTTCTTCTTTGTCGGATCCGGCACACGGGTAGTACCGACATCAATGACGACAGCGCCTTCCTTGACCATATCAGCTGTAACGAAATTTGGCTTACCAATGGCAGCGACAATAATGTCGGCATCCTGGCACTCCTTCTTGATGTCCTTAGTGTGCGAATGGCATACTGTAACCGTTGCGTCACCGTAGTTTTTCAGCATCATCAGCTGAGCCATAGGCTTGCCGACAATGTTACTACGACCGAGGACGACACACTTCTTTCCACTCGTCTGAATGTTGTAATGTTTCAACAGTGTCATTATGCCGAGCGGAGTAGCCGAAATGAACGAAGGCAGACCGATGGACATGCGTCCTACATTTATAGGATGGAAGCCGTCGACATCCTTACGGTAGTCGATAGCCATAATGATTTTCTGCTCATCGATATGCTTCGGCAGAGGCAGCTGGACGATGAATCCATCGACATCGTCATCCTTGTTCAGCTTGTCGACACAAGCAAGGAGTTCTTCCTCGGTTACATCATCCTCATAGCGGATGAGCGTCGACTTGAAGCCACACTGCTCGCAAGCGATAACCTTGTTCTTTACGTAAGTCTCACTGCCGCCGTCGTGACCGACGAGGACAGCTGCCAAATGCGGTTGCTTGCCGCCCTTGGCTACAATATCCTTTACTTCATCGGCAATCTGCTGCTTGATGGCAGCTGCCGTAGCTTTTCCGTCAATTAGAGTCATTATCTAATCAAAATGCAAAATTCAAAATTATGATTACCGAAAGGACTTAACTCTTCAGTCTTCGTTCTTCACTCATCACTTACTTTGGCATCTGTGGCATACCCTTCATCTGAGGCATATTCTTCATGCGCGACATCATGTTGCGCATACCCGAGCCGGTGACCATCTTCATCATCTTACGGGTCTGGTCGAACTGCTTAATCAGTCGGTTAACCTCCTGATAGCTAGTGCCTGAGCCCTTGGCAATGCGCTGACGGCGGCTTGTGTTCAACACCTCAGGATTGGTACGCTCCTTAGGAGTCATACTCTGGATGATAGCCTCAATGCCCTTGAAAGCGTTGTCGTCAATATCGACATCACGGATAGCCTTGCCCACTCCGGGAATCATACTGGCGAGATCCTTGAGGTTACCCATCTTCTTGATTTGCTGAATCTGATTGTAGAAGTCGTTGAAGTCGAACTTGTTCTTCTGAATCTTCTTCTGCAACTTGCGGGCTTCCTCCTCATCGAACTGCTCCTGGGCACGCTCAACGAGAGAGACGACATCACCCATACCGAGTATACGGTCGGCCATACGGACAGGATGGAACACGTCAATGGCTTCCATCTTCTCGCCCGTTCCGATGAACTTGATAGGCTTCTTGACGACAGTGCGGATAGAAAGCGCAGCACCACCACGGGTATCACCGTCGAGCTTGGTAAGTACAACGCCGTCGAAATCGAGGCGGTCATTGAACTCCTTGGCTGTATTTACAGCGTCCTGACCGGTCATTGAATCGACAACGAACAATGTCTCGTCAGGATGAACATGATTCTTCAGCGACTCTATCTCGTACATCATCTGCTCGTCGACAGCAAGACGACCGGCGGTATCGATGATTACTACATCATAGCCCTTTGCTTTAGCCTCATGAATGGCATGGTCGGCTATTTCATTAACGTTCTTGTTGTCGGGCTCACTATAAACCGGAACTCCAATCTGCTCGCCTACGACCTTCAACTGGTCGATAGCTGCCGGGCGATAGACATCGCACGCAACGAGCAATGGCTTCTTGTTCTGCTTATTCTTGAGCATGTTGGCGAGCTTGCCGGAGAACGTTGTCTTACCGGAACCCTGCAGACCGCTCATCAGAATAATGGCAGGATGCTGCTCCAGTTTCAGTCCTACAGCCTCACCGCCCATAAGCTCAGCGAGTTCGTCATGAACAAGCTTCACCATAAGCTGTCCCGGCTTCACCGCCGTGAGGACGTTCATTCCGAGAGCCTTTTTCTTGACATCATCCGTAAATGTCTTGGCAACTTTATAGTTGACATCGGCGTCGAGCAGAGCACGGCGCACGTCCTTCATTGTCTCGGCAACATTTATTTCTGTGATCTTGCCTTCACCCTTCAATATCTTGAAAGAGCGTTCCAGGCGGTCGCTTAAATTTTCAAACATATCTAGCTAAAGTACTTTAAACCTGATTTAATCTTACACTATATAATGTATCTTATTCTAATGCAAAGATAACATAAAAAGTACGAAAATCATTCGCTTTCCTTTTCTATTTAAAATATTTTAAAACACAAGCAACGAAATTGTGCGCAATAACAGATTTATTGTGCAAAAAAATCAGAAAATTTTTTGATACCTCATTTTTTATCTATAATTTCGCACACGCTTAAAGAAGTAGGTATAACGAACAACAATATGGAATATTATATCAGCGTAAACAACGACAAGCGTGGTCCTTACAGCATTTCTGAGCTAAAGGCACGCGGCATCAGCTCGGAGACTCTTGTCATGGCTGACGGTACCGAACAATGGATACCGGCATGGCAGATAGAAGAGCTCCGGCCGATAATTAAGAATCAAGTTCCGGATTACCAAGATCCACAATCAACAGCTCAGAATACTGACAACCAAGACAAGACGGCTGACGCAGAGGCAACTCCTGTTGGTGAGAATAATGATTCAGCCGACGAACTGACCGGGCAACCAATCAATGACGGGCAAGCACAGACGACGAATGGAAAAGGCGGACAGACGAACAACGAGCAAAAGATAGACGACTTCATAGAAGGAGAGCCTGTCAACAATACTAATAATTTTGACAACATTCCTTATCAGCAAGGCTATGTTGCAGGCGGTCCGACGGTCGCAAGCAACCAAGGATTCTCCCCTTCCGGGAATCGTGGCGAGGAGCACAAACACCACGGTGGTTGTCTTCGCAACTTCCTCATTGGTCTCATAATCCTTGCCGCATTGACAGGTATAGCCATAGTGACATGCCCTGACACCAACGCCCACAAAGCGGCTCTGGCGAATGTTGTAGCCACAGCTGTCAGCGAGGAAGTCAACGGCACTGACTCGGCTTACGACGACAATGATGTGGTCGGCAAGATGTTCCGGCAGATAAGCGACTCATGGACACAGAAAGTCATCGAGACGGCAGTCGATAATCTCATCCACGTCGACAACCATATCGTTTTCTCTACGGGCAAGGTACGGCTTGCAGGCAAGGAACATACGGTTTCAGTCGGTGTTTTCGGTCACGTGTTTACAGTCGACAAAGACGACCTTAAAGCTGCAGCCGAGCAATATTACAGTAAGGCTGAACGCGACACTAAAGCTGACTTACAGAAAAAGGCTGAGAAAATTATTAACGAAAATGTCATCGACCCTGCAGCCCAGGCTATAAAGCAGATGATTAACGGGGCTATGAACGACCTGATGCAGGACATGGGTATGTCGGATGGGAGTTCGTCGGACGAACAGCAGCAAGAGGAAGAAAACGACAGTACGGGCAACTAACTAAAGTCAAAAATATTCATAGCTGAAACGCCGTTAAGAGCGGTCTTGTAAACAGCTGACCGTCAACGGGTTTCTAAAAGGGCATCTTTTAGCTTCTAAAAGGTGCCCTTTTACAATGTAACAGATACCCAATCAGGAGCTAAAAGATACCCAATTAGAAAACAAAAAGCGGTCTCTTGCAATGCAGCAAGAGACCGCTTTTTGTTTTGTATGGTTTATTTACCTATAAGAATCTTACTTGCTCAGCAAGAACTTATGACCGTTCTGGATAACTACACCCTTGTAGCTCTTTGCTACACGCTGACCGGCGAGGTTGTACATAGGAGCATTGACGTCGATAACAGCGTCAGCCTTAATCTCGTTGATAGCGTCAGGAGCTGCAGCTGTAGGAGCCTCTACAGGCTGAATCTCGTATGTAGTGTTGTACTTGGTGATGATACCCTTGATGTTGACATTCTGTGCCTCAGCAACAGTATAACCATCGATATGGAATCCGTTGTATACCTGCAGGCTGTCGTTGCCAACTACTGCATAGTAGTTTGTACGCTCGCCGGAAGTCTTGGAAACAATGTTCACGTTCTTCAGCTGTACGAGGTCAGATACATAGTTCTGTGCATCAGCAACATTGATGTCCTTAGCCTGAACAGGATCGCCAGCTGTAGCAGTGAATGTTGTATTGCTGGTGTTGTCGTTCTTACCACCCTGAACGAGACCGTAATAGTCCTCACGGGTCAAGTTAACAGTACCGTTCAGAACCTGGTTTGCAGTGAGGTCGAGACCAGCATTGCGCAGGCAGAGAGCACCTGAAGCGTCACGGATGTATGTAGAATTGTTGCCATTGTTAGAAGTCCATGAATAGAGGACCTCTGCATTGGTCAGAGTCAGGACAGCAGGAGTATTAACAGCAAGTGCATTGAATGCAGCGATGTCGGCTGCAGTCTTTGTCTCGACAGGCTTGTTCTTATGGTTTGTCTGTACGATCTTTCCGCCACGAGCCAGCTCGTAAGTGCCGTTGTAGTTCTGGAGCTGACCATAAACGATTACAGCGTCACCAACAGCAATCTGGTTTGCATCAGTGAACTTAGCGCCGTCGAGGTTGAAGCAGTCAAAGCAGTAGAACTGATCAGCTGTAGTGGTACCGTCTGCAGAAATGTAGAAGCGAGCGTTGCCATATTGGTCAGTATTAACCTGTGTGATACTTGAAACGATACCCTTTACATAGTAGCTTGCGTCAGACTTAGCGCCAGAAGCGAGTGCGCTTGCAGCAGCATTAGCCTCAGCAGGAGTATATGGATTGTCGATAGTTGTGCCCTTGTCGCCTATAGGAGTAGAACCGCCTTCGTCCTTTACAGAGAAGTTGTTGATCTCCCATGTGCCGGCAGCAGACTCAGTGCTGACATACTTGAAGGCAATCTTTACGGTCTTGCCTGCGAATGCAGAAAGGTCGATAGAGTTGTCGACAAATGTCCAGTCTTTGCCAGTGAAGTAGTTAGGAATAGTTACCTGAGTCTTCTCGTTGGTAGCCTTATCGATTACCCAAAGAGTAGCCTCGTCAGAAGGAGTTCCGAAGAACTTGCCTGTATGACTGAAGGTAAGGGTTGGCTTTGTAGCGTTGGTGAGGTCGATGAATGGAGACTCGAGCCAACTCTCTGAAGCCAGATTCTTGCGGTTAACGTATGCAGAAGCATGCATGTGTGCAGGAGTAGTGCCCGACTTGTCTCTCCACTGCCATACGTAATTTAAGCCATCAGGAATAGTGACATTGTCGATAGTGAAGTCGCCCTGTCCGTCAGAAAGTGCAGAGTAAGGAAGAGAAACAGATGCGTTAGGATCCTGCTTTACGAATGTCGCTGTAGCAACGTCGCTGGCATTGAAGTCTGCGTCGTAAGCAATAGCCTTAACAGTTGTTGTCTCAGCGATGGTGAACGGACCGGTGTACTCTGTGCTGCGGTCGTCAGGTGTCTGGTCAGCATCAGTAGTGTAGAAGATGCTTGCGCCCTCACCTGCGGTGATAGTAACGGTAGTTGACTCAGTGAAAGGAGTTGTGCCGCTGATGGTTGGCTTAGTAACAGTAACTGGGGTCTCACCACCCTCACCGGTAATAACGACCTTGTCCAAGTCGAACTGACCACCTTTTGTATCGCCATCAGTTCCATGAACAGCCTTGTCGCCAACGGTGAAAGTAACCTCGGCAACACCTGTTGTGTTAGTCCAAGTGGTAGTGCCTGCCTCGGTATCGAGTGTTACAGTACCAGTAGATGCTGTAACGTCAGCCCATCTTCTCTTGCCCTGTTTCGACATTGTGAAGACAAGCTTTGTGAAGCTAGTGCCACTAACCTTGAAGGTGTTCTTTGCATAGATGCGCAGATCCTTTGAATTGTTGTTCTGTGTTGGAACGGTAGCACCCTCTGCCTTGTCAGCGGCGAAAGTAAAGCCACTGGCTGTAAGGGTAAAGCCATTGTCAGTTGCGGTTATTGACTGCTTGGTGAAGTCAATTTCTGTTTGTGCGAAACTAACTGCACTTACAATAGCCAGTAACGACAACATTGTGAAGCGTAAAACTTTGTTCATAAACAGTTGATTTTAATTATTAATGATGTTAGTTATTGAGATTAGTCAATTATTCTTTTTAATTTAGCCTTTAATCTTATTTGTGCACAAAGATAATAAATAAAATAGTGACAAGCAAGTTTTCAAGCATTAAAATTCAGTTAAAAAGGAACAATTTTTTCACTCATATTCAGATTGTTACATTAGTTTCGATTTAGGTTAAAGAATGAAAGGATTTCCTTCTTTTAAACAAACATGTCCACTGTGGGGAGATGGTTCTTTTAACATACATACCCACTGTGGGAATACGCCTTTACATATCCACTGTAGGGGCGCACCTTGTGCGCATCCCTACTGTGGGTATATGGATATTACTTGCTGGCAACCGGCAGACCCTGCTGTTCCATTTCAAGGCTTGCCCAGATGAACGGACCGACGCCCTTGCCATCGTTGTCACGGATTGGCTCCGACATATAATACTCGAAACTTCCGTCACGACGCTTGTTGACCTTGTTCTCAGGAACATACGGAGGATTATAACCCGGACCAAGACCGCTGACCTCGCAACAATGGGTGAGGCTGATGGTCTTATCAGGATTAACCTTGATGAAGTTCTTGATAATTCCGTTGTATGCCTTGACACCTGCGTCCTTATAGTTTGCATCAAGATAACCAAGACGATAACCCTTCAAGAGGCAGTAGGCGAACATGCTGCTTGCTGTTGCCTCAAGATAATTCTTTGGATCCTTGACATCGAGGACATCATACCACAGACCGGTCTTCTTGTCCTGGCACTTAACGAGTGCTGCCATTGCTTTCTGGAACAAGTTGACGACCTCGGCACGGCGGGCATAGTTTGATGGCAGTGCATCGAGGACCTCAACCATTGCCATTGTATACCAACCCATTGCGCGAGCCCATGAATGCTGACTCTGACCCGTCTCAGGATTAGCCCAAAACTGCTTATGTGTCTCGTCCCAAGCGTGCTTCCAAAGACCAGTTGCAGGATCGTAAGTGCGCTTGTCAGTCTTTGTTATCTGGTCGACAGCATCATCCCAGTATTTCTTAGCTTTCTTATAGCCTTTGAACTCAGGAGCTGCCTTGGTGTAGAACGGCAGTCCCATGAAGATTCCGTCGAGCCATACCTGATTGGCATAGATAGCCTTATGCCAGAACACCCCTTCCTTGGTGCGTGGCTGGTTCTCAAGCTGTTTGAAGATGGTCTTCATGCCTTTGAGAATGCTTGGCTGAGGATAGAGCTGATAGAGGTTGATGAGGAAATGACCGGTGCGGCAGTTGTCAAGGTTGAAGTCCTCATACTTGTAACCAGTAATTGTGCCGTCGGCTGCAATCATCTTGTCGGGATAAGCCTTGCAATAGTTGAGGACTGACTCGTCCTTGTAAGCACGGTAAGTGTCGAGCATTGGCTCAAGCTCCGTACCGATAGTGTAGCTCCAGCGCGGTTTCTTGGCGAAATCGAGAAGATAAGACTGCGGGGCACGCTTCATTTCGGAATGAGTCATCCACTCGGAATAGTGCTTGTATGGCGGGTCGAGGAGAACAGTTGAGCCATTTACAACAAGGTTGTTGAAGAAGATGTCGTGGCTCTTGCCCGTGCGCTTGACTGCCTGGTCCTGTACTCCATCGAATGTGCAGTTATCGACATGGATGTTGTAAATCTCATCAGCATCGTCAAGACCATTGATAAGGACACCGTACTTACTCTTCTTGCAAGTTACATTACTCATATATACGTTGCGGACTGTCGGGATGTGACCACGCTCGGCAGCTTCGTTAGGCTCGTAGGCAAGGTTGATGCGCATAACTGCCTCACCGCACTGACCGACGGTAATGTTGCGGACATAGATATTCTCAGTAACACCACCACGGCAAGTGTTTGTCTTGATGCGGAGCACACGGTCGAGGTTTGGCGAGTCCATCTCGCAGTTCTCAGCAAAGACGTTCTTTACTCCGCCGGAGATCTCTGAACCGATAACGACTCCACCATGACCGTCTTCCATAGTGCAGTTGCGGATGATGATGTTCTGACTTGGGATATTCCACTTCAATCCGTCGCGGTTTCGGCCACTCTTGATAGCTATGCAGTCGTCGCCTGTATGGAATGTGCAACCGTCAATGATAACGTTCTCACAACTCTCAGGGTCGCAGCCATCACCGTTAGGTCCTTCGTTCCAGATCTTTACTCCCTTGACAAGAATGTTCTTACTCAGCAATGGATGAATAACCCAGAAGGGCGAGTTAAGCAGTGTTACGTTCTTTATGGCTATACCCTCACAGTTGTAGAGATTGATAAGCTGTGGACGAAGACCTTTGTCCTTCATATCACGCTTTTCAATGTCAGTGCCTGCCTCAGCAAGCTTGAACAGCAAAGGACGACCGATTTTCTGGCTTTCCTCGAGTTGTGGGGTCCAGCCGAAGCGGTCTTTGCCACACCATTTCCACCATGTTGCGTTAGAGCCACCACCATCGATAGTTCCTTCTCCGGTAATAGCGATGTTCTTTTCACCGTAGGCATAAACACATGGGCTATAGTTCATGCAGTCCATTCCTTCCCAACGGGTCTTTACAATAGGATAAAGAGTCTTGTCGAAAACGAACTGGAGTTTAGCGTCCTTCTGTATTTCCAGATTGACATTGCTCTTCAGACGAATGGCACCGGTGTTGTAAGTTCCGGCTGGAACGACAACCTTTCCACCACCCTTCTTTGAGCATTCCTCAATAGCTTTGTTGATAGCCTTCTGGTTCTTGGCTGCAGTAGCCTTTGGCGATGCACCGTATTTGGTTACATCGTAAGTTTTGTCCTTGAAGACCGGTTCATTGACATTTTGCTCAATTTGTTTATACAAGGCATCATTCCATCCGTTCTGTGCAAATGCACATAACGGCATGAGTGCCAGCATGAGCAAGATTAGCTTTACGTTACGAATCATAGTTTGTTTTTTGTTTCAGTTATTTCAATAGGTTACAAAGTTACAACAATATTTCGAGTTTGTTTCCCTTTTTATGTTTTTTTATTGATTTTATTATCAAACTTGTGTGTGCGGTCACAATGTTAAAAAAGAAATTTTCTTGCAATAAAATTTGGTTTATTAAATAATATACTATACTTTTGCCAATGTTTTTTAGTGGATTTAGATTATTGTCTAAATCATCCCTCGAGGTTGGCAGCATCCTGCGCCAACCTCTTTTTTTGCCTTGGAAATTTGGATGGGAGCTTTGCTTTTAGTATCTTTGCAATCAGAAATAACTAAAAGCGAATCTATTCTTCAATGAACAAAAGACAATTATCATTCTTTATGCTTGCCATTATATCTCTGTTTATAATGACTGTAAGCGGTTGTCAGAATGACGAGATAGCAGAAGCGACAGAGAGTGAGCAACAACCGGGAAGTTCCGGTGGTGATGATTCAGGCGATAGTGGAAGTGGCGGAAGTTCAAGTTCCGGCGATGAAGGTGGCGGTTCTGAACCGTCATTGCGCTATGACACGCTAACCGTAGCAGAGTTTGTCAATGGAAACTTCGAAGGTGGTGTGTTCGTCAGCGGATATATTGTCGGCGACTGTACAAAAAGTATTAAATATGCTGAGTTCGAACCGCCGTTCACTCATCAACAGGCTTTGCTCATAGCTGACGCACAGAATGAGACATCGCCTGACTGTCTGGCTGCAATCCAATTGCCGCAAGGAAAGAAAAGGGATGCACTGAACCTTGTTGATCATCCGGAACATTTCCGTCATAGGATAACTCTGTTCGGCTATCGGACGACTTATCTACGCATAGCCGGAATGAAGGATTTCAGCGCATTCTATGTAGAATAAAGGGATATTGAAGCTTACCTATTTACAATCAGAATGCATTAATGAGTCGGATGACTTCACCGACTTCGTCATCTGTCATGGTCTGATTGCAAGGCAATGACAATTCCTGACGGTGTATCTGCTCGGTAATTGGATAGCTAAGACTGTTCCATTGGCTATAAGCTCCCTGCTTGTGTGGTGGAATCGGATAGTGAATCATTGTCTTAATTCCGTTGTCGAGCAAATATTTTTGAAGTTCGTCACGTTGTTCGGAGAGTATCGGGAAGATATGCCAGACATTATCGCCAAGGGAATAGATTTGCTTTGGCGATGATATTCCTTTAGTTCCGGGTATAACTACTTTGAAGTTGCTTATCTCCGAAATATAGAGTTCGGCTATTTGCTTTCGTCTGTTATTTTCTTCATCTAGATACTTCAGCTTGACATCAAGCACAGCCGATTGTATTTCGTCAATGCGGCTATTCCGTCCCTGGTAAGGGAAGACATACTTTCGGCTGGAACCATAGTTGCCTAAAGAGCGAATCGTTGCTGCAAGTCGCTCGTCATCGGTGGTTACAGCTCCAGCATCACCTAGGGCTCCGAGGTTCTTTCCAGGGTAGAAACTATGGGCTGCGGCATGACCTAACGAACCCGTACGCTGAGGTCCGAACATTGAAGGTTGGATATTGTATGTGCATCCATGAGCCTGAGCATTGTCCTCTATAAGTTTAAGATGATAATTGCGGCAGAGCTCGCCTATCTTCTCGGTATAGGCACAACGACCATAAAGGTGTACAATGAGGATAGCCTTGGTCTTGTCCGTTATTGCTTCTTCTATCTTTGAATCGTCTATCTCTAGAGTGTCAAGGCGTGGTTCCACAAGAACAGGTGTCAGTCCGTTGTCTGATATTCCAAGAATCGAGGCAATAAATGTGTTCGCCGGGACAATCACTTCATCGCCATCAGACATTACGCCAAGTTCCTTGTATGCGCGGAAGATGAGCCATAGTGCGTCATAGCCATTGCCACAACCAACACAATATTGGGTTCCAATATACTGTGCAAAGTCATGCTCAAAGCGTTTGGTTGCCTCGCCTTGCAAGTACCAGCCGCTATTGACAACACGAAGAACGGCATCGTCAGTCTCCTGGCGGTGCATATCAGTGACTTTCTTAAGAGACAAATATTCTATCATAGAGCACAACTATATTAAACTTTCCAAGTGTATGTATCATAACAGACGCCACGTCCACCGAAGCCTTCCTTCTGGAAGATCAGGTTGTTGTTGAGATAATGACCTCCATTCTCGGTTGATTTGCCGAAGTCGAAGTACAAAGCTGATGGATAGACATTATTGTTGATAAGTTTATCAAAGAGCAAGTCCAGTGCGCCTTCGGCTTTCCCCTCGTCAGTAGAAGCAATATACTGAGTGTGTATCACCTGTCCGGTATCAAAGATCAAAGTGCCTGCTATGGGCCGTCCCTTTATATTATATATAAGGTAAAGGGTGATTTTGTCAGGAAATCGGGATTTAAGTAATTGCAGTTCAGCAAGCGAATGGACGGGATGGACGCCGTGCCTTGTCATCAAATTATTGTTAAGCATGTTCCAAAAAGACTCCAAGTCGTCCGACTTAGCGAACCTAAGGTTAGAGCGCAAAGCCTTCCGTAAGCCTGACTTTCGGGATTCAGCAAACTTAATTCTATTATTAAGAATAATGGTTGATGATATTTCCCTCGTCGTTAATTCGGCATGGCACACTTCAGTTAAAGCATACAAATCCTCCTGGGCAGGAAGTCTGTGATAAATCCAGGGCATAGCCTTATAGACGACCTTGACTATACCTTGCGCCGAAAGCCAATCATTAAGTTCCTTGTAAAGCTCAACAATATTCTCGGCGCTAGCCTTCTTATTCATCAGTAGTCCGCCGTAAGTGAGTCCCTGATGGGAATAGAGGACATCATCAACCCTATTGGCAGGGAGCAAAGCGAACAAAGTTCCCTTCCGATAGAACATCAAACTGCTATCAGTAAAGCGGTCATGATGATAGTCCATATACCGACGGTCAAACAGGAATGTGGCATTCTTGCCATTAGCCACGAACCTGTTCCATTCGTTTTCAAGAGAAGGATTATAAAGCTTTATTTCGAACATCCCTTGTATTTTAAGAACTCATCATAGTCATAGATGTAGTCCTCAGGTTGATAAAGTTCAGAAGCAAGACAAAGACAGACGGCACCTGATGAGAAATCATCGAGTGTACGCCAAATGCCCGGAGTTATGAGCAGTCCCTCCCAAGGGTGGTTAAGCAAATAACTGTGCTTTTCCTTTCCATCATCAAGATTGACTGTGAAGCTTCCGCTCATAGCCACAAGTAACTGATAAAGCCGCTTATGAGCATGACCGCCACGACTCTCACCGCCAGGAACATCATAAACCCAGTATGCACGCTTTATCTCGAAGGGAACATCCTTCAGTTGTTCGGCAACGGTCAAGTTGCCACGTCTGTCTGTTATCTTATTTAGCTTTATTATTTGCCCCAACATTTCGATTTGTTGTTTAACTTCGCCTTTAAGCCCCTCCCGCACGGGAGAGGTTGGGTAGGACTTTACTTTTTCATATACGGATCGGTGCCAAGAACGGTCTTTGCAAGACGCTTTGTCTTGTCACGGAGAGCATTAATGTCGGAGCCAATCTTATCATAGCAGACGACAACACCCATACGGCGACCTATATGAGCAACCGGCTTTCCGAAGATACGGACACGGGCGTGATCCTCTGAGCAAACATCCGTAAGATTATAATCGAGTGGTTCCTTGCTTTCAACCGGTGAAAGGACAACAGCTGATGCCCCATAATGCTCAAGATGAATGGCAGGTATTGGCAAGCCCATGACAGCACGGAAGTGAAGCTCGAACTCACTGAGGTTGGTGCAATGAGACAGCGTTACCATTCCAGTATCGTGTGGACGAGGGCTCAACTCAGAGAAGATAACCTCTCCCTGCTTTGTCAGGAAGAACTCAACGCCCCATATTCCAAAGCCCGTCAGAGCCTTTGTTACCTCGTCAGCCATGTGCTGGGCGGTCTTCAATTGCTCTTCACCAATGGCGAAAGGCATCCAGCTCTCACGGTAGTCGCCACCCTTCTGAACATGTCCGATAGGCGGGCAGAAGATTGTTGGTGCGTTCTTCTGAGTTACGGTAAGTAGTGTGAACTCAGAATCGAAGTCGATAAATTCCTCAATGATAACCTCTTTAACATCACCACGACCATTCTCCATAGCGTCCTTGTAAGCAGCCTGGAGCTCATCATCATTGTGAACATAGCTCTGACCATGACCACTTGAACTCATCAACGGCTTGACAACACATGGGAAACCAATCTCATCGGCAGCTTTCTTGAACTCATCGAATGTCTTGGCATAGAAGTACTTCGCTGTACGCAAGCCAAGTTCCTTAGCCGCAAGGTCACGGATAGCACGACGGTTCATGGTGTAGTTGACGGCACGAGCCGACGGTACTACCTGAATGCCACGGTTCTCGAAGTCGATCAAACGCTCAGTTCTGATTGCTTCAATCTCCGGTACGATGATGTCTGGCTTATGACGATTGACACACTGCTCAAGTGCATTGCCATCGAGCATATCGAAAACTTCACGCTCATCAGCAACCTGCATTGCCGGTGCATCGTCATAATGATCACAAGCAATGACATATTGTCCGGCACGCTTTGCAGCGATTGTGAACTCCTTGCCGAGTTCGCCGGAACCTAATAATAATATTTTTTTCATTTCCTCGCCAAGCCTCCCCGAAGGGGAGGATGTTTAATTACCTAATTTTAATTGCACGCAACTTTGTCAATGGACGGATTTGCTGCCACTCGGGCGAGACGGCTATCTTGCGAAGGCAAGCCTCAATACCCTGTTGCATCAACTCCTGTGTGGTTTTGTACTTATGAGCCAAGTCCTCAAGACGATGCGGCTCATTGCCGAACAAGCCATAATATTCCTCAATGATTTGGGCATCTGTAGAATAGAGCATGTTGATAAGTTGACGGGTATAGCCAGCCAACTTATCCCCCACTCCTTTCTCGTCCTTACCCAAACGAATGAGGAAGTCCTGTAATTCCTTTGATAATGAATCCATAAACATCATTAATTCAAAATTCAAAGTTCAAAATTATGATTACCATGCATCAGAGTTCTCCAGATGTATTTGAATTAATCTAGGTTATCATAATTTTTAATTATGAATTTTGAATTTCTCCATGACGGTCCTTACCGTACATTATATCATAGTACTTCTGGTAATCACCGGAAGTGACTTCCTCAATCCACTTCTGGTTGTCGAGATTCCACTTGATAGTCTTGACAATACCATCGGCAAACTTAGTCTCAGGATACCAGCCAAGTTCATTCTTAATCTTCGTCGGATCGATAGCGTAACGCTGATCATGACCAAGACGGTCGGCAACATGAGTGATAAGATCATCGTTAATCCAAGAGATGTCGATATCGCCATTTGCATCACGAACCTGCTTCTTCAGTACATGACGAAGGTTCTTGTCCTTCTCCATCATGTCGTGGATGGTCTTTATGGTTAGCTTAACGATGTCGATGTTGCGCATCTCGTTATGTCCGCCAACATTATAAATCTCACCGGCACGACCATCACGAACTACCATATCGATAGCCTTGCAGTGGTCCTCAACGTAAAGCCAGTCGCGGACATTGGTTCCCTCACCATAGACAGGGAGCTTCTTACCCTCAAGGATATTGTTGATAATCAGCGGGATGAGCTTCTCCGGGAAGTGATAAGGACCATAGTTATTGGAGCAACGGGTGATACTTACCGGCATGTGATAAGTGTCACGATAAGCCAATACAAAGAGGTCGGCACTTGTCTTACTTGCTGAATAAGGGCTGTGCGGACTTACCGGAGTAGTCTCAGTGAAGTAACCGGTAGCTCCGAGAGAGCCATAGACCTCATCGGTAGATACCTGATGGAAGCGTTTTCCTTTCTTCCAAGTAGGATAGCCGTTGGCATCCTTACCTGTTACCCATGCACGGCGAGCCGCATCGAGAAGGTTCTGAGTACCGAGGATATTCACACTCAGGAAGAGCTGCGGGTCCTCGATAGAACGGTCGACATGGCTTTCGGCAGCAAAGTTGACAACATAGTCAATGTCGTTCTCGGCAAAGAGCTTGTCGGCAAGCTGACGGTCGCGAATGTCTCCTTTTACAAAGAAGCAACGCTTGTTATCAATATCGTCCTTGATAGTACCAAGGTTTCCTGCGTATGTAAGAGCGTCGAGGATAATAATCTTTATATCCTCGTCCTTATACTTCTTGTAAAGCAGATACTTGATGAAGTTTGAACCGATGAAGCCAGCGGCTCCAGTAACTAAGTAAGTTTTCATATCGTTTTGTTATTTGTTTGTATTCTATAGAAGAAAGGACTTGTTTTTAAAGAACAGATTTATTGTCACCTAATGTAACAACGTCACAATCAGTGAATTTATTGCCTTCAATGGTAAGTCTTACCAGTGTTCTTTCCTTCTGCCATCCCATAATTCCGGCAGCACCGGGATTGATATGAAGAAGGTTAAGGGTCTTATCGAACTTTACCTTTAATATATGAGAGTGCCCGGCAATGAAGAGCTGTGGCGGATTAGCATAAATCATTTTCACCACTGAGCGGTCATAATGTCCTGGATAGCCACCGATGTGCTTTATCATAACATCGACATCCTCACACTTAAACCGCAGTATCTCTGGGTACCTGGCACGAAGGTCATAGCCATCGCAATTGCCATAGACAGCACGGAATATGGGCTTCATAGCTTCGAACTTATCGGCAACCTCAGTAGAGCCAATATCTCCGGCGTGCCATATCTCGTCCATATCGCCAAAGTACTTCTCATACTTTGGGTCCCAATATCCGTGCGTATCGCTTATTATTCCGATTCTCTTCATCTTTATTTGATAATTCAAAATTCAAAATTATAAATTCAAAATTATGATAACTGTGGTAAACGCAGAGGCTAGTTAATCATATAACTATGGTAAACACAGAGACTTGGTAATCATAATTTTGAATTATGAATTTATAATTTTGAATTATGAATTTATAATTTTGAATTCATTCCGAACCACTTACGGATGAACTCCGCAATGAACTTCTCCGTTTCCTCCAATCCCAGATGACTGGAATCAATGCAGAGGTCATAGCTCGTAGAGTCGCCCCACTTCTTTCCCGTGTAATAATTGTAGTAGCTTGCACGCTCACTCTCACCCTTGGTGATATACTTGCGAGCCTCAGCACGAGTGATATTATGGCGCTTGCAGACATTCTTTATACGGAAATCCATCGATGCCGTGATAAAGACATTGACAATATTCTTATGGTCACGGAGGACATAATCTGCCGTTCTGCCAACGAAGACACAACTGCTTTCATCAGCCGCCTTACGGATAGCATCACTCTGGAACTTGTAAAGGCTCTCATCAGAGAAGCTGCTCTTATAGAAATTGCTCTCACCGAACAACGGCACATGAATATGGAACCGACTGCGGAAGAAGCCTTTCTGCTCGTCGTTCTGTTCGAAGAACTTCTCCGAGAAGCCACTCTCCTTAGCCGCAAGGTTAAGCAATTCCTTATCATAGAACTTGCAACCGAACTCCTCGGCAAGCATCTTGGCGATTACCCGTCCACCACTGCCTATCTGTCGGCCAACGTTTATAATTATATTATCCATTTAGTTTTTGAGTTTCTGAGTTTATTAGTCTTTTAGTTTTTTGACTATTAGACTATTAGTTATGAGTTTGCAAGTTGGGAACTCTCAAATTGTCTCTTGAACTTTCTCATATATATTGTCATAATGACGAATGCTATCAATGACGCAGTTGCATCAGATGCCGGAAGTGCATACCACACTCCATAGAGATTGAAAAAGAGCGGCAGGATGGCTAACATTGGCACAAGGATAAGCAACTGTCGGCTCAGGCTGAGGAAGATGCTGATCTTCACCTTGCCTATGCACTGGAAGAAGTTGGTAACAACCATCTGGAATCCAATAAGCGGGAAGGCAAGCATATTGAACCTAGTGGCAATTATCGACATCTTAGTCAATTCCTTGTCAGTGGTAAACAGGCGTGCGATATACTGCGGGAAGAACTCACCGATAATCCATCCGAACGTCATTATGCACGTTGCCGCAATGATGGCGAGCTTCAAAACACGCAACAAACGGTCGAGTTGCTGACTTCCATAGTTATATCCAGCTATCGGTTGCATACCCTGGTTAAGACCGATGACGAACATAGCGAAGATTGTTGCCACGGAGAAAGAAATTCCATAACCGCCAACAGCCATATCGCCGCCGTACCGAGCAATCTGGTTATTCACGAAGATGACCACCACACAGGCACACACATTCATGAGGAAAGGCGATATGCCTATGGCAATAATCATCTTGACGAGTTGTGCCTTCAGCTTGTATATTCCTTTCTTCAGGTGGAGAAGCTCATTCTTATTGCAGAAGAGCTTCATCTGATAGCACAAAGCAAGAGTCTGGGAGATAATCGTCGCGAATGCTGCTCCACGAATTCCCCATCGCCACCAGAAGATGAAGACAGTGTCGAGGATGATGTTCATCACGACCGTGAATATCGTTGCATACATTGCCTGCTTAGGTTTCGATGCAGCACGGAGCACGGCATTCATTCCGAAATACATGTGTGAGAACACGTTACCCGCAAGGATAATCTCCATGAAGTCGCGGGCGTAAGGCAGTGTTGCCTTGCTTGCACCGAAGAAAAGCAATATAGGGTCGAGGAAAATGAGGCAAACAACGGAGAACGCAAGACCGATAATGAGGTTCAGCGTCACCGTATTGCCGAGGATGTTCTCAGCCGTCTCATAGTCTTTCTGCCCAAGTTTCACGCTGATAGCTGTCGAGGCACCAACGCCGACGGCAGCTCCGAAAGCTCCTGCAAGGTTCATGAACGGGAACGTAATGGTCAGTCCGGCGATAGCCTCCGGTCCAACAACCTGACCAATGAACATTCGGTCGATGATATTATACAACGACGATGCCGTCATGGCAATGATAGCAGGCAGGGCATACTGCCACAACAAATGTCCTACAGGCTTCGTGCCAAGTTCGAGTGTCGCTTTCTTGTTGTCCATTCAGAATGTCTTTCTAATAACATGGCAAAGGTACAAAGATTTTTCAAGTTGGCAAAGCCATGCTTTCAACTTATACCTTATATTAAAGATATTTTTGTTTGAAACAACTTTTTTATTGTTAAAATGGCAAGTTTTCGCTTTTATAATAGTACCTTTGCAATTAAAATAGGAATTACATAATTATGAAAAAAACGTTACTTTTGCTTTTATTGTTGATTGGCGCTTTGTCTTCTTACGGTTACAGCCGTGAGCATTTTACAGAGATAATACCCAATCCGGAAGGCAAAAGTTACATTTACCGTCTGACACTTAAGGACAAGAAAGGCACGCCATACTCGCTGTCGGAGCCCGGAAAATATCTCTCTGAGAAATCCGTTGAGCGCCGTCGCCGTCAGGGATTGGCTGTCGACTCTACCGACTTGCCCGTTTCCCCCACATACCTCAGGCAGATAGCTCACCACGATGTCAACATTGTTGGCATAAGCAAATGGAACAACACCGTGCTCGTTCGCAGTGCCGACAGACAGGCTCTGGAGCGTCTCGGCAGGCTTCCGTTCGTCAAGAGCACAATGAAGGTTTGGGAGTCGCGCGACTCTATACCCAGACCAATGGGGAGAGTAAGCGTGGAGCCGAAGTTCGAGAGCTGGGATTCTACAAAGGACAAGCTGTACGGCGAGGGTCAGAATCAGATAGAAGTGCTCGACGGGGTAAAGCTTCACGATGCCGGATTCCGTGGCAAAGGCATGACAATAGCCGTGCTCGATGCCGGTTTCATGAACGTCGACAAGATTGATGCATTCAGCAATGTCAATATTCTTGGCACTCATAATTTTGTAGTTCCGTCACCCACAACGGTTTACAAGCAGATGGACCACGGCACGAAAGTGCTCTCGACAATGGCAATGAACCAGCCGCACACTTTCGTGGGAACGGCTCCTGACGCTTCCTACTGGCTTCTTCGCTCCGAAGACTACTCATCAGAGAATGTCGTCGAGGAGGACTATTGGGCTGAGGCAGCCGAATTTGCCGACAGTGTCGGGGTCGATATTATCAGCTCGTCACTGGGCTATCACCACTTCGATGATTCTCTGGCGAACCATCACTATTGGGAGCAAGACGGGCATACAGCGCTCATTTCACGCACAGCGTCGATGCTTGCCGACAAGGGAATCATCTGCGTCAACAGTGCGGGCAATGATGGCATGGGCTCATGGAAGCGTATCAGTTTCCCAGCCGACGCCGACAACATCCTTACTGTGGGCGCTCTGACATACCAAGGACTAAACTCACCCTTCTCTTCTGTCGGTCCTACTGCCGACGGGCGCATAAAGCCTGATGTCATGGCTATAGGCAGTTCGACATCAGTGGTAAGCGGAAGCGGCTCAATCCAGCACAATAACGGAACGTCATTCTCTTGTCCTACCCTTGCCGGAATGGTGGCTTGCCTATGGCAGGCTCTGCCCGGCAAGACTGCGAAGCAGATAATCCAACTCGTTCGTGAAGCCGGAAACAACGCCAGTCATCCTGATAACATCTACGGTTACGGCACCCCCGACTTCTGGAAAGCCTACCAGCTAGGTCTCCAATCCGCCTCTGTTGTGTCCGACGTTGCTGAGCAACGTCAAACAAATCTCTAGCCATGCCGAAAGCCCTAACTCTATACGAACTCAACTCCCTCGTCCGCGAGACAATCGAGACGACCCTCACCAGTGAATACTGGGTAGAGGCCGAACTCTCCGAATGCCACGAGAACCGTGGCCACTGCTACATGGAGCTCATCCAGAAAGATGACCGCTCGAACACGCCAATAGCCCGGGCTATGGCTCGTTGCTGGCGAAGCACATGGCAAGTGATGAAGCCTTACTTCATGCGCATTACCGGACAGCAACTCCATGCAGGCATGAAGGTCATGCTGAAAGTCTATCCCCAGTTCCACGAGCAGTACGGATTCTCATGGATTGTGACCGACATCAACCCTGAGTTCACGCTCGGCGACATGGCTCGCAAGCGCCAGGAGATAATCCGCCAGCTAAAGGACGAAGGCGTTTTCGACCTGCAGAAGGAACTCACAATTCCAATGTTTGCCCAGCGCATAGCCGTTATCTCATCGGCAACGGCGGCAGGTTACGGCGATTTTTGTAACCAGCTAGCCGACAACGACTATGGCTTTGTCTTCCAAACCGAGCTCTTTGCCGCCACAATGCAAGGCGAGCAGGTCGAGCAAACGGTAATAAATGCCCTTAACAGAATTAACGACCGCATCGATGAGTTCGATGTTGTCGTAATCATCCGAGGCGGTGGCGGCACCGCCGACTTCAGTGGTTTCGACACTCTCGCGCTTGCCGAGAATGTTGCAAACTTCCCCCTTCCCATCATCACAGGTATCGGTCACGACCGCGACGAGTGCGTGCTCGACATGGTTTCGAACACGAGAGTGAAGACTCCTACTGCCGCGGCGGCGTTCCTTGTCGACCATCTAACTGAGGTATACAGCTTCATTGAAGACGCACAGGAGCGTATTGTCAATATTGTTCAACATAAACTCGACGTCGAAAAGATGCGTTTCGACAAGGTCGTAAGGCAGATTCCGTTGCTCTTCTCAATGGTAAAGACGAAGGAAGAAAGCCGACTTGAAAAGTATTTAGCGGCTATTCGCGTTGCAAGTGATGGTCTTTTGCATTCTAAAAGGGCATCTTTTACACTGCAAAAGGGCATGTTTTACAATGCGATTGGGCATCTTTTAGAACGCCATCGTAACAAGCTGAAACAGATAGAGTTACAAATCAGTACTCTGGACCCTGCCCGGATGCTCAAGTACGGGTACAGTATCACACGACTGAATGGGCACGCCGTGACCGACCCTAAGGCTCTGAAGCCCGGCGACTGCATAGAGACGACACTCGAAAAAGGTAAAATAAAATCAACGATAAAATGAAAGAGAAAAAGGAAATAAAATACGAAGAGGCTATAAGTGAGCTTGAATCTATCGTCGGCAAGATGGAGAATGGCGAGCTCGACGTCGACTCAATGGCGTCAGAACTCAAGAAGGCGCAGAGCCTCATCAAGCTTTGCAAGGACAAACTGACCAAGACCGACGCTGAAATCAAGAAGATTCTTGCTGACGACAAAGACTAAAACACTCACTATATTTAAATCCGACACAAAATAACGGCTGTTTTGTTGCAGATTACGCAAAAAAATTTGTACTTTTGCAACTAATTAAAACAGAAGCATAGAATTAAAACACATATTTATTATGAAAGATTTAGATTGGGCTAACTTGTCTTTCGGTTACATGAAGACCGACTACAACGTGCGTTGTTACTACCGTGACGGTAAATGGGGCGAGATTGAGGTTTGCTCCGACGAATACATCAACCTGCACATGGCTGCTACCTGTCTGCACTATGGCCAGGAGGCTTTCGAGGGATTGAAGGCTTACCGCTGCCCTGACGGCAAGGTTCGTATTTTCCGTGTCAAGGACAATGCTGCCCGTCTGCAGAGCACTTGCGACGGTATCGTTATGCCGAAGGTGCCTACAGAGATGTTCGAGGAAATGGTAAAGAAGGTTGTCCGCCTCAACCAGGACTACATTCCTACATACGAGAGCGGTGCTACTCTGTACATCCGTCCGTTGCTCATCGGTATCTCTGCACAGGTCGGCGTTCACCCATCAAAGGATTACTTGTTCCTCATCTTCGTCACTCCGGTAGGTCCTTACTTCAAGGGCGGATTCCAGAGCAACAAGTACGCAATCATCCGCGACTACGACCGCGCCGCTCCTCTGGGCACAGGTATATATAAGGTAGGCGGCAACTATGCTGCTTCCCTGAAGGCTCACACCATTGCTGCAAGCAAGGGCTATGGCTCAGAGTTCTATCTCGACTCTAAGGAGAAGAAGTATGTCGACGAGTGCGGTGCTGCCAACTTCTTCGGAATCAAGAACAACACGTATGTCACTCCAAAGTCGACAAGTATTCTTCCGTCAATCACCAACAAGAGCTTGATGCAGATTGCCGAAGACCTTGGGCTGAAGGTTGAGCGTCGTCCGGTTCCTGTTGACGAGCTTCCAACATTCGAGGAGGCTGGAGCCTGCGGTACGGCTGCCGTCATCTCGCCTATCTCTGAGCTCGACGATCTCGATACCGGCGTTAAGTATAAGTTCGGCGACAAGCCAGGACCATGGTCAACAAAGCTGTACAACACCCTTCGTGGCATCCAGTACGGCACTATTGAGGACAAGCATGGCTGGACGACAGTCGTCATCGACTAACCATAAGTAGGGGCGACGGTCTCCGAACCGTCGCCAGTTCAACATCCGAATTGTCGTCAGTTTCGACGGTTCGGAGACCGTCGCCCCTATCTTTTCTAAAAGGAACGAAATCTATAAACCCACAAATTACCCAACAACCAAATATGAAAACAATATCAGAATACAAAGACCAGGCGCTGGAAGCTCTCAGCGGAAACTGGATAACCGGGGCTGTTGCTACACTCATTTACCTTTTAATCGTTGGCGGAATCCCATCAATTTGCTCATTAAGTATTGGAGGCGACAGTGACAGCCTGAGTGCAGGCGACGCTCTGGGCAATGTCGTTACAATCCTGTTGTGGCCAATGATATTTGGCTACACTATCCTGTTCCTCAACGTTTTCCGCCGAAACAACACACGGGTAGAAGGGCTGTTCGATGGATTCAAGAATTATGGAAAAGTTCTCGGAACGACATTACTCGTTTATATCTATCAGCTTCTCTGGTGTTTGCTGCTTATCATTCCGGGTATAATAAAGGGTTATTCATACTCGATGACATTCTACGTCATGAAGGATAATCCGTCACTGGCGTACAATGATGCCATCGAAGAGAGCATGCGGCTCATGCAGGGTCACAAGATGCAGCTATTTCTCCTTGATCTCAGCATGATTGGATGGCTTATACTGAGTTTCCTTACTCTGGGTATCGGATTCCTGTTCCTCGCGCCTTACAACCAGACTGCTCATGCGGCATTCTATCAGGACTTGATAGCCGAGGCTAATCCCAACAGCTTTGACGACGCACGAGATTACGAGGAACCCATAAATAAGCCCGACTTTGAAGAAGTAAAATAATAAGATTTTATTACGTCACTATATGGAGAAGGGTTGTAGCCACTGCGGTTACAACCCTTTTCTATTTGCATTTTCGAGGATCAATATATCCCATAGAGGTTGCCTTGACGATAAGACCGGCGACATTCTTGACATGAAGTTTACGGAATATGTTCTTTCTGTGATTCTCAACGGTGTCCTCTGAAATGAAGAGCTCTGAGCTTCAATGTTGAATCTTACAGCGTTCTTGATTGGTATTAAAGTTGCAAAATTATAAATCCCTGTGAAAAAGCAATAGCGGTTTTCCGTCATATTTAAATAACAAAGCCAATTGAGCTATAAGTTAATCAATACTAAATAACAGAGCGGAAGTTGCACAACTCCCGCTTTTTCATTTACTTTGCATTTCATAAAACATGAAACATAATTTATGAAAAAGTAAAGTGAGCAAAGGTAAACTACAGAAATTCGCAGAGATGGAGACATTCAAGAATGTCTTCCAGTACCCATATTCAGTAATCAGCGAAGTTCCGTTCACAATGAAAGGACACTGGCGCGAGCAATACTTCCATAATGATAATCCGATAGTCCTTGAACTTGGCTGCGGCAAAGGAGAATATACCGTCGGACTGGCACGCATGTATCCGAATATCAACTTCATTGGAGTTGACATCAAAGGAGCCCGCATCTATACCGGAGCCAAGCAGGCGCTGGAAGAGAACCTGCCTAATGTTGCCTTTCTCCGCACAAGCATTGAGATTATCGACCGATTCTTCGGACAAGACGAGGTGCAGGAAATATGGCTCACTTTCTCCGACCCACAGATGAAGAACGTCCACAAGAGACTCACCTCTACTTTCTTCATGAACCGCTACCGCCACTTCCTTATAAATAATGGTATAATCCACTTGAAGACTGATTCTAACTTTCTCTTCACCTACACGACATACATGGTTGAGAAGAACAACTTGCCTGTCCTGCTAAGGACTGAAGATTTATACCATACCGACGGACTTGACGACCGCACACGCGAGATTCTTGGCATTCATACCTACTATGAAAATCAATGGATTGAGCGTGGACTGAGCATAAAATACATGAAGTTTGAACTACCTCATGCAGGCGAGTTGGTTGAGCCTGACATTGAGATAGAACTCGACGACTACAGAAGCTACAAACGCACAAAGCGCAGCGGATTGGATAAGACGAAATAAAAAATATCAGAAAAAGTTTGGTCATTCCAAACAAAAGGGTTACCTTTGCATCCGCAAATACGCCAAACGGCGTCGGGCATGGTGCGTTGTCCGAACGGTTAGGTACTGGTCTGCAAAACCACTTAAGGCGGTTCGACTCCGCCACGCACCTCTAGAAAAGGCAGTTAATCGAAAGATTGACTGCCTTTTTTGTACAAATCCCGCTTAAGAAATTAATCCCCAACAAGCCTCCCCCAAGGGGAGGATGTTTAGTTACCGAACGACCATTGAGCAGCCACTCTATTTAAATAAGGTAATCAAATATCCTCCCCTTGGGGGAGGCTTGGTGGGGAATTGAATTGTTGGGGGAATTTAAATTATTTTGTTTTAAATCGGATTATCCTCAGGGTCATTCTTGAATAGGTCATCAGCGGCTTTCTGCTCATCCTCATCAAACCACTGGGCAAGCTTGGAGTGAGCCTTCTCCTTGACCTCATCACTAACCTCAGCCCAAACCTTATGGACAACATACATAAGGACAGCTAAGTCGTCGCCAAGTCCAGCAATAGGAATAGCGTCAGGAACCACGTCGAGCGGACTGATAAGATAGCCCAAGGCACCTATGATAATAGCTTTATCCTTTACCGACACCTTATCGCTCTGTAAGGTGTAATATAATATCAATGCTGCATAGACGAGCTTTGCGCCCGAGCGCTTGGCAATGTGTGCTATCTTGTCAACAAATCCCTTATCAGAGTATTTGTCCTCATATTTTAAGAAATCAGGTAGTTCCATCAAAAAATAAATTAGAAATTAGAAATAATAAATTAGAAATGTTACAGCTAAGGGATTGGGGCTAAATGTCGAATTTCAGCACTTCATCAACAAATTTCCTGACCTTTGGCTGATAGGAATCAAGGCGTTTCAGACGAGTTCTGATAATTACTTTCTGTATACCGAGGTACAAAAGGAACAATCCAATGCCAATAGCCAAAGCAACGAACAGGCTCCACTCGCCCCACGGCAGGCTGTCGTCAGGGAAAGCCGAGATGACAATGACCGGCAAGGCTATCAGGAATCCCGCAACAGTGTAGCGGCTACGCTGCGTGCCCTTACTGTCGAGAATAGCCTGACGCTCAAAGAGATAGTCATCGAGCTCTTCCTGTGCAATAGCAAACCGCTCAAGCAAAGGGAAGCCAGCATCATCCTTATGATCACGAATCAGTCTTTCAATCTTGTGCTGAAAGTCATTGAGGTCACCCTCTATCATATCCGTATGCTGGAGTTTGAACATGTAATCACTCATAGTATCTTCAAATTTAAAAAGAAAGCAGAGCCCCTATAAGCCGGGTTCCGTTCTACAAGAGCCTCTCGGCAATTGCAGTGCCTGCCATTTATCTACTCCGCGGGTCACCCCACGGCTCTAGCATTCTACCCTCCATCGTGAGTCCTAAGTCTCTCGGGCGGGCTACCCTCAGCCGATGGTTTACATGAACTTGCAGCCCCCAGATGGCACAGCCAGACGATCACCCGTCTGCTGGTGGTCTCTTACACCACCTTCTCACCCTTACCCCACAGACTGTGAGGCGGTTATTTTCTTCTGCGTTCACCTACCGTCGCCGGCAGCTTCTACTTTCGGAAGTGGAGCGCCCTATGCTGCCCGGACTTTCCTCTCGCGTCTCGAAAGACGCCAGCGGCAGAGCCGGGACACTGCTTTCAAACTACAAAGATAACACAAAGGAATCGAATAAACAAAAAAAGTCAACAAGTTTTTGAGTTTTTAAGGTTTTTAGTTTATTAGTTTCAATGGGCCCGCTATTTTAAGTTCTTTTCGCTGTTTGAATGAATGTAAAAATATATCCGCTAGCAATTAAGAGCATTTAAAATGTTAATTTAGATTGTTAAAAGGGGATAAATAGAACAGACAATTTGTCAGATTAACAATTTTTGCGCTTATATTTGCACCGTGTTTAAAGAAAGACGCCACTAAGGTGTCATTTCATAAGATAGAATATAAAAATAAATTAACGAATAAGTAACAAATGAAGAATCTTTCAAAGTATCTCATGGGCGGTGCTTGCGCCATAGCGCTCACACTGTCGACCGCTACAGCCATCAAGGTGTATGCGGCTGAACCACAGGCTACCATTGCCGGTCAGCCAGTCGACCTGACCTACGCAGCCGAGAAGGCAATACCTGCCGTTGTACATATTAAATATGTGCAGAACTCAAAGACACAGACTATCGATGTTCAGGACGACCCGTTCGGAGGCTTCTTCGACCCGTTCGGATTCTTCGGCAATCCTAATGACAACGGTCAGGGCGGAACACGCAAGGAGCGCGTACAGACTCCTAAGAAAGAGGCTACCGGCTCAGGTGTAATCATCTCAAGCGATGGATATATCGTAACCAACAACCACGTTGTCGAGGGTGCTGACGAACTTACCGTCACACTGAACGACAACCGTGAGTTCTCTGCCCGCATCGTTGGAACAGATAAGCAGACCGACCTCGCTCTTATCAAGGTTGACGCCAAGAATCTCCCTACTCTTCCTATCGGCAACTCCGATGACTTGAAGGTCGGCGAGTGGGTAATTGCTGTCGGCAACCCATACAACCTCAACTCTACCGTCACAGCCGGTATCGTCAGTGCAAAGGCTCGTGGACTCGGTGCTACACCTAATGGCATCGAAAGTTTCATTCAGACTGATGCGGCTATCAACCCGGGTAACTCTGGTGGTGCACTGGTCAACACACGTGGTGAGCTTGTCGGTATCAACGCAATGCTCTACTCTCAGACCGGTTCATACAGCGGCTATGGCTTTGCCATTCCTACAAGCATCATGACAAAGGTTGTCGATGATATTAAGAAGTACGGAAGCGTACAGCGTGTAATGCTCGGCGTCAGTGGTCAGGATGTACTTACTTACATAAACGCTCAGAAGGATCAGGGCAAGGATGTTGACCTCGGAACAAATGAGGGTGTATACATCGCAACTGTTGACCCTGACGGAAATGGTGCAGATGCTGGTCTTGAGAAGGGCGATGTCATCATAGAACTCGACGGCAAGAAGATTGAGAAGATGTCTGAGCTCCAGGCAGCTATCAACGCAAAGCGTCCGGGCGACAAGGCAACCATCACTTATCTGCATAATAAGAAGAAGGTCTCCAAGACTATCACTCTTAAGAATGCTCAAGGCACAACGAAGATTATCGAGCAAGCCGACATCGATGTACTGGGTGGTCAGTTCCGTCCAATCACCGAGGCTCAGAAGAAGCAGCTCAATATCAGCTACGGACTTGAGGTTCTGAAGGTCAACAACGGTGCATTGAAGGATGCCGGTATCAACCGCGGATTCATCATCCAGAAGGTTAACGACGAGAATGTCAACAGCATCGACGAACTGCAGAAGCTTGTCAAGACAGCATCTACAAGCAAGGAGCCGGTACTCTACATCTCCGGATTGTATCCTAGTGGCAAGAAGGCTTACTTCGCAGTACCTCTGTCTGAGTAATTCCGAACTCATTTTATCCACACAAATAAAAATCCCCACCAAGCCTACTCAACGAATGGTTTGGTGGGGATTTTTGTTTCTATTGGTGGGAAATTTTGTTTGGTTTGGTGGGGATTATTATTTTGATTTATATTTACAGACCAATAATGAATAACAAACCGGTTTGTAAAAGATACCCTTTTAGCTTCTAATTGGGTATCTTTCACATTGTAATTGGGTATCTTTTACACTGTAATTAGGTACGTTTTAGAGCGTTATTTGATATGCCTTTGTAACAGATTGTTTACCAATAAGATACAGAGGTGGCTCCATAAACAAACGAATTTTATAGTAAATCAAAAATAATTTACATCATGATTATCGTCCATAGCCCGTCACTTCAAATTACATGTTGGTGCGACAGTCTCCGAACCGTCGGATTAAAAGACTTCTCTATTTCTTATATTAGATTGTTTCGCATGCTACATGATTAACTCTAATCCACTGTAGGGGCGCTGATAGACAGCAAGGCACATGCCTTTTTACCTTTTTACTTTTTTACCTTTTTACCTTTCTTCAAGTCCCAGCGACTTCGCCTTTTCCTTAAGGAGCTTCATCAACGGCTCACGCTCATTAGGGACTTTATTGTCAAGGACAGCATCCTTAAGAGTCTGCTTCAGCTGTCCGACAACACGCGAAGGCTTAAGATGGAACATCTCCATAATCTCATTGCCATCGATACAAGGCTGAAGAAGCCGTTTATAGTCCTTCTCCTTAAGGTCGGTCAGCTTCTCACGAACCATTCGGAAGTTCTCACGGAAGCGTTTCTTGCGTGCCTCATTCTTACTTGTAATATCAGCCTCACAGAGAGTCATAAGATCGTCGATGTCATCTCCGGCGTCATTCATCAATCGGCGGACGGCAGAATCAGTCACCTCATCATCGGCAATGGCGATAGGACGCATGTGCAGGTCGACAAGTTTCTGTACATACTTCATCTTTGAATCCAGTGGCAGCTTCATTCTGCGGAATATGCCCGGAATCATCTTTGCGCCGATAATATTATGATTATGGAATGTCCAGCCGATAGCCGGGTCCCACCGTTTGCTCTTTGTCTTGCCGATGTCATGGAACAAAGCTGCCCAGCGAAGCCAGATATTGGGTGTTGAAGAATTATCCTTTTCCTGTGCCTTACAGACATTATCGAGGACTTCAAGAGTGTGATAGAAGTTGTTCTTGTGAGCCTTGCCGTTCTTCGTCTCGACAATATCGAGTGCCGAAAGTTCAGGAATGATATGCTGGAGTAGTCCTGCACGCTGCAAGTCGACGAATCCTTTGCTCGGTCGTGGACACATCATTATCTTGTTTAGCTCGTCGACAATACGCTCGCCACTGACAATCTCTATCCGGTCGGCATCACGGACAAGAGCGTCGAAAGTCTCATCATCGATGAAGAAATTAAGCTGTGTGGCAAACCTGATGCAACGCATCATGCGAAGTGGGTCGTCGGAGAATGTTATCTCCGGGTCGAGAGGCGTGCGGATAATGCCGTCCCAAAGGTCGTCGACTCCATCGAACGGGTCGACAAGCTCGCCGAAGCGGTCGTGGTTCAGGCATATTGCCATAGCATTGATAGTGAAGTCACGGCGGTTCTGGTCGTCCTCAAGGGTTCCGTCTTCGACTATCGGCTTGCGGCTGTCGTGGCTGTAGCTTTCCTTTCTAGCACCGACAAATTCCACTTCATGGCCTTTGTATTTCACCTGTGCCGTGCCAAAGTTGCGGAACACCGACAGATGGGCTTTCTTGCCAAGCTCATTCTTCAGTTCTGACGCTACCTGAATGCCACTGCCAACAACGACTACATCAATGTCATTGGACGGACGTTCGAGAAACAGGTCACGCACATAACCGCCTACAACATAGCACTCTAGACCAAGTTTGTCGGCAGCTTTCGAAATTAAATGGAATATATCTTTATCAAGGAGTTCCGCCAGTTGGGCGTCGGATAAATCTCTCATTACGTTAATTCATTTTGGAGTGCAAAGGTAATCAAAACAATTGATAATTGAAAATGGATAATTGAAAATTACCAAGGCGAGCCGATTTTACATATATTTTACTGCTTAATTTTTGATAATCCAAGTAAATTCCGTATTTTTGCAAAAAATATATCTATTGCAACAATGTCATTGGACACTACAAAAACAGATAAGGAATTCAAGGAAGCTATGGCTGAATGCCGTGACATGTTCGCCAAGAAGCTGAAAGACTACAGCGCTTCATGGCGGATAATGCGTCCGTCGACACTCACCGACCAGCTGTTCATCAAGGCTAAGAACATCCGTTCGTTTGAGATTTCGGGCGAGAGCCGGGTCGGCGACAGCGTCAAGTCGGATTTCATGGCTCTGATAAACTACGGAATCATTGGACTGATTCAACTGGAGAAAGGCTTTTCCGACCGTGTGGACATCGATTCCGACGAAGCTCTCGCCCTGTATGACAAGTTCGCCAAAGAATCGTACGAGCTTATGCTTAAGAAGAACCACGACTACGGCGAGGCTTGGCGCGACATGAGAGTCAGCTCATACACCGACTTTATTTTGACCAAGATCGAGAGAATAAAGGAGATCGAGGACCATAACGGCAAGACTTTGGTAAGCGAGGGAATCGCCTCGAACTATATGGACATTATCAACTATGCCGTTTTCGGCGTGATAAGGGAAACCGAGGAAGGAAAATAAAGTGAGCATCGGAAAGAAAGCTGTCGGCATAGTCGTAAACATTTCACGGTTTATCCTTGGACTGGTATTTGTGTTCTCGGGTTACGTCAAGGCTATCGACCCTACCGGAACACAGTACAAGATTGAGGACTATATGGAAGCCGTGGGGTTGGCAGGCGTGCTGCCCGACTACATCACGATGACGGTTGCCATCCTTCTTTCGGCATTGGAGTTCTCGCTGGGAATATTCATGCTACTGGCTATCCGGCGTCGTCAGGTTTCGCGGATCATGCTGGCGTTCATGATTGTTATGACGCTCATAACCGTGTGGCTGGCGCTGTTCAACCCCGTCAAGGACTGCGGTTGCTTCGGCGATGCCATTCATCTGACCAACTGGCAGACTCTCGGAAAGAACATTGTGCTGCTTGCGGCATCGGCTATAGTTGCCCGGTGGCCGCTGAAGATGGTGAGGTTCATTTCCAAGCCGAACCAGTGGATAGCGATAAACTTCACGATTCTGTTCATAATCATCAGTTCGTTGTATAGTCTTTATCATCTTCCGCAGTTCGATTTCCGTCCATACCACATCGGGGTGAACATCAAAAAAGGAATGGAAATTCCACCCGGAGCCAAGCAACCGAAGTTCAAGACGACATATATCCTCGAAAAAAACGGTGTCAGAAAGGAATTCGATGAGAACAACTACCCGTTCAATGATACCGCATGGGTGCTGAAAGACCCAGACAAGGATGTCAAGACAGTGGAAGTGGAGAAGGGCTATGAGCCGCCAATCCATGATTTTTCCATCACGAACGACGCAACAGGTGAGGATATTACGGATTCGGTTCTGTCGGCAAAGGGATATACCTTTCTGTTGATTTCGCCTTATCTGGAGAAGGCTGACGACTCAGACTTCGGCGACTTGGACCAGATTTACGAGTATGCTGAGGAGAATGGATACCATTTCTATGGGCTGACAGCCAGCAACAAGGATGGCGTTGACCACTGGCGTGACATCACCGGAGCCGAATATCCGTTCTATATAACCGACGGAACGACTCTTGAGACAATAATAAGAAGTAATCCGGGATTGCTGCTCCTTAAGGACGGAACAATCATAAGGAAATGGAGTCACAACGACCTTCCGACGGCTGACGAGCTGAACGGGCGGCTGGAGAAACTTGAAATTGGACAAATGGAAGAAGACTCTGTACCAAGAAAGATTACAAGTGTCCTTCTTTGGTTCTTCCTTCCATTGCTTCTTCTGATACTGGCTGACAGGCTTTGGGCCTGGACTAAATGGGTGAAAAAGAAAGAAACATCTAACAAGTTTTATCAACTAATAAACAAAAAGAACATGAGAAAGAAAATTGTAGCAGGCAACTGGAAAATGAACATGAACCTGCAAGACGGAGTGGCTCTCGCAAAGGAAATCAACGAGACTCTGAAGGCAGACAAGCCAAACTGTGGTGTTATTATCTGTACACCGTTCATCCACCTCGCTAGCGTAGCACAGGTTATCGACCAGAACGTTGTTGCTCTTGGTGCTGAGAACTGCGCCGACAAGGAAAAGGGTGCTTACACAGGTGAGGTAAGCGCTGAGATGGTTAAGTCGACAGGTGCGCAGTATGTTATCCTTGGTCACTCTGAGCGTCGTCAGTACTATCATGAGACAGCCGAGATCCTGAAGGACAAGGTTCAGCTTGCTCTGAAGAATGGTCTTAAGGTTATTTTCTGCTGCGGTGAGACTCTCGAGGAGCGTGAGGCAAACAAGCAGAATGAGGTTGTTAAGGCTGAGCTCGACGGTAGCGTATTCAACCTGAGCGCTGATGAGTGGAAGAACATCGTCCTCGCTTACGAGCCAATCTGGGCTATCGGCACAGGCAAGACCGCTACTGCTGACCAGGCTGAGGAGATGCTTGCTTACATCCGTTCTATCGTTGCCGACAAGTATGGCAAGGAAGCTGCTGAGGACACAACTATCCTCTATGGCGGAAGCTGCAAGCCGGGCAATGCTCCTGAGCTGTTTGCTAAGCCTGACATCGACGGTGGCCTTATCGGTGGCGCTTCTCTGAAGGCTGCTGACTTCAAGGGTATCATCGACGCTTGGAAGAAGTAATAAACTAAGAATGAGAAAGTTATTATTCATAATAGCCTTCACAATAGTCGCACTGTTGCCGGCTGGCGCTCAGTCAGTCGGCCACGGTGCTGATATTGACGCCCAAATAAATGGCAAGGCTACGACAAGACAGAACAAGAAGCCTGCCGCTGAACCGCACAAAGCTCCGACGCCGCCTCCGGCTCCATCAACACCGGATGTCTCTACATCGAACCGACGGATGAAGATGGTTCTCCGAAAGATTAAAGTCCGCAAGAAGACTCCCGAGGAACTGGCTGAGACCAAGACAAAGGTCACGATGGGCATTCATCACGAGCAGGGCTTCCGCATTCAGGTGTATTCGGGTGGCAACACACGCATAGCCCGGCAGGAAGCTGAGCGTGCAGGACAGAAGGTTAAGTCCGTACTCCCTACCCAACCGGTGTATGTTCACTTCTACAGTCCCAGATGGAGTTGCCGTGTCGGAAACTTCCGGACATACAACTCGGCATTGGGTGCCCTGAGACAAATCCGCAAAGTAGGCTATAAGGGAGCAATAATCATACGTTCCGTCATCACGGTTAAGGACGTTGAATATGTCGATGATGACACAATGATTGATGACGGCGAGTAAGAATCTTACTATAAAACAATGAATCCAGAAACAGAATTCCGCGACGGTCTCGATGAACTCGCGGCTCACTACAAAAGCATTCTTTCCATACTAGGAGAAGACCCGGAACGAGAGGGACTGCAAAAGACCCCTATGCGTGTTGCAAAGGCAATGCAGATACTCACCCGTGGATATACTCAAGACCCTAGGAAGGTGCTGACCGATGCTCTCTTCGAGGAGAAGTACAATCAGATGGTTATCGTTAAGGACATCGACTTCTTCTCTATGTGCGAGCACCACATACTTCCTTTCTATGGCAAAGTACACGTTGCTTATATTCCTAACGGCTATATCACAGGGCTAAGCAAGATCGCCCGCGTTGTCGATATATTCTCCCATCGGCTTCAAGTACAGGAGCGTTTAACCGAGCAGATAATGGAATGCATCAATGACACACTGAAGCCTCAGGGCGTAATGGTTGTCATTGAGGCGAAACACATGTGCATGCAGATGCGTGGAGTCGAGAAACAGAATTCTATAACGACCACTAGTGCCTACAGCGGGGTATTTGAATCGCTCAAGACCCGCAATGAATTCATGAATCTTTTAAGGGGAGAAAGCAAGAGGATATAGGCAATCATAATCTTAAATTTATTATATTGAATTTTGTATTATAGGAAAGATGAAGTTTATTTCTTGGAACGTAAACGGTCTTAGAGCCGTAGTTAAGAAAGGATTCGAGGAGACTTTCCTCAACCTTGACGCCGATTTCTTCTGTTTGCAAGAGACAAAGATGCAGGAAGGACAGCTCGATCTGGCATTCCCCGGCTATGAGTCTTACTGGAACTATGCCGACCGTAAGGGCTATTCCGGTACTGCCATTTATACTAAACATCATCCGCTTTCTGTCAACTACGGCATCGGAATTGATGAGCACGACCACGAAGGACGTGTCATTACATTAGAGATGACAGACTTTTATCTAGTTTGCGTCTACACGCCGAACTCCCAGAATGCAGAAGAGAAGGGCGGAATGCCACGCCGTCTGGACTACCGTATGCAATGGGAGACCGACTTCCAAGCTTACCTTCATAAGCTCGATGAGAAGAAGCCGGTAATAGCTTGTGGTGATATGAACGTTGCCCATGAGGAGATTGATATTAAGAATCCTAAGAGCAACCACAAGAATGCGGGCTTCACCGATGCCGAGCGAGAGAAGATGACACAACTTCTCAACAATGGATTTACCGATACTTTCCGTACACTCTACCCCGAACAAGTAACTTACAGCTGGTGGTCTTACCGCTTCCATGCCCGCGAAAAGAATGCAGGTTGGCGCATTGATTACTTCCTTATCAGTAATCGTCTGCGTGACCGGCTACAAGACGCAAAGATACTAACCGACATTATGGGCAGCGACCATTGCCCAGTTGAACTCGACTTGAAGTAAGGTTAGATTACAAATAAGACAAGTCTGAACTTCAACAAAAGCAAGGCTGAACTTCAACAAAGGCAAGGCTGAACATCAACAAAAGCAAGGCTGAACTTCAACAAAAGCAAGGCTGAACTTCAACAAAAGCAAGGCTGAACTTCAACAAAAGCAAGGCTGAACTTCAACAAAAGCCAAGGGTGAACTTCAACAAAAGCAAGGCTGAACTTCAACAAAAGCAAGGCTGAACTTCAACAAAAGAAGGCTGAACATCAACAAAAGAAGGCTGAACTTCAACAAAAGCAAGGCTGAACTTCAACAAAAGCAAGGCTGAACTTCAACAAAAGCGAGGTTGAGTATCAGCATAAGCAAGGTCATATTACAATTAAAGTAAGGTTTAACAACATTCGGAGCAAAGTTAAACCTTACTTTAAGTAAACAATAAAAAATCCCCGGGATAACTCCGCTGAGCTCCCGGGGAAGAAAGATTTACTTGAGGTTTATAATCATTACTGCATTACTGAAATGTATAAGGTATGTCAGAAGTATTGAATTAAGGTAAAGGTTGGACTAATCCGAGCCTTACATTATCAGATGCTCATACTCGCTTACCGGTACTTTCTCCATCTTACCGTTTGCATGAGTAAGCATCAAGTAGTTGTGAACCAACTGACCATAGTTATACTGAGCTACAACAACACTTCCATCGCGAAGCTGAAGAGTCAGATAACCCTGGCGTTTACCATTCTTGTAGTTGCACTGCCACTTCTCCTTGCCATTAGGATAGTAAGTGATAACCTGGCCATCGAGGACAGTGTTATTGTCGTTGCTCAGGTCAAGGAACTTATAACCACCTTCCATGCGGATGTTACCATTGAGGTAATAGTCCTGGAAAATATCGCGCTGCTGACCCTTGTAGTCTTCCTTGGCAAACAAGCGATAGTACTCGGCATCCTCACGATCAGCGACCTTGACGAGCTGGTTGTTATAGTAGACAGTGTCCTGAGACACAACGGTTGTAGTTACATTCTTACGTGCGAAGCCACAAACTGAAATCATTGCTAATACAGCTATTAAAAGTAACTTCTTCATAATTCTATGTTTTAAATTGTTAGTTAAGTTTCTTTTTCTGACTGCAAATTTAGTGCATAAATATCTAACCGCCAAACGTTTTAACACTATTTTATAATAAATTTTCGTCAACTTTTGGTTAGAAAGAAACCATATATCTTTCAATTTAAAACTGAAAGAAAATCGTGTTTAAACTGACATTTTGATAGTTGACGTATCATTATTTCCTTGTTTTTGGCTTATAAGTTAACATAATGTCATATATTCCTTTCTAAAAGATAGCTAAATGTCGATGTTAGCGCACACAAGAACATCTGACATAACAAATTCTAAGCCGTTATTTGTAAACAAACAAGAAAATAAGAAATAATCAACTAACAATTTGAAACTTTGGACACAAAAAATAAGCCGGTAGCTTATCCAATTCTGTAAACTACCGGCAGTCTCATATAAGTTCTCACCTTATTACCTTTCGATTCAGCAGGAATCCATTTCGGCATAAGCTTCAATACCCTCACCGCCTCACTGTCCAAGCTAGTAGACAGTGGCTCAGCAACTGTAATGTCACTCAGCGAGCCATCCTTCTCAACGATGAACGAAAGCATAACCCGTCCCTGGCGATGCATAGCCATGTCAACATCCGGGTACTTGACGTTGTCACGAAGGAAAGCCACCAAGGAGTCATTGCCGCCAGGGTATGAAGCCCTCTTCGTAATATTGTAGGTTACCGAATCAGTAGACAACGAAGTATCGAAGTCGACAGGGGAAACAATGCTTTCCGTCTTTCTCTTTGGTTTTCCCTTGCCTTGCAGCCAACGGACAAAACCGTGCTTGAAGAATCCGAGCTGATAGAGATTGTTTACTGAAACCGTCGAGAAGTTGTCATGCTCGAATGGACCGCCCAGTCCCATTACCGCAGCTCCGCCCAACAGAGCGAAGTCCGTCGGTACCTGAGTAAGGTCAATGCTTTGCTTGTCGGCATCGTCACAAACGGAATTCTTATCAAGCAAACTCTCGAAAGCCACACGATTGCTCTCGTCAGTGTACTCGGTGAATACCTTATCAAGATTCCATAGTTCACCGTCGGCAATATTATAGGTAATAAACTTCTTCGTTGCCGATAGTTCCTTACCCTCAGAGTCGGTCTCCTGCCGTTTAAGATAGAACGAAGCATACCGACCTTTCTCCCACCATAAAGCCTGAAGTTTCACATTAATATAATGGCGGGTAACAGAATCCGGCATACGGTATATCTCAGTTCCCAACTTCTTATGGAACTCCGTCCATCCGTCCTGCATTGTCGTCGCGTCAACATCCAGCAAAGTCTTGCAAAGTTCCTTCTGCAGCTCAGGCATACCATCGCCGTCGAGAGCCACCGGCCATTGCAAGTCAAGGTTGGTGACGGTCACGTCATTGCCATTACGGTAGAGCTTGTTCTCGTCGATATACTTTATAATATTACCCCGAGCCTGAGCCATAGCCGTCATACAGACACCCACAAGCATCAAGCCCAGGACAAGAATCTTATTTCTCATCATTATCTTATTTAACTCGTTTCAGCGAAAGTCCCCTCAAGTCCATATCGCCAGAGAACCTGATGAGGTCACGGTAGTTGGTATTAGCACTTATATAGGCAGAGCCATTGTCATACACCTCAACAACGAAAGTATAGAAATCCTGTGCCGTGTTGCAAGTGATTTTAGCCCTCCACATATTCGGCTTTACCTTTTCGACTGTGTAGCTGTTGATTCGGGTAATGAAATGGAAGCCCATTGCACTGCCGTAAGGAACATTATATCCACGTCCGATATATGGCAGGACAGAACCTATCGAATCATTGTGCACCTCCAACGCCCAGTCATTATCACGCAAATGGAGTGTCGGACCATACGTCGGATCCATCTGGTCGACCAGTATCCTGAAGTCACGGTTCTCCAGTTTACTTTCTACCGTGTTCCTGATTACTTTTGCGCTCTCATCCTTCGACAACGGCTTGCCGTCAGTTCCGATAACGGTATTGTCAGTCGTTCCACAACCGATGAGCAACAGAACTCCAATACACATTAACAAAAACTTCTTCATAGTAAATCCTCCTACTCTATTTCTTCCACCGTCGGCTTGTCCATTTTCTCGACCTTCGGAGCCTCAACCTTCTTTTCTGTCGAAGGCTCTGCAGCCGGAGTTTCATCAGTGCTTGTGTTAGATTCGCCGGTGGCATTCTCAATATCCTCTTCTGTAGCAGCCTCAGCTACAGGTTTCTCAGTAGCGTGCTCAACGGGCTTGTCAGTTTCCTTGTCCTTCTTCTCGTCCTCCTTGGCAGGCTGCTTGACGTCAGGCCACAGATAATCGCCTACCACGTCGAGCGTGTCGAGCGATGCCTTGCGGGCAGCCTCCTGTTCCTTCTGGTCGTCAGTAAGGTCTTTGGTCGTACTGCGACGGATGAACACATTATATATAATACCAAGCAAGATAAGCAGGGCGAGACCTATAAGCACCTTGAACAACAGCGTGTGCCGGAAGCCCTCGTGCTTAGGGTCTACCAATTCGAGTATTTTGTCTGTAACCTTTGTCATAATGTAAAATTTTATATTGCAAAGGTAAGATAAAGCAAAGACAATTCAAAATAAACTTGATTATTTTTGCTTAATTCTTATCAACGCGTTGGCAATGATAGCAGTTATGCCTCCGGTAGTGATTCCTGAGGAGAAAATATTATGAATAACGTCAGGCATTTTGTCGAGAATTCCGGGCACCATCTCAACGCTCATTCCCATAGCAAAGCTTATCGCCATGACGAGCACCGCCTTTCTGTCTATCTCGGTTGCCGCAATGATTCGTATACCCGAAGCAGCCACAGTACCGAACATAAGCAGAGTAGCTCCGCCGAGCACACAATCGGGTATCAAGGAGAACAGCTGACCGACCACTGGGAACAGTCCCAGTACGAACAACGCCCCGGCAATGAAGTAGCCGACGTAACGGCTTGCGACGCCGGTGAGCTGAATCATGCCGTTGTTCTGGGCGAAGATAGAGTTAGGGAAACTATTGAACACGGCAGCCAAGAACGAATTGAAACCGTCGGCAAGAATTCCGCCCTGCGCCCTTTTCAGGAACTCAGGACCCGAAACCGGCTGACCGGAGATGAGCGAATTGGCTGTAATATCGCCGAAAGCCTCAACAGCCGTGACGAGATAAATCAATCCGAGACCAATTATACTGCCCACATCGAAGCGCAATCCATACTTGAACGGAACAGGAATGTTCAGCGCCGATGCGCCCTTAAGCTGTGAGAAGTCAATCATACCGAGCAACCAAGCCACAACGCATCCGATGACAAGTCCTATGACAATGCTGCCCATCCGCAAGTAGCGGTTGCTTGAGCGGTTGAAGAACAGAATGCTGACGAGCACCAGCAAAGCCAGCCCAAGGTTCTCCAGAGAGCCGAAAGTGCCGTTATTGACAGCCGCCTGACCGCCGCCGCAGCTGTTGATGCCAGCCTTGATAAGGCACAGTCCGATGAGAGTCACGACTATTCCCGACACCAGCGGGGTTATGATTCTACGGGCGTAAGGCAACAACCGGCTGACAATCATCTCGACAACCGATGCCACCATGCATGCTCCGAAGATGTAGCTCAGTCCCATTTCGACGTTCATCTTTCCGCCGACCATGCCGAGCATTCCGGCTCCTATAATCGGACTGATGAATGAGAACGACGTACCCTGAATGCAGAGCAGGCGTGCCCCGAGCGGTCCTATGCCGTGGCACTGGATGAAAGTGGCAATGCCCGAGACGAACAACGACATCGACACGAGGAAGCCCGTCGTCTCCAGGTCGAACTGCAAAGCCGAGCTGATGATGAGCGGAGGGGTAATGATAGCCACGAAGATAGCCAACAAATGCTGCAAGGCAGCAAAAAGTGTCTCACGGATAGGCGGACGGTCATAAAGCCCGTATATCAAATCAGAACTTTGCTCCATCGCTTAGTCTTCCCTGATTTTTATCCGGCAGTTGTCGAGACTGTCAATTATGGCAAGGCTCTCACAACGTATTCCCTCTTTCTCGATGACATCACGGCCGTGCTGGAATGCCTTCTCGATGATGAATCCCATACCGACAAGCTCGGCACCGGCCTGACGGCAGAGGTCGATAATGCCCTTTGCCGCATTTCCGTAGGCAAGGAAGTCGTCGACGAAAAGCACCTTGTCCTTCGGCGTCAGATAGTCCTTGGATATAACTACATGATATTCACGCTGTTTGGTAAACGAGAACACGCGTGTCGAGAGCATGTTCTCCATAGTCGACGGCTTCTTTTTCTTAGCGAAGACGACAGGCAGGTCAAGCAGGAAACCCATCATAATGGCCGGGGCGATACCACTCGCCTCGATAGTGATGATCTTGTTAATTTCGGTAGAGGCATAACGGCGGATGAACTCTACAGCAATAGCCTTCATCAGGTTCGGGTCCATTTGATGATTGATAAACTTGTCTACCTTTAGTATTCCACCAGGGTAGCACTTACCGTCCTTAAGGATTCGGTCGCGAAGAATTTTCATTTGACAATTGGTTTAGTACTGCAAAGGTAACTCAAAAATAACGTATTACAAAATAAACGACCATCTTTTATGTTGTAAAAGGGTACCTTTAAGAGAAGAAAATAATTTATTTTCAAATCGTTTTTAATTTATTTTCAAATGAAAAATAATTTATTTTTATTTCTAAAACGGTATCTTTTATAACTCAAAAGACAATCGAGAACACTCCGATTCAAGGTCAAAGACATTACAAGAGGGCTGAAATTGGAAAATAATGAGTACCTTTGCACCCGTTTGCCGGGCAGTTCCGGCGATAGAAACAACATGTACAAACCAATTTTCAACACACGCAGTGTTCTGAAGTTCAAGCATTTCGCCAACAAGCCTTACGCTTTGTTCTCCGTCATTGGCAAGGTCGTTGTCATCGGTGTACTCAGCGTTGCCACGCAGGAATCGTCGGCAGCCGCCAAGTTCCACACCGACGACGAGATCATTGCCGACAGCACATCGACGAAGAGCGTAAGCCTTGATGGAGTGGATGTAGTAGGAACGCGAGCGCCACTGATGCAAAGTCAGCAAGCGAGAATGGTAACTGTACTGAGCCGCGAGGACATTCAGGCGGCTCCGGTACAAAGTGTTAACGACCTGTTGAAGTACGTCTCGGGAGTCGACGTCAGGCAGAAAGGACCTCTCGGAGCCCTTACCGACGTGAGCATCCGCGGCGGCAACTCCGAGCAGATAACCATCCTGCTCAACGGAATCAACATCTGCGACCCTCAGACCGGTCACAACACATTCGACCTGCCGGTCGACATAAGTGAGATTGAGCGCATAGAAGTGCTCGAAGGACCTGCAAGCCGTGTTTATGGAACGTCTTCTTTGTTGGGCGCCATAAACATCGTGACGAAGACTCCGCCGGAGAGCAGCGTCTCGGCACACGCCGAAGGGGGGAGCTACGGCTACTTCTCAGCCGGAGCACGGGGCAACATCGCCGGCGGACGGTGGAACAACCAGCTGTCGGCTTCGTACACCCGGAGTGACGGTTACCTGCGGAACAGCAACGGAGGACTCAACTCCGACTACAACACTTTCAAGAGTTTCTATCAGGGAAACTACAACGACCCGACCATCGAGGTCAAATGGCACGCCGGACTGAGCGCCAAGAACTATGGCTCGAACACATTCTATGGAGCCAAGTATGACGACCAGTTCGAGCACACGTTCAAGTCGTTCACGGCTATTCAGGCTGAGAACAAGCAGGGAGCGTTCCACCTGCGCCCGGCTATTTACTGGAATCACATTTACGACAGGTTCGAACTCTTCCGTGGAGCACCCGACAAGTATCCTTACAACTACCATCGCACGGAGGTCTTCGGGCTGAATCTCAATGCCTATTTCGACTGGACTCTGGGACGTACAGCCTTCGGAGCCGAGCTGAGAAACGAGGACCTGGTCAGCGGAAACCTTGGAGAGCCCCTCGATAATCCGAAGCACATCCACGGCACCGACCGCATGTACGACCACGGACTGAACCGGACGAACATCCAGTTGTTCCTCGAACACAACGTAATCCTCGAGCGGTTCACCCTTTCGGCTGGCATCACGGCTGTGAAGAACACGCAGGCTGACATGAACATGGAGGTCTACCCGAGTATCGACATGAGCTACCGGATAGGCAACAGTTGGAAACTCTTTGCGTCATACAACACCTCTCTGCGTATGCCTTCTTTCACCGAGCTGTATTATTCGGTAGGCGGTCACAAGGCTGACAGCCATCTGTTGCCTGAGAAGTTGTATGCCCTGGAAGGCGGAGTGCGTTACACCACCGACGGGATAAAGGGTAAGGCGAGCGTCTTCTACAACCGCCACAAGAACCTTATCGACTGGATTAACGACGGGACTCTCGACGAGAATGGCGCTGCCTTATGGCAGAGCGTCAACTTCGGCGAGATAAATGCTGTCGGAGCGGAGGCTTCGCTGGAGTTCGACTTCCTGAGCCTCATTCCGTCACAACGGTTCTTGAGGAAGCTGACTCTTGCCTACAGCTATCTGAATCAGGACGAGAAAGAGCATGAGGGAATAGTAAGCCAGTATTCGCTGGAGTACCTTAAGAACAAGTTTGTGGCTGGAGCCCAGTTCAATATTTACAAGCGATTGAACCTGGGAGTAAACTTCCGGATGCAGCACCGCATGGGCAGTTATCTCGATGTCGACAACTACCGCCACTATTACGGCACTTACTGTCTTGCTGACGCACGTCTTTCGTGGGATGCCGACAAATGGAGCATCTACGTCAATGGCAACAACCTGTTCAGCCGCCGGTATATCGATTATGGCAATGTACGGCAACCGGGATTCTGGATTGTGGCAGGAGCGGCGATAAATTTTTAAAGGTAAAAAGGTAAAAAAGTAAAAAGGTAAAGAAGTAAAAGGCTCAACCATCGTTTTACCTTTTTACTTTTTTACCTTTTTACTTTTACCTTTAATCCGTCGGGATGACTGGACTCGAACCAGCGACCACTGGTCCCCCAGACCAGCATTCTAAACCTACTGAACTACATCCCGCTGAGTTTAGCGGATGCAAAAGTACAAAATCAGTACCGAAATTCCAAATATTAATCTGCTTTTTTACTTTTTTTGGACTATTAAACTTTATGCTTTTGGCTATTAGCTGCAAAATCATTACTTTTGCAAAGAAGTAAAAGCAAAGACATGAAGAGACAAGCCTACATATTATATATTGTGCTTGCAACGTTGTTCTTGGCAGGTTGTTCAAGCAACGAGCTGGTTACCCTGGAGTCGAAGGACATCACCAATCAGGATGACGACGACACAACGTTGCCTGTCAACGACAGCTACACCTACAAGCTGCCGGTTATCTTCCACGTTCTTTACACTGAGGACAACGACTCCGTAAGGGCTCTGGCGACACAGCTGCCACGGGTGTTGGGCTTTGTCAATGAGCTTTATCAGGGCAATGTCTACAGCTGGCGCGGGGTCTACAGCCAGAACATCAACGTCGATTTTCAGCCTGCCTTGAGCGACGAGGAAGGCAACCGGTTGTCGACTCCGGGCGTGGTCTTCCAGAAGTGGAACGGCAAGTTCCCTATTGAGGCAAGCTCTTTCATGTCGTCGAAAAACACGCAATACATCTGGGAACCAAACGAGTACATCAACGTCATTGTCTATCCGTTCGAACAGAATACCAAGGGCAGTGTCATTCTCGGCATAAGCCACATGCCTTACACCCTCGACGACAGCACCCACATTGACGGACTGGAGTCGGCTTCGGCTCATTATATCTCGAAGAATAACCTCGGATTCCCTTATTGCGTATCGATAAACAGCGATTATGTCAACCGCATGTCGACCCGTTACACGGCTGTCGACTCCCTCGGCAACAGGACTTACGGGCGCAAGGAGTACATCTATGACTCGTGCGACATCGTGGCGACACTGGCTCACGAGCTTGGCCACTACCTCGGCTTGCACCATGTGTTTGCCGAGGAGAAGAAGAAGTCGAGCACAGGCTCTGGCTGGACGGCTGTCGACGATTGTTTCGATTCCGACTGTTGTGACGATACTCCGTCATACAACAAGGTGGAATATGACGACTCTCTGCGCAATGCGCCAAAGGGAACGAAGATGCAGACGCTGATAGCACGGCACTCTTGTGACGGCGAGGAGTTCGAGTCGGACAACATCATGGACTATTCCATTGGACTCGTCTTCCAGTTCTCGCCTGAGCAGAAGGAGCGCATGCGCCATGTATTGTACTACAGTCCGCTCATCCCGGGTCCAAAGCTCAACCACACCAACACCGGAGTTGAGACACGTGCGGCTGCCGATAATGGCATAATCAATTTGCCAATAGTAACATCTGAGTAAAATCATGACATACAAGATAAAGGCTCCAAGCCATATAGATACAACAATTAATCTTCCGGCATCGAAGAGTATCAGCAATCGTGCGCTTATTCTTCATGCCCTGTCGGGCGGAAAGGAACTGCCACAGAACCTGTCCGACTGCGACGACACTGAGGTCATAATTAATGCCCTTCGTGACATGCCGCCGACTATCGACATAAAGGCAGCGGGAACAGCCATGCGGTTTATGACCGCCTACCTGAGCGTTACGCCGGGCGAGCACACGATAACGGGTACTGAGCGCATGCGCCATCGTCCTATCCGTGTACTTGTCGACGCGTTGCGGACGTTGGGTGCCGACATACAGTATGCCGACGAAGAGGGTTATCCCCCACTCCATATCAATGGGCACAGCCTTGAAGGTGGCATTCTGACGATACCGGGCGACGTGAGCAGCCAGTACATATCGGCTTTGCTGATGGTAGGTCCGACGATGAAAAAGGGGTTGACCCTGCGGCTTAGCGGTGACATCGTGAGTCGTCCGTACATCGACCTGACGCTGCATGTTATGCATGAGTTCGGAATTTCAGTCGATTGGACCAATGTCGACACAATCAGCGTTGAGCATCAGGGCATCCACGAACAGCCATACACTATCGAGAACGACTGGAGTGCATCGTCCTATTGGTATGAGATTCTTGCCATGCTCGACGACCGTGAGTCAACGGTTCGCCTACCGGGACTAAAGGACGGAACACGACAGGGCGACTCGGCAGTACGCTATCTCTACAGTATGCTCGGTGTGAAGACGGCATTCGACAGCAAAGGCGAGGTCGTTCTGACACGACATAGCCGCACGCTTCCGCGCCTCGACTACAACTTCATCAACCAGCCTGACCTGGCACAGACGTTGGTCGTGACATGCGCTATACTGAATATTCCGTTCCATTTCACTGGACTTGGCAGCCTGAAGATAAAGGAAACTGACCGTATAAACGCACTCAAGACAGAGATGCAGAAGCTCGGCTACATTCTCGATGATTCCATTGACACTGAGCTTTCATGGAACGGCGAACGCTGCAAGGCTTACGCCCACCCTTCCATCGACACTTACGAGGACCACCGGATGGCAATGGCCTTTGCTCCTGCCGCTATAAAACTCGGCGAGATTCGCATTAACAACCCTGAAGTAGTGACAAAGTCTTATCCTCATTATTGGGACGACTTGCGCTCGGCAGGCTTTAAAGTAGAGCAGATTTGATTATCCTGATTTCCATATTAGCTCTTGTTGCCCTTGGCATTATTGTCATGATTGGCACGAAACTCTTCGCCGGTAAGGACGATGAGCCTATCGTTGTGCCCGCCTCCGACTGCTCGTCGTGCGACGGAACGAATCTGAAATGTGAGCAGGTGTGCCAGATGGAAGCGGCAACGAAGCCTATAGAATACTATGACGACGAGGAACTTGACACCTACAAGGGACGCCGTTCCGATGAGTACGATGATGACGAGGTGTCAGAGTTCGCCGATGTTCTTGAGACCCTCAAACCGGAGGAAGTTCGTCCGTGGGGAAGAAGCCTCGTTCTTCGGGGTATCAATATGCCTGACCAAATTAAGGATGAGTTCATAGCACTGGCACAATAAAAACCGAAAAAAGGAGTTTATTATAGAGTGAGCTCACATAATAACCGATATATCATTCCGCTGATTGCCGCCATAATTGTCTTGGTGGTAACGGCTTGCTCTACCCAGAAAAACACATCGGGCACCCGGTTCTGGCATGCTTTCAATGCCAAATACAACACTTATTTTAATGGCGCACAGGCGTATATAGACGGTTCGCTGGAGAAGGAGAAAGGCAACAAGGACAACTTCACGGAGATGATTCCGCTGTATACTGTCGGCAACAAGGCAAGCCGTGATCTCGGCAAGGCAAACTACGACCGTGCCATTGAGAAAGCTGAGAAAGCTATTGCCCGCCACAGCATAAAGAAGCGTCCGCAATGGACGAAGAACAGAAAGAAGACCGAGCGTGACATCGAGTGGCTTAACCGCCGTGAGTACAACCCGTTCCTGTGGAAGGCATGGATGCTTATGGGACGCTCGCAGTTCTACAAAGGTTCGTTCGACGAGGCTGCGGCTACGTTTTCTTACATGAGCCGGTTGTACAAGACTCAGCCTGCCATATATGGCAAGGCACGCGCGTGGCTCGCCAAATGCTATATTGAGGAAGACTGGCTGTATGATGCCGAGGACGTTATCCGCAACATGCAGAGGGATTCCATCAACTGGAGGGCGCGGAAGGAATGGGACTATACACTTGCCGATTATTATGTCCACACTAAAGAATTTGAGAAGGCAATACCTTATCTCCGTAATGTCATAAAGCACGAGATGCGCCGCAAGCAGAAAGCCCGTGAGTGGTACCTAATGGGACAGATTCAGGCTGCTCTCGGACATAAGGTCGAAGCTTACAAGGCTTTCAAACATGTTATACGTCAGAACCCGCCGTATGAGCTGGAGTTCAATGCCCGTATTTCCATGACTGAGGTGATGGCAAGCGGACGCTCGAAGCAGATGATTAGCCGGTTGAAGCGTATGGCACGGTCGGACAATAACAAGGATTATCTCGACCAGGTCTACTATGCTATGGGTAACATTTACCTTGCCGACAAGGACACGACTAAAGCCATCTCGGCTTACGAACAGGGCAACAAGAAAGCTACCCGAAGCGGTATTGAAAAGGGCGTGCTGCTATTGCATCTTGGTGATTTGTACTGGGCCAAGGAGAAGTTCAGCGATGCCAAGCGGTGTTATGGTGAGGCAATCGGTCTGCTCGACAAAGACCGTGACGACTATGAACAGCTGTCGCAACGCTCGAAAGTCCTCGATGAGTTAGTGCCTTACACAGATGCCGTACAGCTGCAGGACTCTCTGCAATATCTGGCTAAGTGTCCTGAGGCTGAGCGCAATGCAGCCATTGACAGGGTTATAGATGCTCTGAAGAAGAAGGAAAAGGAGGAAAAGCTTGCTCAGGCTGAGCAAGAAGCCGCGCAAAATGAGGCTGAGAACGGTGGCAATGAAAATAATCTAAGAAATAACAACAGAAAGAATAACACGCAGAATAACAACAACGGGCAGAACAGCACCTGGTACTTCTATAACCAAATGGCTATAAACCAAGGTAAGGCAACGTTCCAGCGGTTGTGGGGAAAGCGTGACAATGTAGATAACTGGCAACGATCCAACAAGACCGTTGTCGGCAATATTGGCAGTAATGCTAATCCGGAAGAGCTGACGGATGAGCAGCGTGACTCTATTTTCAAGGCTGACCAGGCTGAGGACTCACTCAACCAGGTAATGGACAGTGCGCAGAACGACCCGCACAAGCGTGAGTATTATCTGGCACAGATTCCATTTACCGAGGAGCAGTTGGCTGAGAGCAATAAGGTATTGGAGGATGGATTGCACCATAGTGGTGTCATCTTCAAGGATAAACTGGACAACCTCAACCTATCTGAGAAAGCTCTGAGGCGGTTGGCTGACAACTATCACGACTATAAGGATATGGATGATGTATTCTATCATCTATACCTATTATATATGCGTAAGGGTGAACCGGACATTGCCGAGAATTACATCGACAGTCTGAAGAACCGTTATCCGGAAAGCCAGTGGACGACATTGCTCACAGACCCGAACTTCCAGGAGAACTCGAAATTCGGTGTTCAGATAGAGGACTCGCTGTACGCAGCAACTTACGATGCCTTCAAGGCTGACAGATACAATGAAGTGGCGAGCAACGTTAAAGTGTCAGACACCAGATTCCCGATGGGTGCTAACCGTGACAAGTTCTTGTTTATCGGTGGACTCAGCAAGCTGAATAATGGCGATGCCGAAGGTTGTCTTGCCGACATGAAGGAGATTGTGGAGAAGTTCCCGCAAAGCCGAATAAGCGAAATGGCGGGAATGATAGTCAACGGAGTACATGCTGGGAAGCGGCTGCGCGGTGGCAGGTTCGACCTTGGGGATGTCTGGAGCAGGCGTACCGACGTTCTCAACGACAGTGACTCTATACGTAACGTTCAGTTCTCGAAGGACCGTAATGTCGACTTCAAGGTTATGCTGGTATATAGCCCTGACTCTCTCAATGAGAACAAGTTGCTGTTTGAGATGGCGAAGTTCAACTTTACTCACTTCGTAGTCCGTAATTTCGACATCGAGATTGTCGATGATGCCGGTCTTCACCGCATGCAACTCAGTGGTTTCCGCAGCTATGACGAGGCTTATCAATATGCCCACGAACTGGCTAGAACGAAGAGTGTAGTCCAACAGATGAACAAGAAGACGAGGGTTATTGTCATAAGCGACAAGAACTTACAGATGCTTGGCGTCCAGTTCAGCTACAATGATTACGATAAGTTCTATGAGAAGAATTTTGCTCCGATACAAGTAACCAAGCGTTACCTGCTCTCTGAGCCTGCCGAAGTCGCAACCCCAAGGGAGCGTGACCTGCAAGAGGAAATTGAGAGTAAGGCTCCTACAATGGAAGACATCAATGCTCAACAGGCTGAACAGCCCGCTGAGGAGGAGTTCACTATACCTATCGAAGAGCCTAAGGCAAATGCCGACAGCACAAATACTCAGCAGCAACCTGCTGACAACACCCTCACATTGCCTGAGGACAACACCATCACATTGCCTGAGGACAACACCATCACATCGCCGGATGGCAACACCCTCACATCGCCGGATGGCAACACTCTCACATTGCCTGAAGAGAACAACTCTCCGGCTGACACAACCACTAATGTTAATCCGGCAGAATCCGTCACCACAACGGCTCCTTCAGAAACTACGACGACCACCCCTTCCGAGACTACAACGACGCTCCCAACTGAAGGAACAACAGTTCCTGATAATGGAGCAACCGCCCCTGACGAAACGACTATAACCATCCCTGATGAGAAGACTACTGTTACCACTGACGAGAATACATTCTCTCTGCCAGAAGACAACACCATAATCTCTCCTCAGCCAGATGCCAACATCAGCGTTTCTCCTCAGTCCACTGAGCCTAATAAGCCTATTAAGCCTATTAAGCCTATTAAGCCTACTGAGCCCACAATGCCTATTAAGCCTACTGAGCCTACAGTGCCTACAGTGCCTATTAAGCCTACTGAGCCTACCCCCGCCCAGCCTCAGCAGCCATCCTCCGACGAGCCCACAATCATCTTCGACGACGATGACACCGGTCTTCCTCCTGCCAACAACACCCAGCAGCCTACTGATGACAGCATCGAAGACGAGTATTACGACTTGGACGGATTCTAATACAAAAGAAATAATGAAAGGAACAATATATGAGCAATGGATTATTACTTTGGGTTGACGACGAGATAGAACTTCTCAAGGCACACATCATCTTCCTTGAGAAGAAAGGCTATGAAGTCGTAACCGTCAGCAACGGTCCCGACGCCATAGACCAATGCCGCCAACAGACATTCGACCTCGTTCTGCTCGATGAGCAGATGCCCGGTTTGTCAGGACTGGAAACTCTACAGCAGATAAAGGAGATTCAGCCTGCCACGCCGGTCGTCATGGTTACGAAGAGCGAGGAAGAGAATATCATGGATCAAGCTATTGGTTCGAAAATTGCCGATTATCTGATTAAACCTGTAAACCCCAACCAGATATTGCTGACTCTGAAGAAGAATATCCACCGGCGAGAGATAGTCACCGAAGTTACTCAGTCTAGTTATCAACAGCAATACCAGCAGATTGCTATGCAGATAAACGACTGCCGTACATTCGATGACTGGAAGGAAGTATACAAGAAACTTGTTCGTTGGGAACTTGAATTATCTATTGCAGATAGCAGCATGACCGAGATGCTTAAAATGCAAAAGGAAGAAGCAAACAACGGCTTCGGTAAGTTCATAGCCAAGCATTACCTTGATTGGATAGAGAATAAGACCGACGACCGTCCTCTAATTTCTCCGGAGATATTCAAGACTAAGATTTTCCCAGCCATTGACCAAGGCAAGAAGGTATTCCTTATTGTAATAGATAATTTCCGTTATGACCAGTGGCGTGTTCTTTCCCAAGAGATCGGAGATATGTATGACATCGATGAGGATTTGTACATGTCAATTCTTCCGACAGCAACGCAATATGCCCGCAACGCTATATTCAGTGGATTGATGCCGTTACAGATTTCTAAAATGTTCCCTGACCTTTGGGTTGACGAAGATGAGGAAGAAGGCAAGAACCTCAATGAGGGACCATTAATACAAACTCAGATAGAGCGTTACCGCCGTCATGACAAGTTCTCTTATCACAAGATAAACGATTCAGCGGCTGCCGACAAACTTCTAAAGGAATTCAATAACTTACACCAGAATGACTTGAATGTGGTCGTCATCAACTTTATCGATATGCTTTCGCATGCCCGCACAGAAATGAAGATGGTGCGCGAACTTGCCAACAACGAAAGCGCTTACCGAAGCATAACGCTGAGTTGGTTCCGCCATTCTGTTCTTTCAGAGTTGTTCAGGCTACTGGCACAAACTGATTATGAGGTTATCATAACCACCGACCATGGTTCTATCCGTGCCACCAAGCCTCTGAAGATAATAGGCGATCGCAACACGAACACGAACTTAAGATATAAATTAGGAAAGAATCTGAGCTACAACTCCAAGGAAGTGTTTGCCATACACAATCCGGCAAAGGCGCAGTTGCCATCGCCTAATCTATCGACAAGCTACGTGTTTGCCATGGGGGATTCTTTCTTCGCCTATCCGAACAACTACAATTATTATGTAAGCTATTATAAAGACACGTTCCAGCATGGAGGTATCTCAATGGAGGAGATGATAATTCCTCTGATAACAATGACTGGACGAAAAAGATAAAAGGAATTATGAAGATAGAGATAAAAGACCTCGACCACATTAACGAGGCAGCAAAAGAATTTATTAAGAATATGGGCAAAGGCAATGTCTTTGCCTTCTATGGAAAAATGGGAGCCGGAAAGACAACTTTCATAAAGGCTGTCTGTGAAGAACTCGGTGTTGAAGATGTCATCACATCACCAACATTCGCCATAGTCAATGAATACACTGATGGACAAGGCAACCCTATTTACCATTTCGATTTCTACCGCATCAAGAAACTTGATGAGGTATTCGATATGGGCTATGAAGACTATATTGACAGCGGACACCTCTGCCTGATGGAATGGCCAGAACTCATTGAGGATATTCTCCCTGATGATGCAACAAAGGTCACCATCAAAGTTAACGAGGATGGCTCCAGAACGCTTGAGTTCTAAGAGAGAATTAATTAATAGGCATATTAAGCATATTAGGCACATTAAGCATATTAGGCATATTAAGCATATTAGGCATATTAAGCATATTAGGCACATTATGCCTATTATGCCTATTGTGCCTAATATGCTCAATAAACCAATTAAACTTTAATTACAGCAGAGCCTTGAACTTCTCATCAAGAACATTCTTTGGAGCTGCGCCGACAAACTTGTCGACAAGCTCACCGTTCTTGAAGAACAGGATTGTAGGAATACTGCGGATACCAAACTGAACAGGTATGTCGTCATTCTCATCGACATTGCACTTTCCTACGGTAATCTTTCCATCGTAGTCCTTAGCTAACTCTGATATAATAGGGCTTACCATACGGCAAGGACCGCACCATGTAGCCCAGAAGTCTACAACCAACGGCTGCTCACCATTCTTGTAACTCTCGAAATTCTGACTTGTAATTTCTACTTCCATTTTCTAACTCGCTTTCTTTTTATTTTATTGATTATACTGTTATTATTGAATGAATTACCTATGTTATTATGAATAAACAAACACCGTGCCAATTTGCTCATAATCCATTGTTCACATTGTCCATCATTCATTATTGAATGAATTACCTATGTTATTATGAATAAACAAACACCGTGCCAATTTGCTCATAATCCATTGTTCACATTGTCCATCATTCATTCTCCAAACATCATTCAACACTCAACATTCAACACTCAACATTAATTAATCTTGTACTCCATTGCATCGTTTGCCTTAAGGTAATTGATGAGCTTCTTATCAACGTTGACTGACTTTTTGGCACTGTGCAGAAGAACGTCACCGTCTTCGCTACGCAACCTGAAGTATAGTTGAGTACTACCCGGACTTTCATTAACAACCTCAGTTAAGTCGTTAACCATTGTCGACTCCAACTTCTTGGTGTCAATCGTTATTGTAAGTTTCTCAAGGCGCTTTGACTTAACGTCATAGAGCTGTTCAACATTCTGAATATTGATGTTGTAGATATTAGAATCGCGGAACCGAGGAACACATTTGGCAGTGATGAAGACAGAATAATCTTTCTTCAACATACCATTCCAACGAGCCCAATCGTTGCCGAAGATTCCAATTTCACCTGACGAATCAAAGTCCTCTATGGTCACAAATCCAAACGGTTTACCTGTCTTTTGAGAGAAACGCTCGGTAACATTAGTCACTATTCCACCGAAAGTCAGTTCCTCACGCTTTGCTAATTCTTCCTTGTCAGCATCACGTCCAATTTCCTTACAATGTGTATTACACATATTCTCCAGAATTATCCTATATTCATCAAGTGGATGTGCCGACAAATAAATACCGACCAAGTTGCGCTCTTTATTGAGTTTCTCTATCACCGGCCACTTCTCAGCCTTAGGTGGAACAGGATGCTTTATCTCAACATCCTCGCCTCCGAAGAGTGAATTCATCTGTTCCTGTTTCTCATGCTGGAACTCCTGACCATAGTGAACAAGGGTATCAAGGAAGTTGCCGCCCTTGCCATTGTCACCGAAATACTGTTCACGCTGGAGCCCAAGACTATCGAATCCGCCACTATAAGCCAGACTTTCGAATGCCTTACGATTAACACGAGAATAGTCAATTCGCTCGGCAAAATCATAAATGTCCTCATAAGGACCGTTCTTCTCGCGCTCATCTACTATAGCCTCAGCTGCGGCTCCACCCATACCGGATATAGCCGACATTCCAAAGCGAATCTCGCCTTTCTTATTTACGGCGAAAGAACTGCGGCTCTCATTGACATCAGGACCGAGAGTGGCTATTCCCATTGACTTACATTCTTCCATGAGCTTCGATATTTCAGACTTCTGGTCGAAACGTCGAGTCATCAGTGCAGCCATATACTCAGCTGGATAATGAGCCTTTAAGTAAGCAGTCTGGTAGGCAACCCAAGAATAACAAGTTGCATGAGACTTATTGAACGCATAACTGGCAAACTTCTCCCAGTCGCTCCATATCTTCTCAAGCACCTTAGGGTCATGACCATTCTCTGCTCCCTGCTTCAGGAACTTTGGCTTCATGGCATCGACAATAGCCTTTTTCTTCTTACCCATTGCCTTACGGAGAGCATCGCTCTCACCACGGGTGAAGTTGGCTAACTGACGGCTGAGAAGCATCACCTGCTCCTGATAAACAGTAATACCATAAGTATCCTTGAGGTATTTTTCCATACAAGGAATATCATAGGTAATAGGCTCCTTACCATTCTTACGTGCAATGAAAGACGGAATATAATCCATTGGTCCCGGACGATAGAGAGCATTCATTGCTATAAGGTCTTCGAAGACAGTCGGCTTCAGTTCACGAAGATACTTCTGCATGCCAGCCGACTCAAACTGGAATGTTCCTATAGTTCTGCCTTCCTGATAAAGCTTATATGTTTTCTCATCATCAATAGGAATATTATCGAGGTCTATCACCTTTCCGGTAGTCTCCTTGATAACCTTCACAGCCTCTTTCAACTCCGACAGAGTCTTCAGTCCTAGGAAGTCCATCTTGATAAGTCCCGTCGACTCAATAACATGACCGTCATACTGAGTCACATTACACTTCATACCGGGGAAATCAGGGTCATCAGCAGTACTTACAGGAACCCAGTCGCTTATCGGGTCACGGCAGATGATGAATCCACAAGCATGGATACCGGTTCCACGGATAGTTCCTTCAAGCATCTTGGCATACTTGATTGTGTTGCTCTCTCGGGAATCCACACTTACCTCAGCATCCTGAAGGGCTGGTGTACACTTAATTGCATTGGCAAGATTCATCTTCATGCCATCAGGCAGACGGTCAGGAATAGCCTTACACAGTGCGTTCGAAATATCAAGAGGAAGACCTTCGACACGCGCCACATCCTTGATGGAGTTCTTTGTTGCCATCGTTGAATATGTAATAATATGTGCACAGTTGTCCCAACCATACTTATCCATCACCCAACGGAGCACCTTTCCACGTCCATCATCATCGAAGTCGGTATCAATATCAGGCAAGTTCACACGGTCAGGATTCAGGAAACGCTCAAACAGCAAGTCATATTTCAGAGGGTCGATCTTCGTAATACCCAAGCAATAAGCCACTACTGAACCGGCAGCAGAACCACGTCCTGGTCCCACCATCACACCTAGTTCGTTACGGGCAGCATTGATGAAGTCCTGCACAATAAGGAAGTAACCAGGGAATCCCATCGTCTTCATGACATGAAGCTCGAACTTTACATGCTCTTTTACATTATCGGGAAGTGGATCACCATATCGTTTCTTTGCTCCAGCGTAAGCCAAATGGCTAAGATATTCAGCCTCGAACTTAATTCGATAGACCTTATCCCAACCGCCGAGAGCCTCTATTTTCTTCATGCCTTCTTCCTCAGGCAGAGTGTTTTCCCCATTCTCATCGGAAGTGAATTCCTTCAGGAGATCCTCTTTGGTATACTTCTTTCGTATATCATCTTCCGTACCGAACGACTCAGGAATCGGGAAGAACGGCATAATTGGTCCATGATCAATACTATAGAATTCAACCTTATTGAGCACTTCAACAGTATTTGAAAGAGCTTCAGGAACATCCGAGAATATCTCGTTCATCTCCTCACGCGTCTTAAACCACTCCTGCTTTGAGTACCGCATACGGTTAGGATCATCCAAATCCTTACCCGTAGCAAGGCAAAGAAGATGGTCGTGCGCCTCAGCTGTTTCCTTATCCTCAAAGTGGCAGTCGTTGGTACATACCAACTTAATACCATATTCCTTTGCAAACTCAATGAGTACCTTATTGGCCTTCTGCTGCAAAGGGAATGTTTCACGATTGGCAATAATATTAGGATCTTTTACCTCATGTCGCTGAAGCTCAAGATAATAATCGTCACCAAACAGATTATGATACCACTGACACGCCTCACGGGCACCATCAATATCACCTTTAATAATCTTTGAAGGCACTTCTCCGGCAATACAAGCCGAACAAACTATAAGTCCCTCATGATACTTCTCCAACTCCGAGCGGTCGGTACGAGGCTTATAGTAATATCCCTTCACCCATGCATGGCTAACGAGCTTGATAAGATTCTTATAGCCCTTATAGTTCTTCGCAAGCACAATAAGGTGGTAGCCACCATTATCTCCATGCTCCTTAACCTTGTCGAGCATGCTATGATGGGCAACATACATCTCACATCCATAAATAGGTTTGAACGGCTCAAGTCCCTCTTTCTTTCTGTCCTTATTAACTTTGGCACAATAATCAGCGAATTCCTTTATACCGAACATGACACCATGGTCGGTAATAGCCATTCCCTTCATGCCGTTCTTGATAGCTTTGTCGACAAGATGAGGCACCTTCGACTGACCATCCAGTATAGAATAATGTGTATGACAATGCAGATGTACGAAGTCTTCCATAAATTTGATTTTGGGAGTGCTAAGTTACTGCAAATTCCCGACACAGCCAAAAGAAAGAATCAAAAATTTGCAAACCCGTCAAAAAATCAGTACCTTTGCATTTTGAAACAACCCCGCAAACAAGACATAGAATCAATCATGGTAAACAAAATAAAAAACCTGAAGAAACTGAAGAAAATAAGATTCCACAGCGAGGGCCGCGACCAGCTCTTCTATGGTGCGGTGTTCATTATCCTTGTGGCGTTGCTTCTTTGGTTTGGATTCACGACAAAGATACCACTCATCATATTCCTTATCGTTTTCGGCATAGCTTACGGTATTGTTGTCAACTTCTACCGTTGTCCTATCCGTTACTTCCCGTCCGAAGACACTGACGGAATCGTTGTAGCGCCTGCCGACGGCAAAATCGTTGTCATAGAAGAAGTCGACGAAAACGAATACTTCCACGACAAGCGCCTTATGATTTCCATCTTCATGAGTCCGCTAAACGTACATGCCAATTGGTTCCCTGTCGACGGAAAAGTAAAGCTTGTGCGCCATTTCGACGGAAACCATCATCGCGCATGGTTACCTAAGGCAAGTGAGGAAAACGAACGTGGAGATGTTGTGATTACCACAGAAAGTGGAGTCGATATTCTCTGCCGACAGATAGCCGGAGCAATGGCTCGCCGCGTCGTGACCTACGCTCGTGAAGGCGAGGAATGCTTCATCGACGAGCACCTTGGATTCATAAAGCTCGGAAGCCGTGTAGATGTATTCCTGCCAATAGGCTCTGAGGTTTGCGTAAAGATGGGACAGGCAACAACTGGTGATCAAACGGTAATAGCAAAACTAAAATGATTAAGAAGTACATTCCAAACTCGATAACTAGCTGCAACCTCATATCCGGTTGCATTGCAACATTCTTTGCATTCAGCGGCGATCTCACATGGGCGCTGACATGGATAATCATTGGAGCGGTGTTCGACTTCTTCGATGGCATGAGCGCACGCCTCCTGCATGTCAGTTCACCAATAGGCAAAGAACTTGATTCACTTGCCGACGACGTTACATTCGGTGTAGCTCCGTCGACCATGATATTTGCAGAGCTTGGAGTAATGAACTATCCCGAAGGTCTAGAAAGCCTTCGCTCGTGGCTTCCATTTGTTGCCTACATTATGGCAGCGTTCTCAGCGCTTCGTCTTGCAAAGTTCAATCTTGACACACGCCAAGCCATGGGATTCATCGGATTGCCAACCCCTGCCAATGCCCTCTTTTGGGGAGGCTTACTCATTGGCATGCAACCAGTAATAGAGGATCATGCATGGGCAATGCCATTGGTTGTAATCGGCGTCTTTATCAGCAGTTGGCTATTAGTCAGTGAACTTCCAATGTTTGCATTAAAGTTCAAACATTGGGGTTGGCAAGGCAACCGTCTGCGCTACTCATTCATAGCCTTTGCTGCCGTGATATTCATTATTGCAATCATTGCTCATGGATGGACAGGATTCCTTGAGGCATGGGCTCCGATAATTGCAATATATCTTATAATTTGCGCAATACTTTATCTAGTTTCCCCACCAAGCCTTCCCCAAGGGGGAGAGGCTTGATGAAGAATAATTAGTTAGTTGTGAACTAACGTTCCAATCTCTTCACCATCAATAACTTTCTTCAGGTTGCCTACTATGTCCATATTGAATACATAGATAGGCAGGTTGTTGTCTTGACACATGCAAATGGCAGTCAAGTCCATAACCTTTAGTCCACGTTCCAGTACTTCCTTATAAGTTATATCAGTAAACTTCTTAGCCGAAGGATCCTTTTCCGGGTCAGCAGTGTAAACGCCATCAACGCGTGTTCCTTTAAGCATTACGTCAGCCTCTATTTCTATGCCACGAAGACTTGAACCCGTGTCAGTCGTGAAATACGGGTTTCCTGTTCCGGCAGAGAAGATACAGATATAGCCATTCTCCAAAGCCTCAACAGCCTTCCACTTATTGTAGAACTCACCAATCGGTTCCATGCGAATAGCAGTCATCACCTTTGTCTTAACGCCGATAGCACCAAGTGCAGAGCTCAGTGCCAGCGAATTGATGACTGTTGCGCACATACCCATCTGGTCGCCTTTGACTCTGTCGAAACCCTTTTGGCTTCCACTGAGTCCACGGAAGATGTTGCCACCTCCAATTACTATACCTATCTCCACTCCCATATCGTGGATTTCCTTAATCTGCCGAGCATAATCGCTCAACCGCTCCGGGTCTATGCCGAAGCCTTGCTTGCCCATCAGGCTCTCACCCGAGAGCTTCAGTAGAATTCGTTTGAATCGTGCCATTATGAAAAAAAAATAAAAGTTTGCCTGATCAAATATCCTCTCCTTTGGGGATGCTTGGTAAGGAAGCCACCTCTTTGAATGCGTAGGACCTTATGCATCCTTCTCTATCCCTTAATATCAAATTACCACTATCCTCAACCTCTACAATGGCTGCCTCAAACTCACCGTCTTTGTCCTTATATCGATGGAATCCATGAGCACGGTAGATGCCTGAGTGATAAAGCTCCGATATGGCGGCATACTCGCCATTCTCTATAGCAGCATAATATTTCTTGAAAGAATCAATTATCTTATTAAGCAGTTCCTTAAGATCGACATCATGGCCAAGAATCTGTTTCATTGACACAGGGTTAGGCGCGTCACTGACGAACTTCTCCTGGTTGACATCAACACCTGTTCCGTAGACACAATCCTTAACATGACCACCACCGAGGCGAGTCTCTATCAGCGTACCGCTAATTTTCTTGTCCTTCCAGTAAATGTCATTCGGCCACTTCATCTTCACATCATCAGCTCCAAGGTACTGCCCAAGCACATCCCAAAGAGCCAGTGCACCTGCCTCCGACAGGAGAAACTGCCTCATAACAGGTACCATAGTTGGATGAACAAGAACAGAGAAAGTCAGGTTCTTGCCTGGCTCGCTTTCCCAATGATTACTCCCCTGTCCTCTTCCGGCAGTCTGCTCGTCGGCATAGACGACCGTCATCGTCTCACCTTCCCGAGGCTTGTAAGCCATAAGATAGTTATTTGTGCTGTCAACGGAAGACAAGTGGATAATAGGGAGCCTCTCCGAGTTCCCCCGAAATGGGAGGATGTTAGATACCTTATTAAATATTGAGTTTGATTTTAATTTCATTCTTTATGTCAGCTTTCTTATTTTATACATTGCTTATACAAACGGTAAAAACGCATCTTCTACATGTCTTACCTCATAGTTCTCAGGCGTTCCGACAATAGTTATTATGTCAAACCGAATATCAGCGTCAATCCGATGAGACTTGATAAACGCATTGGCAGCTATCGACAACGACCTTACTTTCTGTGGTGTCACAGCCAGGTCAGCATCGGCATAGACTTCATTCTGACGGGTTTTCACTTCTACTATGACGCATAGACCATCATCATCAGTAACGACTATATCGAGGTCACGATGCTTGTAGTGCCAGTCCCGGCAAATTACCCGAAAGCCTTTCTGCTCCAAGTATTTTGCTGCGACATCCTCGCCCCATCTTCCTAAGTCGTTATGCCAAGCCATGGTAGATAATGTATAATGTATAAATTATAACGTATAAATGATGCACAAAGATACAAAAAAAGAAGTCAATTCCAAATAAAATCGCTACTTTTGTACAGAAATAAAGAATCATGAGCACAGAGGAACAGAATAACAAAGATGAGTTTTTCATGCGGCGGGCACTGCAGGAAGCAGAGGCAGCATACGAAGAGGGAGAGATTCCAATAGGAGCCGTAGTAGTTTGCCGGGGCAGAATAATAGCCCGCGCTCACAACATGACAGAGACACTCAACGATGTCACAGCACATGCCGAGATGCAAGCAATAACGATGGCTGCCAACCAACTGGGCGGCAAATACCTCACCGACTGCACACTCTATGTCACTGTAGAGCCTTGCCCTATGTGTGCCGGAGCACTTGGCTGGTCGCAGATCTCACGTGTCGTTTACGGAGCTCCCGACATCAAGCGCGGTTACCACACCTTTGCCCCTCTGGTACTCCATCCAAAGACAAAGGTCACGGCAGGCGTCCTTGCTGACGATTGCCGTGACCTAATGCAAAAATTCTTCAAGGAAAGGAGATAAAGGAATGGAGCACCCCGTCCCTCCTTATTTCACTACAACCTTCTTTCCATTTTGTATGTAAATACCCTTCTGCAGACCGGTGAGTGAAGTACCGACAAACTGACCATTAAGGTTGAATACCCGATTGTCGGCATTCTCCTTACTAACAGCCTTCGCAGAATTTATGCCATCGACGATGCCGGTAGCAAGACGGTAAATCTGGATATTAGCCGGATCATCGGTATAGCTTGTGAAGTAAGTCTCAGGCGAAGCATAACCCAAATAACGGTTATTCCTACCTACAAAGTGAACACTGGCACTGCCATTGGCAAAACTGATTTCCGACAAAGCATTGGTAGTATTTCTAGCCAATGAGATACCACTTGCCGATGCACTCAGATAAGTATTGCCGGAGCGGAAGCCCCATCTGTCATTGGCAGTTGAATGCTGGACTCTGAAGATAAGCACATCGTTATTGCCATTGGCAATGTTACCATTAATTACCACATTAGCAGCCGAGCGGTGCGATCCCTGAGATGATGTCGACAAAGCGACTTTCTGCTCATCATTAACGAAGATAACACTGTCGCCCGTGCTCAACTGTGAAATATCAGTAACCTTCTCAAAAGTCTTTCCATTCGACTCTATTACCTCAGGGTCAAGATTCTGATTCTTAAAGCTGAATGTTACCGTTCCGTCGTTATGCTTTATAATCTTATAAATTGGGAAGTCCCTGGATGTTGTACCATTATACATAATGACCGAATCGGAATAGTTCACTCCATTACCAAACAACTGGTTGGAATTTCCGTATGAATCAAGCGACTGGGTAGCACCAAGATTACTGCCGTCAGCTGTTACAACCATCATGCGTTTCCGTGACTGAGTATTATTCAGGTTGTTGCTCTGCCATGCATTGCTGTTATAAGCCACACGTGTCATCAGGACACCTGAGCCCAACTGTGATGAGTACCATGTGTCAGGCTGGCGGTTCTCCAGAATGAAGTACTCACTGCTGTTCGACGGATTGCGGAACATAACGGCATAAGCAGCATCCCTATCCTTAGGATTCTCCAGAGTAACAGACTGCTCATCTGTCAATTCCTTAACGTCAAGCCAGCCCATGAAACTGCGCTCATAAGCAGTATATCCGACAGGAGCATAGCTATTGCCGGTATACTCACCACCGTCCATTACGGACCAGTAGCCCAATGGTGAATCACCATCATAGCTATAGTCGGTGATATAGAAGTCAGGCAGACCTAGGGCATGGCTGAACTCATGGCAGAACACGCCGATGCCCATAATCATGTCATCGGTATACATCTCATTGCCAACAAAGTAAGAGCCAAACTGATAGCCGCTAATATATCCATACCAACTGCCGAGATCCATCTCGTGAGGCCAGATAGTATTCTCATCGCCACCTGTTGCCTCACCCAGACCGGCATACATAATAGTTACATTAGGTATAGTTCCGTTTACACGATACTGGTTGAAGTCAACTCCCTGAGCAACAGCTGCAGCAATAGCATCCTGAACAAACTGGAGGGCACGTGTGTCATGACCGCGACTACTGTTTCCGCCATAATAAGAGTACGGGTGATCCAGTGTCACCTTAGCCACGACATCGAATGTCGGAACGAAATGTCCATAGCTTGAAGCAATGAAATAGTCTTTTACAGAGCCTACCTCATAGCTGTTATCCTCATTATACCCCGGCTCATTAAAGTAGCGCGAGATCTTTGCAGTGTCATGGTCTGCCTGGAAATCCTTGTCCTGGAAGGCAACCATAATAACCGGCACAGTCAGATGACCGTTACTTGGCACAGCGCCACCGGAGTTAGTACCGAATCTTCCAAGTCCGTCTGCAGTCAAAGCCCTGCCCGCCTTTTTCACTACTGTGCCGAGCACTCTTGTATCATTCTCCAAGAGTGGCAACAGAGCCTTGTCACTCGGTTTCAGAGTCAGTGTAGACACGAAAGCCTGCTCACCAGCTGTTCGTTCGTCCATGTTATGAACAGCCATAGCTGTAGCTACGAGCTTGCCGTTGCCATCCATCTCTGCATAGCACAGCCGTCCGTTGGCATCACGGACTACCACTTTGTTATCCTCGGTAGTGTAGAAAGCCAAATGACCGTCTCCATTCTTATATAGCATTACCGTTGTTCCGTCATTCTGTTTCACCGGGAACAGCTTATGCATTGGTCTCACTGCACCTGCCGTCAGTGTAACCGCCAGCAACAATGCTGACAAAAATATTTTTCTCATTGATTATCTAATTAATTTGCAAATTACAGCGCAAAGTTAGTACAATTAACAGAAATATCAAAATAAAGCGTGGAAAAACTTCTGTTCATAAGTTCATCTCTTTAATGCCATACAGAAAATTATTTTTCCGAAGGAAAACATCTGCGAGATCTGCAAAATCTGCGAGAAAGAAGTGCACGGAGAAATAATCATCTGAGATTTTTGCCCTCAAACTTCTCAATAGCATCTACCCACTCAGGCCATATCTCTACCGACTTGTTTGTCTCAAGGTCAAAGGCAACAATGATGGAACGTCCGATGCACTTCACCTCACCAGTCTGCGAGTCAACAAGCCGCTGGATAAACACGAAGCTCTTATGACCGATATGCGTCACAGCCGACTGCACCTCAATATGCGTATCACTGGTATACACCTGCGCCAGGAAGTCGGCATCAATATGAGCAGTCACCGTTACATGCCGCTGGTCGTAGGGCACGCCCAGTCGCTCGAAGTAATCCATCTTTGCCGTATCATAATACTGGAAGTATATCGAGTTATTGATATGCCCGAACTGGTCGGCATCGAAGAATCGAAGTTGCAGTGGAAACTTATGGTGGAACACTACATCATCATACATCTCAACACCCTTATTTTCTTTCTTATCCATTGTTAATGAGTCCATTATCCTGATTTTGCCACAAAATTACAAAAAAACTTGCAGAATATGAAAGAAAAGCATAACTTTGCAAGAAACAAGAAAGATATTAGGAATGGAAACTCAACCGTAAATCACTCAAATTCTAATCGGGTATCTTTTACATTCTAATTGGGCATCTTTTAGCTCCTAATTGGGTATCTTTTACAATCTAAAAGATACCCAATTAGAAACCATTTGATTATCAGCACATTATTAAAGCAATAAGCTGCATGTAGGGGAGACCATGCGCTCCGCTTAGGTCTCCTCTACACTGCTACATAGCAAAAAGGGAGGGGAATACTCAAAATTTAATTATGTAATCAAACTTCCTCCCCTTGGGGGAGGCTTGGTGGGGAATAACCTTAGCAGGAATTCGCTTGGTGGGGAAAAAGAAAAAAGGCCGCGACCCTCGACGGGTGGCGGCCTTCATTAGTTTTAAATAAATAAAACTTGAGTGTATCTAAAGTAATTTAATTACTGAATAGTCTTCTGACCGTTCTTAATGACAATGCCCTTGTAAGACTTGTCGACCTGCTGACCAGCGAGGTTGTAAGTACGGTTGTTGAAGCGAGCTGAAACATTTGCCTTAGCATTGTCCTCAGTTACCTTGTTAATACCATCGGCTATAGTATTGTCATCACCCTGACGGACAATGATCTCATTACTTACATAACCATTAGCAATAACATGGATAGTAGCATGACGACCGGTCTTGCCTGAAGGAAGTGCCTGTGCAGAGAAACCGATAACCTGCTCACCTGAATCACTCCACTTAGAAGTGCTAACGAATGACTTAAACTGATCGATTTCGGTGCTAGAAACGACCTGATCGATAGAATATGTATTATCGTCGTTCTGTGTCAGACCTGTGAGCCAAGGAGTCTCACCATTGTAGTCTACAGTGATTGTGTAGTTATTGTTACCATCAGCATCCTGCCATGGAAGAGAAGTATAAAGCTGAGCAGCATAGCCGGCATCATTTGTGGCTACGCCACCGGCTGTTGGAGCGGTGAACTCAGTGAAGCGAACATTTCCAGCTTCGTCAGTTGAAGCACTCTCAAGGAAGTGAGCATAGTTCTGATAACCATGAAGCTGGAGCATAGGATAACAGTAATAACGATATTGATAATCATAAGTTTCATTAGTTGTAGTATCCTTAGCAAGGAAATGAGCATTTGGAGCTGCACTATCATCAAATGTGTAAGAATTTGAAGTCTGGCTCTGAATCATATATTCTGGTGCCTCAGAGAAGAAGAAACCAGAGTTGGTGCCACTGAATCCAGTAACGGCAACTGCAAATTCATCAGTAAGGTCAACAGGCTGAATCATCTTACCGCCAAGACCATCGTCTACAACAGGATAGAATGTAAGTAATGCACGGGTAGAACCTGCACGACCTTTAGACCACGAACCACTTAACTGAACACTGTCAGGAACAAAAGTGAATGTAGCCAAAAGGCTGTCACCTAAAGCCTTTTCACCATCCTCAGTTGTAACAACATTATAAATCTGAACCCGCATATTCTTAGCAGCATCAGTGATACTACCACCATTACGCCAGCCGAACAATGAAACCTCATTAAGTACGAAGCTGCCACTTGGCTTATCGAATGGCTGATAGAAAGCAATCTGCTTTTGTGCTCCTGTAACAATCATATCACCGAAATAAGCAGAAGGACCCTCACCTCCATAATAGAATCCATCACTTGTAGGACCTACGGTAAATCCATTAGAAATATAGCCAGAGATTGGAGCTACAGCCTCTGCAAGTGCGAAACTGTCAGTACCGTTGACAAGAGTCGGGGCATAATACATCTGAAGTTGATCGCCAGATACGGTTGATGCACCGAATTGCCATGTAAGATTATTATGAGCATCAATAAGGTCACCGGCGTTCGAAGAAGTCAATTGTGTAGTTCCAATATACCAACTTGTAGCAGAAGGATCTGTACTTGCATTAACAAATGGGATTTCTGCATAAGGAGGGTAAACAAGAAGGTCACCATCATAACTGTAACCTCTTGCATCAAGACCTAAGTAGAGGGTGCCCTTCGGACGCTTGTAGAATGCTGTTGGATTCATAGCGGTTCCCTTAGCACGACGAACAAGCGGAGTTGTAACCTCATTGGAATGACCGGCAAGAACTGCTTCTTTCATGTAAGCAGGAGCTGCCTTCTGAGCAAGATTCGCAATGCTTACTTTCTTCAGAGTCTGCGCACTGGCTGTCGTCGTCACGAGAGCAGCGGCTAGTAAAAGTAAATAACTCTTCATAATTTAAAATTTTAAATTAAAAACTAAACTCCTATTAGAGTGTAATGATTATAAATAATTTAACTTGTTATTCAGTAATTATGTTGATATTCAACTGCATGGGGAGACCATGCAGCTGAATAATCGCAATCTTCATTAATTATAATTTACATCATACCAGACATCAGGATCGGTTGTGCTTACAAACCTAATCTGAGTGAGATTGAAGTTAGAGATTGATGCGGCAGTATTGAAACTTCCTGCAAGTGTCTCAAACAATGTGCGAACAGACGGTACTACAGATAGTAACTGCTCGCCAGCGGAATTGGTCTCACCGGTATATGTAATATTCAATGACTCATTACCAGTTATTTGAACTGTTGCGCCATAAACACGGCTGGCACGCGCGTTACGGTTCTGACGCCAGTTGATAACGAACTGATAAGAGCTGTCATTCTTCTGGATATTAATGTTCTGGAAAGTAAACCTACGGTCACGGAAGTCGGAAATGACCTGGTCAAGGGCAGCACGTACCTTAGGACCCATCTCTGAATTTGAGGTCAGCTGGAAACGATGACCGTTATTCATCTGCTCGCCAACGAAGCGAGCCTTGTAATAACCGGCAATGGCATTGGTAGTATCGTTTACACCATAGAACTTGTCGGCAATTGAATCATACTTGAATTCCTGCTCTGTGCTGTCGGCACCAACGGTCAGTGCGTCACGGAAACGGAGATAGAAGTCGTTGCCACGCTTTGTGATTACAAACGGATTGAAACGCGCGCTTGTAACCTCATCAGCATCAAGTCCATAAATTGAAGGTACGCCGTCGCTTGCACCATCGAAGTGGAAAATGCTGTCGCCAAGGATAAGCAATGCTCCGTTTGGATAGCTTGAAGAGAACTTGTCAGCCATGAAGCCATTGACCTCTGACAGATAAGACTCATAGTCAACACCGACCTCAATAGGAGTGAGCAAATTATAAGTACCCCGTTTCTTACCCTTAAGCATCATGTATGAAGCATCCTCAGGAGCATCAACGATGATGTACTCAAAGTCGCCACCGATACCTGTTCCGGTCTCGTCATTGGCATCTTTACTGGTACCGGTCTGAGGAACATCATCAGGATCGGAGAACTTATGCATAACGGAGTTGTGGGTATCGAAAGAGAGTACCGGACCATCATCAGTGATAACGTCCCATACAGAGCTGTCACTCTGATAGACATTGTTGGTGAGGAGGTTGTTCATAGCGACATCTACCTGATGATTCGGGTGGAAACGCATCAGAACAAGATAACCTGTACCGTATGGTGCCTTATCCTGAGTAGTCGGATATAGCTGCATAGCCCATCCGTTTGGCTGAGCCGTCAGACGAGAAGAATAAAGGTCGCTGGCAGCATTAAGTCTCTCGGCAGCACTCTGAGAGAAGATGTCATCCTCTTCATTGCTGCAAGCTACGAAGGTACTAGCCGCGAGAATTAAGGCGAAAATAGAAAATATCTTTTTCATTATGATTCTTGTTTAATTAGAGGATTTTTACTTCTGCTGTATCAAACTATTGTACTGATAGACCTCCTGACGAAGTTCATCCATAAGAGTCTGACCGGATGACTGCACCTGAGTAAGACGGTTCTCAACATTACCATTCTGATCGAAAGCAAAGGAGCCATCAGCATTGGTAACGTAAGTGCGAGTCTGAACTTCCTTACGGAGCTCATCGAGTGAGATGTTATAATGCTCCAACAGATAGTTTCTGACTAAGTCGACCTTCTGAAGGATAACATCACGACCAACAATTCCACTAGTATGTGTGTAGGTAAGTTTCCAGTCGGATGTCGGGATAGGATAACCTGAGGCATCGCGTGCAATCATCTTGCGGTAGATGTAATACTTCGAACTGGAAGTAGTGTTCAGGTATCCCATTACATCTGTAGCAGGTACTCCGTGAATTCGAAGATTATAATAGATAGAATCACGAGCCGAAGCAAAGTATGTAATCTGTACGCGACGTCCGTTCTCAGTAACATAACGATGGCTTGGACCTGCACTCTGGTAGATTCTTATACTGTCATCGTAGTCAGAAGATTTGCCGAGCTCGTATGAATCCCAGTCATAAGAGGCGGTGTTCAGGAGGTTCTGCCATGAGACGGTATCACGTGTGATATAGTTTGCCATTGTCTCAGCCCAGTCCTCAGTATATGAGGATGAAGCGTAACTAGAGGTGAATCCAGAACCTGCTGACAATGAGTCAGGACGGTCAGACCAACCGGACGCATCATAGTGACCCTGTGAGAGGGTATTGAATGATGTTGGGTGCAGATAAGTCTGGTCAAGGATGTGGGCAAACTCATGGTGCATGGTCTTGAAGAAGTACTCATTCATCATTGAGATATTGCTCGGGTCGAGATTATTCACATTATAGAAGTTAATCTTCACACCGCTGCTGGCATCACCAAGGACCTCAGTACCCTGTGTAGGGTTGTAGTTCTTTGAACCGGTGAGCTGAATGACACGTGGTGAATACTGCTTCAGGAAGTCGGTACCTCCGGATACTTTGTTGTAGACATCATACCAGAGATATTTTGTCAGCACTGCCAAATCGACACTCTTGTCGTAAGTGGCAGGTGTGAGGTTCTTTGTCATATCCGTACCTTTATCATTATAACGATAGATAAACTGTACGTTGTAAGGCTCGAGATAGTTCACCTTAAGGAAGGTATCGAGCGGGAATGTTGCTTGCGTGCGGTCGAGGTAGTCCTGAGACGGGTCGGTATTGAAGATTGTAGCACCGAGATCATCGTCATCAGAGCATGAGACTGTAGCTCCGGTAGCAAAGAGGGCTGCCACAGCAACAAGCAATATATTTAAATGATTTTTCATATCGATTATTCTATTCTGTTAGTCTTATTTACAATCTTACTTTGACTTTATCACGAACTTTGCGCGGTCGAAAGTGAAGTTCTCTGTCAGTGGAGAAACTTTGGCACGCTCTTCGCTAGTAGCACCAGTGACAACAACACCATTAGAATCGCGGCTTGACTGCATACCTGCCTGGATGCTCTCCCATGGCACCTCAATATTGAGTTTCGGTGACAGAGCCTTGGCTGTGTAAGGAGTAGACTCCAAGCCTACTTCGTGAGTTACGGTGAGACCCCAACGCTTGATGTCAAGCAGACGCATTCCCTCGAACATGTTCTCGAAACGACGGAAGTCGTTAAGGCAGTTCATATAAGGTTTTGCCTCAGCCGGGATATTGATACCCATCTTCTGAGCGCAAGACCAATCATCAAGGATTGCTGTGTTGTCATCATTATGAGTACCATAGTAGTTCAAAATCATTGCCTTAGTAAGGTAACGACCGTAACCGGTAGCAATGTAAGCTGCCTTATCAGCTGCTGTAAAGCTGTTAAGACCGTCATTCCAATAAGCCATAAGGTCATTGGCTGCATCGTCATAGCGACCAAGCATTATCTTTGCCTCAGCACGCTCGAGCAGAAGCTCTGAACCGGTGAATGCACGATAGATAACGTGAGGAAAACCAATTCCTGCAATCTTATTAGTATACTGGAACTTCTCATAGATCTTAGATGAGAAGAAACCATAGTCAGAACTACTTGAAGAAAAGGTCATACCACCAACAAGAGCCTGTACCGGGCAAATGTAACCGCTCTTCAAAGGAAGGTCGGAGTGCATCATGTATACCTGGCGGGCTGCCGGACCTGCACAGCTGTAACGATAACCGAGAACACGACGGGTAAGAAATGAACCGGTTGGAATAAGCAACAGGTTGTTATTCAGGCTTGGGTTCTGCCACGCTGTTGAATAGTCATCGCCAGAAGCGCAACCAGCAAATACAGAGTAGTCCATAGTCATGCGCTGGGTAGTGGCACTGTCGGTACCAAGAACCTTGTCGGCATACTCGATAACCTTTTCATAGTCGTGCTTGAAAAGATAGAAACGAGCTGCGAAAGCATTGGCGGCATTGACATTGAAGTGATACTTCGGAGCTGTTTTATAGTTGAGGTCAGAGATGTCAGCCAGTCCTGCTTCAAGGTCCTGCTGAATCTTCTGGTATGTATCGTAGACGTTGCCACGGTCATACTGCTTATTTACGACATTCTCAGTCTCGGTAACGTAAGGTACACCGATGTCCTGCTTTGAAGCCTCGCCACGGTAAGCTGACGAGAAGTAGCTAACCAGCATGAAGTGGTCGTAAGCACGAAGCAATTCAGCCTCACCACGTGCAGCACGGAGTGACTCGCTCAGAGAGTCCTTTGCCTCTAGCTGCTGGATTGCATCAAGAGCAAAGTTACAGTAAGCAATTGAGTTGTAGTAACCACCCCAAAGCTGACCCGGAGAGTCGTAAGAGGAGAAAGTAGCCTGTGTTGCCGGCTCAAAACGGAACGACTGGTTGTCCTCAAGTGAAAACTGAGAATAGTTATAGTGGGCGAGCACTTCCTTGTCGTTAGGGTTCGAAGGAATGTGCGGAGCCATATTATCTATAAGGTTGTCGCTGTAAATCTCACCAAGCCATGACGGGTTGCAGTCAGGATAGGCAGAGTTAAGCAGCTGAACTACCTTTGTAGCATTGTCAATATCGACACGCTCATCAGGGTTGTGATCGAGGAAACTGTCCGAGCACGATGTCAAACCCATCATAGCGATGGCAGATAAATATATATAATATCTTGCTTTCATTATTCTGTATACTTTCTAAAGTTATCCTATTGATTACAATCCAAGACGTACTGTCAGAGTGAACTGCTTAGACAGAGGTGAAGATACACCACCTGAGTTTACGAACTCTGGATCCTGTCCGTTCAGCTTATCATCAGCGTAGATAAGGAAGAGGTTCGTTGCGTCGAGCTTCAGAGAAGCTGTGCTCAGACCAATGTGCTTGAGGAGCTTCGGAGAGAAGTCGTAAGTCAGCGAAATATCCTTCATACGGATGAATCCACCGTCGGCAATACGTGCTGTTGAATAGTTGTAAGCACTGTAAGCGTAACCGAGGGTACGGTCGTTATAGTACTGACGAACTGATGCAATAGCCGGGATGTTGGTAAGGTTCTCATCGCCAGGAAGTACCCAACGGTTCTTAAACTCCTTAGGCATAGCTGCCATGTCGGAATAAGAAGAAGAGAATACCGGGTCAAGACGAAGCTTGTTGCCAAAGCTGTAAGTGATGAACACGTTCAGACGCCAGTTCTTCCAACGGAGCATATTGTTCAAACCACCAGTATATACTGGCTCTGCACTGCCCTCATAGTGAAGGAAGTCGAGCTTCTCATATTCCTGGAAGTTGATGTCGGATGTTGTAACCTCACCCTTCTCGTTGATAATCTGAGGAATACCTTCATCGTTCAGACCTACGAATGGGATAGAGAACAACGCACGGTGTGGATATCCTACGCGGATGTTTGCACCAGAGTTGTAGACGAGGTTGATGACATTAGCCTGTGAAAGCAGGTTCTTAATCTCTGTATGAGCGTAAGAGAATGTCAAGTCGGTGTACCAATCGAAGTTCTTCGTCATGAAGTTTTTCGTTGAAAGAGTAAACTCAACACCATTAGAATTCATCTTTGCATCGTTAGCATACTTGCGGATCTCACCACCTGCACCTGTTGTGTTGATGTAACCCATCAGGTCGTAGTTGTCACGCCAGTAAATATCGGTAACCAAGTTAATGCGGTTAGCAAGGAAACCGAGGTCAAAACCAAGGTTGAACTCCTTCTTCTTCTCATAAGTCAGCTCTGAGTTTCCAAGATCAGAAAGTCCGATACCAGTCTCCTGCTGAGAGCCCTGTGGACGCCAGATGATTGTAGAAGAGAAGATAGGGCTTGCGTTAGAAGCGGCTACCTGGTCACCAGTCAGAGAGTAGCTCATACGCAGTGTTGCGTTAGAGAACCAGTTGTGGTGAGCATCCGACCATTTCTTGAACCACTCTTCCTCGTGTGCATTCCAAGATGCAGATACGTTCCAAGTCGGGAGCCAACGTGAAGAACGGTCGTGACCCATGTTGTTGTTTCCATCATAACGACCGGTGAGGTTGAATACGTAACGACCCTTATAAGAATAAGATGTTGTTGCGAAGTAAGCCAAACGGCGAGTCCACTGATAGCTGAAGGTATTCAGCTGAGTGCCTTCCTCCTGAGCCTGCTTGTAGAACTTAGGAGTAATTGTCTGCAAACGTGCGTTATCATAGTCAACTCCATATACAGAATTCATACGTGCGTCATAGTCAGCACGGTTAGCCTCCATTCCGACCATGAAGTTGAAGATATGAGTATCGTTCCAGATATGGTTGTAAGAAGCAGTGCCACGGAAGTCGAGCTGCTTTACAGAGTTCTCATTCATGATGTTGATACCACCAGTTGGCATAACGGAGATAGGCAGAGAGTTCGGCTCATCCGGGTCTGTGTACAGGAATGTATTGCTGTACATTACGCTTGGGTTGTCAACACCGGCACGATAAGCCTCAGCCTGGTTTGAACGGTTGAGTACAACGTGCTCACGGGTAGCTTTATAAGTACGGTAAGAACCGAGGAGGGTAATCTCCAAGTCCTTAAACGGTTTCCAAGTCAAATCGCCCTGGAACTTAATATCATTAGTCTGGACATTGATATAGTTGTTCTTGAGCTCATCGAAGATATTGAACGGTGCATAGTTACGAGTGTAAGTAGCAGTCGGGTCAAGTGTTCGAGAAGTATTCAGAGAATAACTGAACGGGTTAATATCAAAGTCACGGCTGACAGTACCTGAAACAGGGTCAACGTTCTGGTTCAGAGTACCAGGAGCCTTCTGGTCACGGTGGCTGGCATTAGCACGCAGAGTGATATTCAACCACTTAGAAAGCTTGTAACCTGCAGTGATGTTAGCGGTGTAACGCTCAACCTTAGACTGCTTGTACCATCCCGGATCGTTAAGAGCAGAGAGTGATGCATACAAGTTAGCCTTATCAGTACCGGTAGAAATACTTACTGAGTGGTTCTGCATAACATTGTTGTTAAACAAGAGATCGAACCAGTCAGTATTACGGAACTCAGCCTGCTGCAAGTAAGCATTCATAGCCGACTGTGTGTAAGGCAGACCGAAATGACCATTAGACTTATTGTAGCTATCGATGAGGTTATACATCTGTCCATACAGACCAGAAGTAGAACTGTTAATCAAGCTAGACATCTCGAGCCATCCCTTAGCAGCCATTTCCTTATAGATACCCATCTGCTCCTGAGAGTTAGAGATGTTGTAGTTTCCATAACTTGGCTTCAAGCGGTAAGTGAACTCACCGGTATAGTTGATAGCACTGTGACCGGCACGGCCACGCTTTGTTGTGACAACAACGACACCAGCCATTGCGCGCGCACCATATATAGATGTAGCAGAACCATCCTTCAGTACCTGGAAGCTCTCAATATCATCAGCGTTAAGTCCGGCTATGGCGTTAGAGATAAGCGTTGTAGCATCACCAGAAGAAAGGTCATCAGCACTTACGTTGACAGCATCTTCGAGGATGACACCATCGACAACCCACAGTGGGCTTGATGAGCCATAAATAGATGTAGCACCACGAACGCGAATCTTAGGCGCTGTACCGAATGTTGAAGATACGTTTTCTACACTTACACCAGCGACACGACCTTCAAGAGAACGTGACACGTCGGCGACACCATCCAGACGAGCCTTGTCGGCTTCAATCTTCGTCGTTGCACCGGTGAACAGACGTTTATCCATTTTCTGAATACCAGTGACCACGACTTCACCAAGTTGATGACTCTCATTGTCAGGTGAAAGTGTGATCTTCATGTCCTTCCCACCCTTCATCTTCTGCGATTTCATACCGACATAGCTGACGGTAATCGAAGGATTCGGTTTGGGGGAAGTGAACTCGAAGTGACCGTCAATGTCGGTAATAGAGCCAGTACTTGTTCCATCAATGATGACAGAAGCACCAATGATAGGCTCGTTATCCTCAGACGAGATGACGGTTCCGGAGATTGTGGTCTGAGCCAAAGCCATTCCCAAAGAGAGGAATAAACCTGCAAAGACCAAGCATAGTCGTTTTACCATAAACCTCAAATATATTGTTTTTTTGTTAAATTACTTTCTATACATTCTCAATACAGACTGCAAAATTACAACTTTTTTAATCAAACTGCAACAAATTAACAAAAAAATTATTGATTTTGGATAAAAAACTTATGAATTCTCGCTTAAAGGATAAAAAAGACACAAGTTCTAGCGATTTGTGAAAAGGCAATGCCTTAGAACAAAGCAAAAAAAGTATAGAATAGTAGCTAAAAAAGAAAGAACAGGTACAAATCATTACCTAACAAGTAGTAGGAACAATTTGTATCTGTTCTTTCTTTATAAAATATCCTGCTTTCCTTTAATCTTCTATATCCCCTTGATTAAATAAGGTGCATTATATAATAAGGTATAGGGACCACAGATAAAAATCTAATGCTTACTTGACCTGTACAACCAGATATTTGCTTGTGCTCCAGAAAGACTCCGGGTCAGAGATACGGAGGACATACTGACCGTTGGTGTCCTTACTGAGGCTGTAGCTTGAAGAAGGATGAGCAGTCAGAATCTTTGCGCTCTTAGAATAGAGCTTGATTTCCTTGTCAACACGAATATCAATCTTTGTGAAGTAATTACGGTTGAAGCCCTCACGGAGCACCTTACCATCCTTAAGGATGTTGTTAGCCTTGAGTTCCTTCTTTGTGCCGAAGACATACCAAGCAGTATTGAGTTGCTTGTCCTGATTGCTAATGGTCTGAGTCTTCTGAGTATTCTCAGACTGCAGCTTTGTCTTCTCGTTGGTAAGATTCTCCTTGTCGGTGCTGAGATTCTTAACGCTAGTGTTCAGACTTGCCACATCGCTGTTAAGACCGGTTATTGTCTCATCGAGTTCGGCGATATGAATGTTCTTAGACTGCAGTTCAGCACGAAGCTTCTTCAGTTCGCCATCCTTCTGGATGAGCTGAGCTTGAAGGTTCTCAATAGTCTTGCGCATCTGGTCACCCTTGAAGCCAGTCTCACGAAGCTGATCCTGAAGTTTCTTAATGAGCTCACGATTCTCTTTCATGCGCTGTGCAATGAACTGAACCTGATCCTTGATGACCTTTGCCTTGTCAACACCCTCTCCGTCCTTAGCAACGCTAACACGGTTCTCGGCAGCATTGATTTCGTCGAATCCCTGCTGAATGTCATTAAGAGTTCCCATCATATCATTGATTTCGTTATCACGGGCCTCGATGACGGAACGAAGGGAATCGTTCTGGATGTCAGCTGGGTTCATCTTCTTCTGTCCTGAATTACAGCCTGTGAGAGCCAGCACTGCACAGACTGCGAAAAGAATAGCTTTCTTCATAAATAATTATTTAATATACTTATTAATCAATAAATTTAATTCTCAGCACCAGCAACGACCACGACGAATTCGCCACGTGGCGCTGTCTCCTTAAAGTGGGCAAGAACCTCCGCTATAGTTCCACGGACACTTTCCTCATGTATCTTTGAGATTTCCCTACAGCAACTCACCTGTCTGTCATCGCCAAATACTTCTGACATTTGTTCGAGAAGCTTCACCACACGGTATGGAGACTCATAGAAAATCATTGTTCTATGTTCATCTTTCAGAGCCTCCAGCCTTGACATACGTCCTTTCTTCTGAGGAAGGAATCCTTCGAAACAGAATCTGTCACAAGGCAGTCCGCTCGAGACCAAAGCCGGAACAAACGCGGTAGCTCCAGGAAGTGTCTGAACAGTCACCCCGGCTGCTATAGCCTCGCGTGCCAGGAAGAATCCCGGGTCGCTGATTCCCGGAGTTCCGGCGTCGCTAATGAGCGCAATAGTCTCGCCGCCTTTCAACCGTTCAACAATTCCTGCCGATGTACCATGTTCGTTGAACTTATGATGAGACATAAGATGATTGTGGATGTCGAAATGCTTAAGCAGAATGCCCGATGTCCGGGTATCCTCACATAAGACCAAATCGGCTTCCTTCAATATACGGATGGCACGAAGAGTCATGTCTTCCATATTGCCTACCGGTGTCGGAACAAGATACAATATCCCCATATTCAGTGTACAAAGATAGTATAAAGGAATGTAACCACAAAACTAATTAGGTTTTTTTGACAGTTAATATAGAAGGATTGAGAATTAATTTGTACCTTTGCCAATAATAATGGAAAACGAAGACAACATACATGGCGAGCGGCGAGGCAGGGGCCGCATAGAAGTTATTTGCGGAAGCATGTTCTCGGGTAAGACCGAAGAGCTGATACGCCGAATGAGACGCGCTAAGTTTGCCCGCCAGAAAGTAGAGATATACAAACCGGTCATAGACACCCGGTATAGCAAGGAAGATGTAGTCAGCCACGACCACAACGTCATAACGTCGACCCCGGTCGACTCGTCGTCGGCAATACTGCTATTCTCCGGCGACATTGATGTTGTCGGCATTGACGAGGCACAGTTCTTCGACGATGGACTTGCCGATGTCTGCAACCAGCTTGCCAACCGTGGCGTAAGGGTCATCGTGGCAGGACTGGACATGGACTACCGTGGCAAGCCGTTCGGACCGATACCTTCATTGCTGGCGATTGCCGACGAAGTAACCAAGGTTCATGCCATCTGCGTCCGCTGTGGCAACCTCGCCTACATAAGCCACCGACTGGTACACAACGACAAGCGGGTCCTGCTCGGCGAAAAGGACGAGTATGAGCCGCTTTGCCGGGATTGCTATAACAAACTGGTAGGAAAAGAGTAGAAAATAAAAATCAGAAAGATATGGCACAAGAAAGTTCTAAAACCACAAAAGACCAGACTTCTGCATATACCCCAATAACTTTCGACCGCTTCATAAGGTGGACATTGACAGCATTGGGAATAGTAGTCGTGTTCCTGATAGTAAACTATCTTAGCAGTGTGCTGCTGCCATTCTTCGTAGCATGGCTGTTTGCCTATCTGCTCTACCCTATCGTGAAGTTCGTACAGTACAAGCTGCATGTGCCTACACGACCATTGTCGATAATAGTAACCATGATATTCGTCTTTGCAATCATAGCCGGAATAATATACCTTATTATACCGCCGATGATTGACGAGTTCAACAGATTTACGGTCGTGCTGACAAAATTCCTGCATGAGACAACTGGCTCTAACAATATCTCACGCATGGTGAAGGAATGGATTATCGAGAATCAGGGACAGATAGAGCATTTCCTGAAGAGTCCTGACTTCTCCAACGCCATCAAGACCGCTATGCCGAAAGTCTTTTCAGTTGTAGGTCAGACGGCAAGCGTAGTAATCTCGATTATAGCATCGTGCATTACCTTATTATATATGTTCTTCATCTTGATGGACTATGAGTACCTAACAGAGAACTGGATACGCATATTCCCGAAGAAGAGCCGTCCATTCTGGCACGAGCTTGCAGGCGATGTTGAAAACGCCCTTAACAGCTATATCCGCGGACAGGGCACCGTTGCCCTGATAATGGCAATCTTGTTCTGCATAGGATTCTCTATAATAGGATTCCCTATGGCCATCGGTCTGGCTATTCTGATTGGAATACTCGACCTTGTGCCTTACCTCCACACATTCGCACTTATACCGACAGCATTCCTTGCCGGACTGAAAGCAGCCGACACGGGACAAGACTTCTGGATTATCTTCGGGTCGGCTGTACTCGTGTTTATTGTGGTCCAGATTATCATAGACATGATAGTCACGCCGAAGGTCATGGGTAAGGCAATGGGACTAAACCCAGCAATCCTTCTTCTATCGTTGTCAGTATGGGGAGCTTTGCTAGGATTTATCGGACTTATCATAGCATTGCCGCTGACAACCCTGATTATAGCTTATTGGAAGAGGTATGTGACAAAAGAGGAAGAGAAGCCTAATTCCGATTCATCACCAAGCCTCCCCAAAGGGGAGGATGTTTAGTCACCCAACGAAAACGACTTTATTTTGCAGTCACTTCGTTGGCAAGTTCCTTGCCCTCGAGGAAGTCCTTGCAGTTCTGGAGCGTTGTTGTGGCAATGTTATGCAGAGCCTCACGGGTAAAGAATGCCTGATGAGAAGTAACGATAACATTCGGCATCATCAATAGCAGAGCCAGATGGTCGTCATTAATCATGCGGTCGGAGTGGTCCTCATAGAAGTATTTAGCCTCTTCCTCATAGACATCCAATCCGGCAGAACCGACCTTATGAGTACGCAGGCCCTGAATAAGATCCTCGGTACGGATAAGTTTTCCACGACCGGTATTGATAATCATCACGCCAGGTTTCATCATATCGATAGCATCCTTGTCTATCATGTGCAACGTCTCATGGGTCAGCGGGCAATGCAGTGATATAATATCACTATTGGCATAAAGCTCCGGCAGATCCACCATCTTCACGTTGTTTGCCTTAGCCCATTTCTCATCAGGGAACTTATCGTAAGCCAGAACATTCATTCCGAAACCGCGAAGGATGTTCACCAGCACCTTTGCGATACGTCCCATACCAATTACTCCAACTGTCTTGCCATACATGTCGAAGCCCAGCAAGCCGGAAAGCCGGAAGTTGCCTTCACGAGTACGCTGGGTCGAGCGGTAAACCTTACGGTTCAGTGTCAACATAAGCGTTACAGCGTATTCGGCAACAGCATGTGGCGAGTATGCCGGAACACGGACAACACGGATCTTGCCCTTAGCCTCAGGCAGGTCGACATTATTGAATCCGGCGCAGCGCAGGGCTACGAGCTTAACACCATTCTTCACGAGCTGGTCGATGACCGGAGCACTGATCTCGTCGTTGACGAAAACGCAGACTATCTCCTTTCCTTTCGTGAGCTCAATAGAGTTCATCGACAGGCGCTCTTTATAATAATGTATATCGAACCCGAAGTCCTTGTTCCAAGTGTCGAACGACTCACGGTCGTAACTGTGTGCATCGAAAAAAGCAATCTTTGTCATATAGTTAAATTATAAATTAGTTATTTCAGAAATATGGCAATTGGATTGTCTGACAGATAAAACTTTGCCAATAATATCCCTATCATTTTTTAGAATAGAAATACATACATTTGTATCCAACAAATATTCTTCTCTAACCATTTACCAAGTACTTACAGTTCTATTAAACGTTCTTGACTTTCTCAGTTCGTCGGCAGCCTCCTTTGCCGTTTTACCTTCAAACCAGTCGCCTTTAAAACAAGTACGTAAGTCCAACTTGGATTTTTTCTTATCGGTCTGGGCAGCAGAATTCAACAACTTAGTAGCCAATATTATCTTGTCTTCTTTGCTTAAAGAAGAAAGAGCACTCATGTAAATATCTGTAATATGGTTATTCCCAAGACTTGTTGCAGGCATAAGCTATCCTCCTTGATAATTTGTTCAGTGCAAAGATAAGGTAATAATTGGGAATTTCAAAATAATTAAGTGCTTTTATTTTGAATTCGGAATGCATTATTGTAACTTTGTACTTGGAAAAATAAAATAACAAACGATGAAAAAGATACTGCTACTTCTGCTATGCATAATTCCTATGTCACTGATGGCACAGGAATTCGTCACGGTCAAAGACGGTCATTTCGTCCGCGACGGAAAACCATATTATTATGTAGGAACAAACCTCTGGTACGGTGCCATACTCGGCAGCGAGGGTCAGGGTGGCAACCGCGCGCGCCTTTGCCGAGAACTCGACGCACTGAAAGCTGCAGGAATGGACAACCTGCGCATCCTTGTCGGCTCTGACGGCGAGCGTGGCGTGAAGACAAAGGTTGAACCGACACTGCAAGTAAAGCCGGGAGTCTACAACGACACAATACTTGCCGGTCTAGACTATCTGCTCATGGAAATGGGCAAACGTCACATGGTGGCAGTGCTCTACCTGAACAACTCCTGGGAATGGAGCGGTGGCTACGGGCAGTACCTCGAATGGGCGGGAGCAGGAAAGACGCCACGACCTAATGAGGACGGCTATCCGGCGTTCATGAAGTTCGTATCTCAGTTTGCCGGCAACGAGAAGGCTCACCAACTGTTCTACAACTATGTCCGTGACATAATAACCCGCACAAACCGGTACACAGGAATAAAATATGTCGACGACCCGGCTATAATGTCATGGCAGATAGGCAACGAGCCACGCGCTTTCGACAAGGCACAGATACCGGCTTTCGAGAAATGGCTCTCCGAAGCCAGCGCCTTGATCCGTTCGCTCGACAAGAACCACCTCATCAGCATTGGCTCTGAGGGTGCCTGGGGATGTGAGGGCGATTATGACTGCTATGAGCAAATCTGCGCCGACAAGAACATTGACTACTGCAACGTACACCTATGGCCATACAACTGGGGATGGGCTCACGAGAAGACTCTCATCGAGGACCTTCCTGTAAGTTGCAAGAACACCAAGGATTACATCGACCGTCATCTGGCCATCTGCGAGAAGATAGGCAAGCCGTTGGTAATGGAGGAGTTCGGCTATCCACGTGACGGATTCTCGTTCTCGCCGGAGTCAACGACTAAAGGGCGTGACGGTTACTACAAGTTTGTATTCTCTCTTGTAGCCGACAATGCCGAAAAAGGCGGAAAGTTCGCCGGTTGCAACTTCTGGGGATGGGGCGGTTACGCCAAGCCGAAGCACGAGCAATGGCAAGTCGGCGACGATTACACCGGCGATCCGGCACAGGAGCAGCAAGGACTGAACAGTGTGTTCATCACCGACACGACAACAATAAATGTCGTCGAGGAACAAGTAAACAGGATGGAAAAACTTAAGAAAAAATAAGACTAACGGTCATTCGCCTTACAAGTAACCATTACTTGAATCGTAAAAGGGTATCTTTTAGCTTGTAAAACGGTATCTTTTAAAACATAAAAGGGTATCTTTTAGCTTCTAAAAGATACCCTTTTACTATGTGCTTGATTATCAGTACTCTTCAGGCCGTGTGTAGTTGGCGTTAAGAATCCCGACAAAATTGTTTGCCAGATTGAGGCATTCGGCATTGGAATTGACGAAAGCCTTGCTCCAAAGTTTATTGTTACCATTGTCTTTCAACGGAGCCACGCCCTTGACAGGTAGCCATACCGTTCCAAACGACGGCTGGACTTCACGTCCGTAAGGCGACGTGTTGACATATCGCTGAACCTTCATGGTAAGGACAAGGTCCTTTGGCTCAACTTTTATGGACATCTCTCCGTAGGCATCTACCGACATAGCAAACGACATAGAACCATCACTGAACAGAATCTTCGGAAATACTGTCTTGATGACTATAAGTTCAGCCGATGATTCCTTATAATCAATTTGCCTTTCAGTTCTCCGTTGGTCGACAAACATACGTATGCAGTCGTAAATTGACGCAATATAGAGCGAGTCCTTAGCCGGAACCTTGAATACCCAGCAAATGTTGCTGTCCTTGTCGAGGTGTCCCATTTTGGCTATATTCTCAGCCCATTTAGTTGTCTTCGCTTGAGCGTCGTTGAAAGCCTTGGCAGCAACATTAATCTCTTGAGAATTGAACGTTGGCTGCCCGGAGGCTCCACTTGCAATGAGACTGAAGAGGAAAATCAACAAAATCTTTGTTATTTTCATCTTGATGGATCTTCGTTATTTTATGCTTTTATCAGTAAAAGTGTCAACAGACCCTCTGTCGGGTCGATGGGGGCTTAGACGTATGACTCGAGGAACTTCAGAGTACCCTCGACGTGCATGACGCCTTCAGTTGCCGGAACGAGAATGGTCTCACCGGCATTCAGCGATGTGGTATTGCCCTCAGAGTCGGTCACAGTGCCCTTACCACCAACGCCTATCAGTATGACAAACGAGTCGAGGTCGCTGTAATCCAGGTCCATCGGCTCAGTGAGGTCATACAGTGTTGTCGTGAAGAACGGGCAGTCGACGAGTGTCATTGGCTCGTTCATCCTATGCTCATAGTGCTGGCGATAGTCGTCGTGGACAGTGTAGTCGATGCTCTCGGCAGCCTCCTTAACATGGAGTTGGCGGTAGTTGCCGTTCTTGTCCTTGCGCTTGAAATCGTAAATGCGGAATGTAACGTCGCTTGTCTGCTGTATCTCAGCAAGAAAGCAGCCTGCTCCGATACTGTGAATACGACCTGCCGGAAGGAAGAAACAGTCGCCTTCCTTTACAGGATATTCGGCTATGGCGTCGGTGATAGTGCCGTCGGCAACCATCTGCTTATATTGCTCAGGGGTAATCTGCTTCTTAAGTCCGCTGCGCAACTTGGCGTCAGGGTCTGAAGGCATTATGTACCACATCTCGGTTTTGCCACGCGGATAGCCCAGTCGATGGGCTGTCTCGTCGTTAGGATGAACCTGGATGGACAGCTGGCGACGGGCGTCGATGAACTTGATGAGCAGTGGGAACACATTGCCGAAGCGCTTGTAATTCTCTGCTCCGACGAGTTTATCTTTAAGTTGGGCTACCAGGTCATTAAGGCGCATACCTGCGTACTCGCCGTCACTGATGACAGTTTCATTATCTTTGACACCGGAAATTTCCCAGCTCTCACCTACCTGCTCCAGATTACTGTTAAGATGTTTGAAGGGGATTATCTTGTCACCTCCCCAAATGGTTTGCTTTAATAATGGTTGAAACTTTAACATAAAAACTCAAACTATAATTCTTGTCTTGCGGTATTTCTCACGGAATTCTGATGGCGAACAGCCTTTCTTCCGTTTGAAAAGCCGATTGAAATTACTAAGGTTATTATATCCACAGTTAAACGAAATATTCGCTATGCTGTCCTGGGTATCGAGTAACATTCGTGTAGCATATCCAAGGCGTGTGTCGATAATGTAGTCGGAAAGCGTGCGTCCTGTGTGCAGTTTGAAGAAACGGCTGAACGCACTCTGACTCATGTTTGCAATGTCGGCAAGAGTCTCCAACTTTATCTCATACATGTAGTTCTCATTGATATAGTTCTTCACCTTGAGCACTCTGCGGCTGTCGTCCTCGATTTTCACTTTGGCGTAAGCACTGGTGGCAAGGGCATGGGCTCCGTCCTGAATTGACAGGATATGAAGAATCCGCAGGAACTGAAGCAACGCTTCAAAACGGTCGTCAATGGAACTGATTGAGGTTAGGAGATTGTAGACTTTCATTATTGCGGGCAACGGGAAGGCAAGCCCTTTCTGTGCTTCCTTCAGCATATTGCGTATGCTCAGGAATGGTGTCTTCTCGAAGAGGACATCCTCTTCGTCGAGTCCGAACCTAAACTGGATGGTTATCTCGCGGATGTCCTTCGACGTGCATGTATTCTGTTCCCAGACATGTTCAAGGTCAGGCGATGTGATTAGCACTAGATCATAATTGCCGATAATCTCGGAAGAGTCGCCGACGATACGCCTCACTCCCGCCGCGTTCTCTACGAAATTGAGTTCGTAGACCTCGTGGTTGTGAATAGGATATGCAAATTCCTTCTTGTTTCGGTCGGCAATATAGAGAGCGTCCCGACCCATTAAAGGCGTGATTTCATGCAATACACGGTCCGACATAATCTCCTTTTCCCTAGGTTTAAATTAATTTTCAATATGCAAAATTAATATTTTCCTAGGAAAAAAAGAAATCATGTCAGAAAAATGTTACGAAAATGTTAAGAAAAGAAATTAAATATCCCGTTGCATTATTTCGAGACACATGCGGCTGTTATGGTACGGACACTTCCAGAAACCTGCCTTATCATCGTCGAGATTTATGGTTCCGTCGTCAAGACGGGCCCAGTGCCACTCGCCGTTTTCATTGTCGATAAGATATTTCCGGATGTAGTCCCAGGCACGTATGCATTTGCCTAATGCTTTGGCACTGCCGAAATGCTCATAGAGGTTTGCATGACCGATGACACTCTCGCACATTACCCACCACTGGCGCTGGCGATCCTCGTGTCCGTCGTCGAGCCATTTCTCATAGATAGTGCTTCCGTCGGGCTGTAATCCTTCGTCGGCTGCATCGGCTATATAGCGTACCAGAGGCTCTATGCGGTCGATAGTCGCTTTGTCGCCGAGAACAAGCCCAGTCTCATGGAGCAGCCAGCTAGCCTCAATGTCATGACCGAAGGACTGGATGTTGCGCTTGCCCTGCCATTCGTCATTGAAGAAGAGGTCGAGGTGATAGGTCTCCTTGTTCAGAATAATGTCCGTAAATATGTCGAGAAGATTCCTTGTCGCATGCTCTACCTCTGCTTTCAAGGTTGTTTTCTCCTCGTCGGTGAGCGTCAAGCTGTCATGGTGGTCGCCCTTGAGTACACGCAGCAAGTTGGTGTATGGCTCGATGATATGAAGATGAGTGTTCATCGTCCGTGAGCCATTCTCGTCCTTGTCGCTGAGCCGCATGTCGGCTATAGGCTGCCAGTCGCGGGTCAGTGCCTCGATATATCCGTTGTTCTTGCTATCGTATGCATGCTGCTCAATGTCATGAAACAGCCTGACTGCACAGTCGAGAGCACTGCGGTCACCGGTGGCACGGGCAAACTCGCTCATGCCATAGATGGTGAAGCCGATAGCGTAGGTCTGCTTCTTGGTGTCCAGCGGATTGCCTTTGTAGTCAACACTCCAGTATACTCCACCATTCTCCTTGTCAATGAAATGGTCGAAGATATAGTCGCGGGCACGCTCAGCAGCCTTCAGGTATTCCGGTTTTTTGAGCACACGATAGGCTGCAGAGAACGCCCAAAGGATGCGGGCATTGAGTATGGCGCCCTTTTCGGCTTCGGAATGGACTTTATCATGCCCGTCCACACGACCATAGTAGCCGCCGTGCTCATTGTCGATGACCTTTGTGAGCCAATAATTCAGGATATTATTTTCCAAACAGTTGCGGAACTGCTTCTTCAATTCTTCCATGTTTTATTTCTTGATTGGATACTTTATGAGCAACAGAATCATTATGACTACTATTGCTGCCGGGAACAATGAGAACAATGACCAGATCATCTCAAGCACCGGATGGGTAATTGACGCAGGGTCGACAACTGAATTGCCCATTGCGTCGGTTGTCATGCTGGCACCTGCAAGACCGAGGAGCAAAGCTACAAGAGCACCGGAAATGGCTGTTCCAAGCTTCTGTGCCATTGTACCTGACGAGAAGATAAGTCCTGTTGAGGAAGTACCGTTCTTCTCGGTTGCATAGTCGGCTACATCTGAATACATCGACCACAACAGCGGCGAATAGATACCGATTCCCATTGAGGTGAGGATAACCACTGCGACCATAACCCAAATCCAGGATGCCTTCATCGGAATGAAGAAGAACAGGACGGAGAATATCAGGCAGAATATTGCTGCCACGATGAATGCCTTCTTCTTAGAGCCCAACTTCTTGGTGACCCAAGGTGAGAGACCTCCGAATACCATACAAGTCAACTCACCGAATGTCATAAAGACGGTATAGTTGATGATGAGCTTTCCAACGGTGATGTCACCGCCAAGGCAATAGGTGAACATGTAGCCTGCTGCGGCATAGCGGAATCCGTTGAAGAAGTTGGTACAGACACTTATGCCGGTAAGATAAAGCCATGGAACGTTCTTGAAAAGGTCGACAAACTGCTTGCCTGAATATTTTTCAGCACGCTTTGGCTTCAGGCGTTCCTTGGTAAGGAGTCCGCAAAGGAGTGTAAGTACAGCGGCTATGATACCAAAGACTATGCCTACCATAGAATACTGATGCTGAGGAGTACCGCCTACAAGTTTCTGAAGGTATGGGAATGAGAACAATGTGAGGAATCCCATTGCGTAAGCACCGACCATACGGAAAGAAGAGAACTGGTTCTTTTCATTGTCGTCGTCGGTCATGACACCCAGCAGTGAGCCGTAAGGAACGTTAACCGCAGTATAGATAGCCATCATAAGCAGGTAAAGGGTGTATGCGTAGATTCGCTTTCCTGTCATACTGAAGTCAGGAGTCTGCAACAGAAGGGCAAAAATCAGTCCGAATGGTAATGCGCCAAAGATAAGGAACGGACGGTAAGTACCCCAACGGGATTGCATACGGTCGGCGAGAGATCCCATGATTGGGTCGGTGACAACATCGAACATTCTTGCAACGAGCATAAGGGTAGCAGCATCGGCAAAGGTAAGTCCGAAGATGTTGGTGAAGAACAATGGGAATGCTATTGACATTATCTTCCAGGTAATACCACCCGCTGCAGCATCACCAAGGGCATAGCCAATTTTTTCTTTTAAAGTAGCCATAATACTTATCTATAAATTTGAATTCAAAATTCGATAATTACAATTAAATTCGCAGTAATTCAAAACATTTGGATTTAGATTGCAAAGATAATCATAATTATGAATTCTAAATTAAATTTTCTTATTTTTCTCAATAAGTTTCTTGATTGTCTCTACACTCTTGCCGGTTGCGTATCCATCCTGAGGTGTATGCATACAATAATCGACGAGGCGGTCTATAGTTGATGTAGCGACATGCATGCGGGTATCAGATGATGCATAGTAGATGAATACTTTGCCATCCTCATCGGCTATCCAGCCATTTGAGAATACTACATTCATAACATCGCCGATATATTCGCCATTCTGAGGAACGAGGAAGTAGCCACCCGGCTGGGCAATAACGCGTGTCGGATCGTCGAGAGCTGTCATATACATATATAAAACATAACGCAGACCACTGGCGCAAGCACGAACGCCATGAGCCAAATGGAGCCATCCCTGAGGTGTCTTAATAGGATGTGGACCCTCGCCGTTCTTAACTTCCATGATTGTATGGTAGTGGCGCGCGTTGATAATCTTCTCATCCTTTACCTCCGCATGGGTAATATCGTCGACAAGTGCCCAGCCAATTCCACCGCCTGAGCCAGTGTCGATAAAGCCATCTTGTGGACGGGTGTAGAAAGCGTACTTGCCGTCAACAAATTCTGGATGGAGTACTACATTGCGCTGCTGGCTCTTCGACTTTAAGTCGGGAAGGCGATCCCAGTGGATAAGGTCGTGTGTACGGGCGATGGCAGCTGTAGCTGTTGCGGCAGAAAGGTCGCCGGGCTGACTGTCGTCATGGCGCTCGGCGCAAAAGACTCCGTATATCCAGCCATCTTCATGCTGGGTAAGTCGCATGTCATAGACGTTCGTTGCAGGAATAATATCTTCCGGCATTGTGATTGGCTCTGGCCAGAAGCGGAAGTTGTCGATTCCGTTTGGACTCTCGGCAACAGCAAAGAAGCTCTTTCTGTCGGCTCCTTCCACACGAACAACAAGGACATACTTGCCATTGAATTTTATAGCGCCACTATTAAGCGTGGCATTCATCATGATGCGCTGCTCCAGATAAGGATTGTCCTTCTCATTGAAGTCATAGCGCCATTCCAGCGGCGTATGCTCGGCAGTAAGGATAGGATATTTGTAGCGGGTATAGATTCCATTACCCCACTCTTCGGCTACATTCTTGCGGCTGAGCAACCCTTCATGATGAGCCCTCAATGCTTTTACTTTGTCTTTGAAATCTGACATAATTGTATCTATCGTTTTCTTATTATTATCTTATTTTGCGAATATCTTTCGAGAAGAGTATGTTCTTCGACTTATACAGTAACAGGAAGTTCTTGCCGCTTGGCTCATCCTTCGATGGTCCGAAGTATTCTTTCTTAAAATTGCGCCAAGGCAGGAAGTAGAGGACTCCAAACTTATCAAGTATTGGCTTCAGGACACGTGACCACCATGTTGAATCCGGATTGTTTTTGTATCCGCACTCGGTCAAAGCAAATAGTCGGTTGTGTTCCTTTGCGAAGTGCTTTATGAACGTAAGGTCGGCTGTTGTCTGCTTAACGAAGTCAGCCTCAGTGCCCCATTGGTATGCATCTTCACCGATTATTGCCACTCGGTCGTCCCCAGGATAACGTTTCAAGAATCGTTCCGTAGTCCAGTTGCCGTCAAGGTTTGGCGAATAGCAGAACAGAAGATTGTCCAGACCACGTTGAACGAGATAGTCCTGCAGCATATTCCACAATCCCTTGAACTCTTCATCGGAGCAGAGTTTCTGTCCCCACCAGAACCAAGAGCCATTATTCTCATGCCACGGGCGGAATATGATTGGCATCTTATTGCCTTTCTTGTCGGTTAAAGTAAGAAGGAAATCAGCAACACGCTTCATCCAAAGTTGGAACTTCTCATGCTTCACTCCGCCCGGAAGAATGCTGCGGACGACCGTACTGTCAGAAACATCCCATGCGTTTCCGTCAGTCAGCGGGTTGCGTGGATGCCATGAGAAGGTTACAACGCCACCGCGAGCATTCTGAGCTACAGCCTCATCATGTATGAGACGGAACGGCACACCGTCAAGGTCTTTGTCATCTCCCAGTTCGATGCCACCGAGGTCAAAGCCCATCACTGCCGGATAATCACCCGTTAGGTCACGTGTGTCCGACCGTCCTTTGACATAATCCCATGTCAATCCATAGAAAGGATCGTCCTGATGACCGAACATAATACCCTTAGCCTGAATCTTTTGCAGGCGTCCGAATAGTCGTTGCGCTGTCGTTTGAGCTTTTACTGTACCTAAACTGCTGAACAATACTGTTGCTAATAAAAGCAATCTGAATATATTTCTCATAATCCCATTTGTTTACGAAGGAAGTCTTGCCATTCATCCCACTGCTCCTGATACCAGTAATGACCGGTCATTTGATAAACCGACAGGGTCTTGGGCGCTGTTACAATGTTGTAAGTTGAGTACGAAGACGTGGGAGGAACGACCTCGTCATTATATCCGAAGCTATACCATCCCGGCTGGGTAACACGGCGGGCGAAGTTAACTCCGTCATAGTAACGACCGCCTTCAACCTTAAGGTTGATAAGGTTCTTGTCGAGACCGCTCTTCATATCCCAATAGATAGTATGCGGCCAGCCGCCGCCAACGTTATGAAGTTCGGCTTCATAGTCACACATAGCATCATGGACGACGCCAAGGAAGGTTATACGCTTGTCAAGAGCAGCAACAGCCAGCGAGAGGAATCCGCCCTGACTAGCACCCGTTACACCTATTGTCTTGCCATCCCATTCGGGCAATGAAGCAATAAAGTCAACGCCACGGACAGCTCCGGTTACTACTCTTTTATAATAGTTCTTATCCGGTTCAGCAACATTGAAGTTCCAATAGCCATCCAAAGCACCATTATGCAAGTCATCATAGACATTCTGTTCCATTGTTACAGGGATACCATGAACACCTATTTCCAGCACGATGCACTTGCCCGGGGCTGTATATGTGTCGCCACTATATGGACGGACACCGGCACCAGGCACCCGCAATAGAGCCGGATACTTACCCGGTTTTACCGGAACAGACAATATTCCGAACATCCGCGAGTTCCAATTATTATTGACATAGCTAACCTCATAGACATTCATATCCTTCGTACAACGCTCTGGCAACAGGCGTTTTGTCGGGTTAAGGTCATTTTTCCTTGCTGCATCGAGAGCCTTCTTCCAGAAAGCATCGAAGTCTTTCGGCTCCTGACAATAAGGCCGCAACTTCTCAGGAGAGAATCCCGCTGTACACAGTCCCTTATAATCCTTGCCGCCAACATGAGCCGTTGCGGTCACACGATAGAACCCAGGTTTAGCCATTTTGCCACTCCACTTAGCCGTTCCGTCCTTTAATGTCATACTTTTCTTTACATCCGGATACATTACAGGACCAGCTTCAATATCAACGTTGACATTATCAAGCAGCGTACCTGATTTACGGACATTAATCACGAAGTTAACTGTCTCGCCGACCTTATAGTTCCAATCCTGATGATCGGGGGTGACAGTAACAACTATATTATTACCAATGACTTGCGCAGTCAATGGCAACAACATTGCTAGACATAAAAGAAGAGATGCAAAACGTTTCATGCTTTCGGCTTTTGGTTATTCGTTTTCGGTTACAAAGATACTACAAAAAATATCAAAATAATGATACTTTATTGTTGAATAGTATGTTTAATTTATCAATCGATAAATGACATTACAATCACAGATTACGTCATCAATAAAAAGAAAGGAACCCGGCTAGTGGAACAGATGTCCACGAGCCGGGTTTCTTTGGTTATTCGTAAGCCTTATTACTCTGATTTGAAGCTAGGCAGTTCATCACGAGTGATAACATACTTGCTATCCATCTGCTCGATGAGGAAGTCCGGACTGTTGTAAATACCATTGGTTGTGAAATCGCCATACCAAGGCATTGTCCAACTCCAAATGGCTCCATCATTGAACATGTTCTGGTAAGAAGGAATAGCACCGCACTCAGCGCAGGTTATCATCTTCTTTCCGCCGGTCATCTCACGGAGCTCATTGAAGTAATTGCTAGCCGAAGAGTGATACTTGGCAACATCGTTCTCATAGTAATCATGAGCAACAATATCAACATACTCATCGCCTGGATACCAGTCAGCATCATTGCCGCAAGAAGTCCAAACCCAGATAAGGTTGTTGACACCCTTCTGCTTAAAGTATGTATACATGCGCTGCCAGATTCTCTTGTAAACCGAAGGACCGGCATTGCCCCACCAGAACCAAGCCTTGCCTCCGTTAGGAACATTACCCGCAGCCTCATGGAGAGGACGCCAGATAACAGGGATACCCTTAGCCTGCAGAGCAAGCAGATAGTCAGCGATGATGTCCATGTCACGTGTCAGGTGCTTGTACTCCCATTTTGATGGAAGGACTGCGAATGTAGTACGGAACTTAGTATTCTGTGCGTCATCGTCCTGATTGACATAGAACTTATAAGTAGAGTACTTCTTCTCGTCAGCCTGGCTGTTAGGAACAGCCCAGTGCCACATGTAAGAGACGATACCGCCATTGTTGTACCAGCCTTCCTCGATAGAGTTGTCAGTATAGTCAATCCAGTTTGAAGGATTCAACGGAGCACTCTGATAGAAGTGGACGAAGTCGAACGTGTTGATAGCAGGATACTTACCGGTTATCGAATTGATGTAGTCGGCATTCTGAGTATTGTGGTTTACCTCAGCCATAGCACCTGAGAGCGTTGCCTTACCAAACTGAGAAAGCAGATAGCTGTAAAGCTTCTTAGTAGGCTCGGTAGCATTCTCATTAACCGGAACAGGAGAGATGTCGAACTTAGTTGAGTCGAACAGGTTGTACAGACGGGTCGAGAACGTTGTCTGGAAGTCAGCAGCGAAGTTGTAAGAAGAGTCACGCACTGACGGCTTCAGAATCTCAACCTTATAAGATGTATTCGGCTTGGTGTCGATAGGGATAACAAGCTGATTGCCGTTGACAACCTGAGAAATGGTATCTTCGACATAATAATATGTAGTGTCTGTAGTGTACACACGGATAGAAGTATTCGGTGCACGGAATATCGGCTTATCGTAGGTGACCGTGATACTCTCGATGGTATCGAGCTCAGTCGAACCGTCAGCCGGTGTTACCGACACAACTGTCGGAGCCGTGGTGTCATCGAAGTGACGCGGCTGCAGGTAGTTGTTGTCGTCATCAGAGCAGGACGCAAGCATCACAAGAGCCATTGCCACTGCCGATAATATACTTAACTTTTTCATGATTGTTGCCCGTTATTAATAGTTCTTTGGTTCTATGCGGAACTGTCCGAAAGCGTGATCGCAGTTCCATGCGCTGCCGTTAGGCTGCATAATGAATTCGATGTTGCACCACTTGCCGACCTGCGGAGGCGCGAGCTCACCCTCGGAGTTGACCATATCCTCGAGCGGCATGACAACTGTTACCCACTCGCCGTAGGTGTTGCTGAAGCCGAACTGGTTCTGGAAGTCGAACTGACAGCGTGTCTTCGCACCGTTCAGGGTAATGAGGTAACCGCCGTTCTTGGCACCGTTGGCACCATTGTCGCCGTAGCTCGGTATCGGGTTGGCGCTGTTGGTCCACACTTCCATCTTGAAGACGTAGTTCTGTGGATTTGCTGATACGTCGGCAAACTTCTCAGGCCAGGTCAGACCGAAGTATGAGCCGTTCCACGACCAGTTGTCGAAGACGCCGTTGATGCGCAGGAACTTATAACCCAGCGACTGCGGGTCGCCGGCGTTGCTACCATCGGTGAGCGTCATGAACGAGCCCAGGCCAGAGCCGTAGTCGGCATCCCAGTCGATGAGCAAATCATCGGTCATGCGGTAAGGCACAGTCTTGGTCATCTCGCCGTTGAGTCCCTTCCACTTGAAGGTTATGAGGGAGTTGTCCGGGCAGTCCTTAGGAATGACGATGCTGGTGTATGTCTCGGTGCATGAATCGGTGTGGATAGCCTTGTGATAGCCCTCGGCAGTGTTGTTGATTTCGATGCTTACAGGCGATGTCTCGGTGGTATCGCCGAAGTTGTAGAGGTCGAAGTTGCTGCCGTTAAGCTGAACTGCCGAACCCTGAAGGGCAAACTCATTCATAAGTCCGTTGAGCTGGACAGCCGGAATGGCTACCGGGAAGTACATGCGTACCGTTCCCTGCTCGGTCTCATAGACGAGAGTATCTGTGACCTGCTCAGGAATTACGCGCGGAATCTTGACATAGCTGTTCTCCGACTCTGCGTAGACCTGCTTGATGTCGACATCAACTCCATTGAAAGTAATCTTCTTGACATGACTGAGGTTCTGACCTTTGATGTGAAGCATCTGGTCGAGCTCACCACTGGCAAGAGGTGCGACGTAGCCAGTGTCCTGTACGTCGTAAATGGACTGAATGACCGGTGCTCCGTTGCTTGCGGTCTTGTCAGGGACGCTATAGTCGACGACATCACTGCAAGAAGCAAGTGCGAAGGCTGCCATTGCTGCCAATCCTATGTTTTTTATATTGAGTTTCATGTTTATTTAAACTTAAGTTTTATTGCTTTTTTATCGTCCTTGAAGCCACTGAATGGTTTAGTTCCATCCAGGGTTGTTGGAGTTGATACTGTCGTTGACGTTGATTTCAGCAGTAGGTATCGGGTAGAGCAGGTTGCGCTCCGTGCGTGCCTTGTTGATGTTGCTGTCGTCACGTCCGATGGCGTTCATGGCGTCGAGGTAGATGCCCCAGCGTATGAGGTCCCAACGGCGGTCAGCTTCGCAAGCGAACTCCTTGGCGCGCTCCTCGATAATCTGACTGCGCATGTTCTCCTGGTTGACAGGATTCTCCATGAGTTTGGCGTTGCTGCGCTGGCGAACCATGTTGAGGTAGGTCATTGCTTCGCTCATGTTGCCGAGCTCGTTCTCAGCCTCAGCGTAGATAAGGAGTACGTCGGCATAGCGGAGGAACGGCCAGAAAGACTCCGGGTAAGCCTGTGTCGGATCGGAAACGTCGGAATACTTGGTCGTGAAGGCGAGGCACTCAGACGATGTATTGTACTGATAAGCGTAGCCGAGGTCGGAGAATTGCTTCTCAGGCTCTTGTACGTAGTTGCCCTGAGGGTCACGACCGGTAACCTTCACGCTCCAGCTCTGCGGATAGTAGAAGGCTCCGTTGTAACTGGTCTGATAGTAGTAGCGCCAAACATGCTTGACACCCTTTGTGATACGGTAGTCATCATCATCGAAGAGGCTGTACCAGTTGTTTGTGCAACCAATGTAACCACCGGTGGTGAGAATTCCCGAACCGTCCTCGGTGCCCTCATAGAAGGCGTGGATACCGGTGCGGTATGTGTTGTCGCCGGCGGTGCTCTCAATGCCCCACATCATCTCTGAGTCGGTGTGGTGGGAGAACTTCCAGAGGTTGTCGTAAGGTGTCAGCTCGTAGACTCCGTATGCTCCGTCGATGACTTTCTTAGCCCATTCGGCAGCCTTGGTGTACAATTCGTGGCTGTCCATGTTCTCGTAGCCTGCCACAGCCTTCTTCTTGAAGGTCTCAGCTGATGGTGTGCGGAAGACGTTGATGTCGTCGCCGTCGGTGTTCTTCACCGTACGGTAAGGAGCACCGGTCTTAACGGTAATCTCTGTTCCGGCAGGCATTGCAGCCGAAGCCATAGTAGCATAGACCTTGGCAAGGAGTCCTGCGGCAGAGCCTGCGCTGACGTGACCAGCCTTGTAGTTGGCATCGTCACGACGATACATCATCTCTGAAGCCTTGGTCAGCAAGTCGATGATATGGTCGTAAATCTCAGCAACAGGACGGCGTGAGTTGTTGTACTGGCCTGTAGAGCTGACATCGCCGGCCATATAAGGGATAGGACCGTAAGCGCGGACGAGCAAGAAGTAGCAGAAAGCCTCCTGGAAATACATCTCGCCGATAGCGTTGTTGCGGTAAGCCTCGTCGACATTCGTCATGCCGCTGATGTAGCGGATGGCAGTGTTGGCATCGTTGATAAGGTTGTACGGACCATTCCACATCTTGTCGAGGGCACTCTCAGCCTGGAAGTTACCGGCACCCATAGAACCGAACAGCCAGTCTGGTCCGCTGATGTAGTCGGCATCGAGCTCCAAGACGCGCGGGAACTCATCCCAGCAGAACATATCATAGAGCCAGTTGCTGTAGACACCGGTAACCCATGTGTCGACGCCTGTCTTGCTTGACTCTATATTATCGGGGCCGATGAAGCTCTCTGGCTCTTCCCGCAGATAGTCATTGCAGGATGTGGTAAGCATAGCGCCACAGCCAAGCATCAAGGCCGGAATTAAAATCTTATGCAGTTTCATGATTTCTTAGTTTTTGAATTAATTAGAATGTTGCAGTCAGACCGAACATGAATGTACGGGATGCCGGATAAGAGTAAATATCGACACCACGGCGGCTAGAGTCGCTTCCGAATGCGTTGACATCAGGATCATACCAGCTGTAGTTGGTGATGGTGAAGACGTTGGTAGCTGTGAATGAGAACAGGATACGCTCCAGACCGACTGACTTGAACGGATGACGCCAGTTGTAAGAGAGGGAGATGTTCTTAAGCTTGATGTAGCTGCCATCCTCGACGTAACGGTTACTGATGAGGAAGTTACGCTCGTAGCCTGAAGATGCCTTCGGCCATCTTGCAATCTGCGGGTTCTCGGCAGTCCAGCGAGTATTGTAGGCATCGACCGGAATGTTACCGATGTTGCCGAGCTTGATGTCCTGCAAGTTACCATTGAAGATGTCGTTGCCCTGTGAGCCCTGGAAGAGGAAGCTCAGGGTGAGGTCTTTCCAAGAGATGTTGTTGGTGACACCCCAAGTATAGTCAGGGTTGGTATCGCCGATGATGGTGCGGTCGGCATCGGTTATCTGTCCGTCGCCGTTGAGGTCGGCGTACTTGATTTCACCAATCTTACTCTTTACAGTGTTGGCATTTGCCATAGTGTACTGCGGATCGGCACGCACCTCAGCCTCATTGTCATAGAATCCGTCCTCGACGTAGCCGTAGATAGCTCCGATAGGACAGCCATTGCGCTGGATGAAGACATTGTCGGCACCGTACCAAAGGGTGTTGGCATACTGGTCGCCCTTAAGTCCGCCAATCTTGTTCTTGTTGAAAGCCATGTTGGCATTGAAGTCCCAGTGCCAGTCCTTGCTGTTGATGACCTGCCAGCCGAGGGTCAGCTCAAGACCTTCGTTGGTCACGTTACCGGAGTTGGTCAGACGGTTGGTGAATCCTGTAGAGCCAGGGATCTTGACTTCCTGAAGCAGGTCACGAGTCTTCTTGTGATAGTAATCGATGGTGAATGTGAGGCTGTTCTTGAGGAATGCAAAGTCGATACCGGCATTCCACTGTGCTGTTGTCTCCCACTTAATATCCGGGTCGACAGGTCCACGCCATGTGACCATTGCGGCACCACTGCTCATGGAACCGTTGAACGGATAGTTGGCGGTAGAGAGCTGCGGCAAAGTGCGGTAAGAGCCAATACCCTGGTTACCGGTCTCACCATAGCTGACACGGAACTTCAAGTTGTCGAATACATGCAGGTTCTTGATGAATGTTTCCTCAGATGCGCGCCATGCGAGGGCTCCTGAGAGGAATGTTGCCCACTTATTCTTGTCGGTGAACTTTGAAGAACCATCGGAACGGACACTTGCTGTCAGATAGTAGCGGTCCTTCAATGTGTAGTTGACACGGCCGAGGAACGAAACCAGACGCTGACGACCCTTGTCGCTGGCGAGCACTGCCTTGTCGAGTGCGCGGCCCATGTCGTTGTCCTTTGTCAAGTCGTCAGGGAAGTTCTGTGCAACCTCGCTGTTGTTGTCCCATGAAGCATTCTCAACGGTGAAGGCACCCATGACGTTCAGGTGGTGTATCTTATTAAATGTATTGTCGAAAGTAAGGATACTCTCAGCGGTAGTACTCTTCCAGATGTTGGAGCCACGGCTAGCCTTACCATTCGTAGGAGCCTTACCCTCCTGGGTGTGGCGGTCGTAGTAAGAGCTGCGGTGTGAGTCGTTGTAAGAGAGTCCGAGGTTCTGGCGGAAGGTCAGCCACTTGGTGAACTTAATCTGAGCGAAAGAGCTGCTGAAGTAGTTGATAGCGTTGAGCTCATCCTTTGTGCTGCGTACGTATGCAGCAGGGTTGGCAGCAAGCCAGTTCAGGTCGTCGGCTGTCGATGTATCCATGTTTGGACCGTAAGTCGGCGGGAAGATAAGTGCTGAACGAACGACACCGGTGTTGTAACTAAGGGTGTTGGCGAAGTTCGTAGTTGTATTGGTGAAGCTCTGGTTTGTACCAATCTCCAACCAGTCGTAGACGTGGCGTGAGATGTTGGCACGAAGTGTGTAACGCTTGTAGCCTGAGTTCTTGATGATACCATCCTGGTCGGTGTAGTTGCCCGAGAAAGAGTAGTAACCCTTGTCGTCACCACCGCTTACGCTCAGGTTGTAATCCTGCTGCATGGCGTTCTGGAAGATTTCGTCCTGCCAGTCGGCAACACCGAGTTCGGTAGCATTGCCATACTCGTCGTAGTACCAACCCGGATGTGCGTAGTCCTCTGGCTTACCGGTGTACTTACCGGTGTTGTAGTTGGCATGGCCGTCGGTATAAACCTGATAGCCCCAAGTGCCGGGATAAGGAATGTTAGTGCTGCGTGAATTGAGGTAATAGCGGTCGTTGGTGTACTGCTCATTCATGTAGTTAGCGTAGGTTACAGGGTCGAGCATGTCGATTTTCTTTGCGATGGTTGCCCATCCCCAGTTTCCGCTGAACTCTACCTTCGGCTTACCAGCCTGACCTTTCTTAGTGGTAATGATGACGACACCGTTAGCACCACGTGAACCGTAGATGGCTGTTGCTGATGCATCCTTGAGGATTTCGATGTTCTCAATATCGTGTGGGTTGATCATCGACAGAGGGTTGCTGCTCTGCTCACTGGTTGTAGCGCCGTTGGCAGGTGTGCTTCCTGTCTCGAAAGGCACTCCGTCGACGATGTACAGAGGCTGTGATGATGTTGAGAAAGAGTTAGTACCACGGACAACGATACTCATACCGCCGCCAGGGGCACCATCACTCTGCTGAATGGTTACACCGGCAACCTTACCCTGCATACCGTGGGCGAGGTCGACAGCGCCTCCCTTCATAAGGTCGTCGCCTTTCAACTGGCTCATGGCACCGGAGAGGTCGCGCTTCTTCATCGTACCGTAACCGACAACAACAACCTCGTCGAGGCTCTTGTCGTCTTCTTGCATGACGATTTTCAATGTCGTACGCTTACCAATGGTAATCTGCTGGTCCTTATAACCAACATAACTCAGCTTGATGACTGATGTAGGCTTGGCATTCGGAATGGTGAAGTTACCATCCAAGTCGGTAACGGCAGTAGGTTTGCCATCGACCGAGACTGTTATGCCAATCATCGGGTCACCGTTAGCATCCTTAACATTACCTGTCACTGTCTGCTGCGCGTAGGCAACAAAACAAAACAGGAACATACATAGAGCCATGGCGGCTCTTCTGATTTGAAGATACATAAACGATTGGTTTTAGTTATATAATTACTGTTATTATGTTTCCGATTGCAAAGTTAACGTAACTTATTTAAAAACCATAATACTTTTTTGCCATTTTACAAACATTTTTAACCAAAATGAAAATTATATGCTGTACAATAGGAAAAAGACTATAAAAATACGTACAGAAGACTGAGTGCTACAGCAAAGGAATATCAGTCGATTTGTAAAAGATACCCAATTAGACTCTAAAAGATACCCAATTAGACTCTAAAAGATACCGTTTTAAAAGCTAATTGGGTATCTTTTAGAAGAAACACTAATTGTACGCATCATACTCCTCTTTTTTTAAGTATACAACTGCAAAGATATATTTTTTTTTATAAATAGCAAATCATAACGTGCCATTATTATTTTAGCAAGAGGAGAGAATAAACTACATTAATGAACAAAAAAAAGCGGAGTGCCAAATGACACTCCGCCAATATTTATTCCTTAAAGAATCAATTACTTGTTGTTCAAGAACTTGCGACCGTTCTGGATAACGACACCCTTGTAAGCCTTTGTAACCTGCTGACCAGCGAGGTTATACATAGGAGCGTTCTCATCGAGAGCCTTTGCGTCAGCCTTGACGTTCTTGATGCCAGCCAAGATAGCCTCATGAGTACCAGTAAGCAGGTAAGCCTCTTCGACAACTACATCACTTGGATAGCCTTCTGATGAACTAGCCTTGATCCAAACCTGGTCAACAGCCTTTGCAGCACCAGTAGCGTCAACAGCTGTTGTTGCATTCAGAGTATCAGTAAGGAAAGTAGATCCTGTGCTTTGCCCAATCCATGCGAAGCCAGAACCACCATTCTGATTCTCTAGATTGACATCAATACCAAGTGGCTGAGACAGCTTAATAACGACAACCTTCTCAACGCCTGCCTCAGTTGCTGGATCATAAGTTACATGTGAACCGTCCTCAGCAACAACGAGCTCCTGACCACCATACTGACCTGTGAATTGAAGAGTAGGTGTCGAAAGTGGGTCAACATCAATTCCCCATGCCGGACCGGCGAATGTCAGAGGAGTCCGTGAGCCATCAGCCTTTACAAGAGCAGCGCTGATAACTTTTACATAAGAATCCTTTGACTTTCCCTGCAACTCAATCTTGTTGATTGGCTTACCACCGAGCTTAGCCGGATCAATAGTTAAATCAGCAGATGTTGCGTTAGGGTCAAGGTCAAGATAAGACTCTGTGTTAGTGTCAGAAGAGTTACCAAGGATAATCTGGAAACCGTTTCCTTCCTCTGCCTGAACGAGGTCGGAATACTCAACATGAAGGCTTGAATAATCGGCTGCGTCGAATGACTCAGAAGTCAGCTTATACTCACCCCACTGTGAATTACAAGTAATACCAACGTTACCAGTTGCAAGAACATTAACGTTCCATGCATTACCAGTGAAAGCCAGTGTCTGCTTTGTAGCGACATCCTGTGCGCTTACTGAAAGTGCTGCTAATGCAGCAATAGCTAAAGTAAAGATTTTCTTCATAGATGATTGATTTTAATTAATACTTGTATTTGTTCTCAGTTCTTTTCTAGTTTAATGGTTTTCCTAAGGCATAGTTATTTATTTAACGTTGACAAAGGTAATACTAAATTTTCAAACAAAACAATACTATTTTGCCTTTTTTCGGTACTTTGTTTTATTGTTAACAATTTGTATATGTTTATGAAACGAAAAAAGGCCGTTGTCGGAAGAATCCGGCAACAGCCCTGAAGTATTAATCAACTTAAAACCCTATATGGGAACCAAAGCTTAATTAATAATAGTTGTGTATTCATTATTGTGAAACGGTTGACGAGACATTCTGCTTCTCATAGTAAGCCTTGTAGTCGTCGCCACCATACTTGAGTCCGAGGTCCTCACCTGCTATTCCGTCGCAGACTCCCTTGTAAGCCCACTTGCGGAGATAGTTGGCGTCATAGAGGTTTGGAGCGTCGTTAGGAATCCAGTAGGTGTGCTCATCGGCATTATCCGACAAGCCCCAGATGGTGATACCACTCTGCTGAGCCTCAGGCACATTCTCCTTGTATGACTCGAATATCATGCGGTAGCAGTCGCTCTGACACTTGTACTGTGCTGCTGACGGGCTGCTTGTGCCAAGGGCAACGTCAAGTTCTGTGACACGGACAAGTTTTCCGGTTGCCGCCATAGTCTTGAACATCTCATCAACCTTTGCCTTGAGGGTCTTGATGATTGAGTCGTTGGTTGTAACATCATCAGTAGCGGCATGGAGGTCGAAGTGAACCTGTGAACCGATACCGTCGACGATTGGTGAGCCGTTGGCTGCATCAATGCCTTTGACGAAATCGACAAGAGCAGCAAGCTTGCCAGGACTGACCTCGAGGTTATAGTCGTTGACGAACAGCTTGGTCTCTGCCGGCAGATACCGGCGGGCGTACTGGAATGCCTTGACAGCATAGTCCTTGACATAGTAGCCCCAGTAGAAACGACCGTCACCCCAGTTAAGGCTCAGTCCGTCGGTAGTCGACTCGGTTGGTTCGGCATCATAAGTTGTATTGCCATTATCATCGGTAGTACTTCCGCCGAATGCTCCGGCATCAACACCACGAACCTTGTTAGAACCATCGGTAATAGGCTCATTGATGACATCATAGCCGTAAGGAACGACATTCTTCTCCTTGAAGTGCTCGGCACAACCCTTGATCCATGATTCCATAGCTCCAAGCAGTGCGGTACGCTTCTCCTCAGGCGACTTAAGAGTGTAGGTAATGGTTGTTGCACGGCGAGGGCCACGGCGAGGCATGAAGCGGAACTGCTTGGCAGATGCGTCGAGGCTCTGGTCTTTGGCAACACCGAACTTCACATTATCTATATAGTATGTTCCGGCTACCTTACCGAAGTTGAGGATGATACGGTTGACATCGTCGTAACCAGGCTTGAACTTCTTCTCGCACAGATACCAGTCATTGCCGGCATTGAAGGTTGAGTAAGCTCCCTGCGAGCCGTATGTCGTTCCGTTCTGATACTGGAACTGAATCTGTCCGGCGGCTGTGCTGCTCTTTACATAGAACTGGATCATGTAGACCTTAGAGCTGTCGAGATAGGTATCGAAGGTGTAAGCGCACTGTGCATCCCACATGTTTCCATCCTTCGGGTTGGTCAATACGAGACCGTATGAGCCGTCTCTGCCTACGCCTTCCTGTACAGCTGACGTTGGACTGTTGCCACCCCAGGAAGCCCAACCGCCCTTGGTGCCGCCTTCGAAGTCGGAAGCATCGCCGGTAAGGATGTTCTCCATTGGGTCTTCCTGCTTGATACCGAACTGAATATCATCGATTGTATAAGTACCGCCGACCTTACCGAAATTGATAAGGATACGGTTTACATCGTCATAATCAGTTATTGTGAATGACTTCTCGCATGTCGTCCAGTCTGTACCGACATTGAATGTGGTATAACCGCCCTGCGAGCCGTATGTTGTACCATTCTGATACTGGAATTGCAGCTGACCGGAGGCTGATGTACTCTTTGCCTTGAAGCGGATGGTATATTCAACGTCCTTCTGCAAAGGCTCATCGAAAGTATAGGCCATCTGAGCTTCCCAGAAGTTACCGTCGCCCTTGTTGGCAATGACCATTGCAGCTGAGCCGTCTTCACCGGCTCCTTCTACAACGCCGCCACTTTGCTTGTTAGAGCCCCAAGAGCCCCAGCCTCCGCTTGTTCCGCCATTGAAGTTGCTGGCATCACCCGGGAGAATGTTTGCAATGTCGCCATCGGTCTTGATGACCATTGTCGGGGCAATAAGCGACTTAAGGTAGGTCTGTGCCTGCTGCTGGTACCATATAAAGTTATGACCATAGAGTTTAACGTCTGATGGCATGTTTTCCAGCATCTGGTCGACAGTCGTCCATGTCATAGTGCCGCTGTTGCCAACGATAGCGTCCATCTTAAGGGCATTGCCCGGAGTGAACATCTGGAAGTTCTCATCGGCAAGGTTCTTATAGGCAGTGCCTGTAGAAGCCGACTCATTGTACATTGCTGCACTGAATCCGAGACCAACAACCATATTCGGCGTGTACTGCGCTGCGTAAGTCTTTATCGGCTCATAGTTGGCGAGCACCTCCTTGACGGCGAGCGGAATCTCGGCAGTGGTGACTTCGCCTTCACCGGCAGGACGTCCCCACTCCATTATCTGGTCGTCGCAACTGGTCAGTAGCATTGCTGATGCCATGACCGGTATGATGATTTTATTTATTTTCATAGTTTCAAGTATTTGAGTTAAGAGTAATCAGGTTTTACCTTTTTACTTTTCTACCTTTTTACTTTTAGAAGTCTGACACTGTAACGCTTGTGCAAGGCACGATGCGGAAGTTGTCAATATAGACCTTAGTTGTGAACGGGCTTGCCGGATAGGTTAAATCGTCGGAGAACTCGAGGTCGGAGTTGACAAGCAGGAACACGAAGTTACGGTAGCTTCCACTGTTGCGGTCGGTGACTACATTGTCGAATGTGTAAGAAGCCTTATCATTGGTGTAGCGCCCGAACTTCGACAGAGGAACAGTGATAGTCTGCCAGCGGTTGCCCGTTGTGAAGCTAGACTGTGCACCGGTCTCGGTGTCCATCCATGGAACCCAGACGAAAGCCTGTGTCATGTAGTCCTTATTATACTGTGTTCCACCTGATCCGAAGCCATAGTTTGACAGGTTGTTCTGCAAAGAGATTTCCAACTGACCGGTACCGGTCCATGCGTCAGGAACATATACATCGAACTGCAATGCTACTGAATCGACTGGTGTTGAGCCAGGAATAAAACTTTCCATACGCGTCCAATCGTCGTTGGCATAGTCATTACCAGTTGTTGCCCAGATACTTGCGTTAGCGCCAGCCTTAATTCCACCGGCATCAAGTACACTCTGAGGAACAAGCTCAACGACTTTTCCACGTCCTGAACCAAGCGGGTCGTCAACAAGGTCGTCATACTTATAGGTTGCACTCCAGCCACCAAGGTCGGCAGAGTTCTCGAAGTCAATGACGGTGCAGTTCTTATTGTTGAAGTAAGCCGGGGTAACTGCGGTACCGTTAGCTCCCTCACTTGTGATGGAACCACTCCCGGTAACACCCGACGGCATGGTGAATGAATACCACTTTCCGTCTTCATCACTGGTTATTCCGTCAGTAACCTCTACACCACCAGGCAGGGTCAGATGGGTCGTCTCCTGCAAGTTAGAGCCATAAACAATGACTTTCTCACCTGGTTCCGGAAGCGTATTGTCGACGCTAGAGATTGTCGGAGCCGATGCACGGATAGTGAACTTATAAGTGTAAGTGGCGTTATCCTTAACCAAAGTGATGGTATTGCGGACAGTTGAGTCAGCCTTATCGACCGGCGTGTTGCCATTAAGTGTCACCCAAACGTTATTGTCGGTCATGAGCGCATTATTAAAATAGGTATCATAACCGTTGATATAGATATGGCGCAAGCCTGTGAATCCGGAACCTTCCAGGCGAATCATCTGTCCGAGGCGGGCGAAACTTACTTCACGGTCGGTAACGGAGTCTTTGGCAGCAGCATTCTCCAGATAGACCTTATTGATAACCATCTGCGCTGAGCCGGCATCATCGTCATCGCTGCATGAGGCGAAGAACGGCGTCAGAGCAAGCAGCCCAAGCGGAAGGAGTCCATAGAGCAATGCTTTGGTCTTATTGAATATTGTTTTCATAATTTAGTTCTTTAAAGTTATTATTACTGGAAGAGCGACTGCTCGTCTATCTCACGCTCGCCGAACTCGTAAGGAACGGTCTGAACGTTGCCATTGGTATCCGGCTTAAGCAGCGGGTCTTTAGTCTGGTCGGCATCAGCCATCGGGAGAACAAGGTCGGCTGCTGTCGCTACATCGACATCAGGTCCAGGAGCAACATAGTTGTCGCTGAGCTTATAAGTCTTGGTCTCGTTATCGAAGTAAGAAGCGTTACGGTTCTGATTGTTCAGATAGTTAACGACTTCCTGCTGGTGAGAATAGCTGCGACGGAGCAACTGGAACCAATAAAGTCCTTCGAATGCGAACTCCATACGGAACTCATGGCGCAGGTCTTCGTAAGTCACGACATTCTTTGTCGGCACCTTGGCACGCTTACGGATGAGATTGAAGTAACGGAGAGCGGTCGGGTCATTAGTCTGGTCGGAATTGCCCATTGTAGCATCAACGTAGTTGAGGTAGACCTCAGCAAGGCGGAGCATATAGGTATTGATGCCTGAGTTGTTAGGCTCAGAGAATCCATTGACCTTCTTGGTACCGATGACATACTTCTTGATGTTGGCTCCCTGATTGCCAGGATTCTCGGTTACACCATATACATACGGGTCTGACGGATCAGCACTGAGTTCCGGATAAGACTCTCCGTATGAAGCAACGCTGTTATGCCGGCGAACCTTATCGTCTATAACCGTTCCGAGAGTATTGTCCTCATAGTTAGAGAACTCCTCAAAGAGGTCGTAAGAGCAGTATGTCGCACCACCCCAAGCATTCTGGTCAGCAACCATTGTCGACCAAGCAAGGAATCGAGACATGCTCTGTCCGGCACCACCGACGCCTGTTCCAGGCATGAACTGCAACTGGAACAACGACTCCGAGTTGTTATTTATAGTATTATAGTTGAACAAAGCAGCATAATCGTCCAGCAGTTTTGCACCACTTTCATTGATAACCTTGGCAGCAGCTTTCTTTGCAAGATCCAGGTAATAAGGATTACGCTGACCACTGTTGAAGTTAGTCTGAACGTTAGAGCCATTGTACTGGCCTTCCGTTGTCAGTCCTGCCATAGTCAGATAAACACGTGACAACATTCCGAAAGCTGAGTACTTGGTTACCCGTCCTGCACCAGTCTGTGATGCCGGAAGATACTTTGCGGCATACTCAAGGTCACGGATAGCATACTCAATGACATCAGTTCGTGGGTTAGCCGGGATGACATAGTTATTGACATGCTGTGTCGGATTCTCATAGATAACGCCACATCCCCACAGAGAACCAATATACCAATAGGCAACTCCACGCATGAAACGAGCCTCAGCAGTGCACTGCTCTTTGGCTGTCTGACTTACGTTGGACGACGACTTTGTCTGAATATTTATAACCGCATTATCACTCTGGTCGACAACACTATAGAGCGCAGCCCATGCTTCCGACAAGCCCTGTGACAAAGAAGTCTCAGTGAAGTTGGTGTATGGATAGATATAGTTGGAATACTGCGCTGTAATGTTGTTCGCACGACCGTCACCCATGCCATAGTAGAACTTATCGTTGAAGTCAAACCATACATAGCTATACAGCGGCCAGATGTTCTTCTCTACAGCTTCGTCACTGTCGAAGAAAGCATCCTGCGACAACTGGTGTGAGTTCGTCTGATCGAGGAAGTCATCAGAGCAAGAACTAAATGTCAGCCCCGCAACGACCATCGCACCTATATATAATAATTTTGTTTTCATAACTGTAATGTTGATTTAGAAGGAGACATTGATACCGAATGTGTAGATACGAGGTGAAGGATAACGGTTGTAGTCAATACCGTTCTTCAAAGCATCGCCATAGAGTGAGCCGACTTCAGGATCATAACCGTCATACTTTGTGATGGTGAAGAGATTCTGAATATTCATGTAGAGCTTCACGTTAGAGAGATAGAGATGCTCAATCCACTTCTTCGGGAAGGTGTAACTCAACGAAACATTCTGCAAACGGATGTAAGAGCCATCCTCTACGAATGCATCGCTCACACGGTTGTTACCGTTGGAGTAGCTCTCGGTGTACAGACGCGGCATTGTTGTTGATGAAGCGTTTGTAACCCAGTAGTTACGATAGTCGTCCGGACCATTCGGGTCAATCTTCTCAACACGAGCGTAGTTGAGAACTGATGTAAGAAGGTTGCTTGTAGAACCGGTAATCTCCAGCTGGCGGCGGTTGTAGTTGAGAACCTTGTTGCCATAAGAGCCAGTGAACTGGAAGCTGAAGTCCCATCCCTTCCAAGAGAGCGTATTACCGAAACCGAATGTGAACTTAGGCTCCGGATTGCCAATGAACGTCTGATCGTTATTGTCGATGACGCCATCGCCATTGAGGTCGGCGAAGCGATAGTCACCAAGCCATGAACCACTCTTACCAATTGAGCAACCGGTAGGCAGTGCGACTTGCTTGACATTGCCCTGTGCATCCTTATAGTAGAAATCCTCCGGCTTGTCGAAGCGCCCGATAACCTTGTAGCCCCAGAACTGAGCCATAGGCTGTCCGACAACGGTGTTAGTGACTGTTGCAGTCTCAGAACCCACCTGGAAAGTCTGCGGCAGGGTACCTGTCTCAGTATCAAGAGAGAGAACCTTGTTGCGGTTGAGCGAGAACACGAAGTTGCTGCTCCACTGGAAGTTCTTCTTGTTGATGTTTATAGAGTTGATAGTGAATTCAATACCAGTGTTGCGCAGGCTACCTACGTTACCCCAAGGATTGGCTGCAGTACCATAGTTTGAGCCACCGCCAGAGCCAAGGAATGCAGGAAGATCGAGCTCCATAAGCAGGTCGTTGGTCTTTTTGTAGTACCAATCGAATACAATGTCGATGCGGTTGTTGAGGACGCTGAGGTCGAATCCCAAGTTCCAAGACTTTGTTGTCTCCCACTTAAGGTCAGGGTTAGCATTGTTTCCGTTGAGCACACCGACACCCCAAGGAGTGTTGTAAGTAGTCAACAGAGCCATGTAAGCCCACTGGCGTACATTCTGGTTACCAGTTTCACCCCAACCGGCACGGAGTTTCAAGTTGTTGATCCACTTGACATTCTGCATGAATTTCTCACCACTTACACGCCAAGCCAACGCAGCTGATGGGAACCAGCCCCAGCGATGACCGTCAGCGAACATGCTGGAACCATCACGACGCAGAGTGAATGTAGCCATATAGCGGTCGTCATAGCTATAGAAAGCACGTCCGAAGTAAGAGAAAATAGAGCTGTTGTCCTGATAACCGACAGGAGAAGAGCTGTCGTTGCTACCAGCCGACGGGTCAGTAGCCGAGTTAGACGGGAATCCGTTGGCACTCGTTACCTGAGTCTCATAGTGGTTGTGGCTCATTTCCTGACCGAGCATAGCATTGATAGAGTGCTTGCCAAAGGTGTTGGCATAAGTAAGGATATTACGCCATGACCAGTACTTAGAGTTCGTTGAAGTCCACTGAGAAGTACGGCTGTCACTTGTCTTAACTCCAAACTTATAGTCAGGCATGTAATAATAGTACTTATTATTATTGTAATCGGCAGAAAGCTCAGTCCTGTAAGTGAGTCCCTTGAAGATAGTAGCCTCAAGGTAAGTGTTCACACGGAAGTTGAACTTCTTGTTGTAGTTGCGTGTAATCTGTGCAAGAGCTACAGGGTTATCAGGCATCCACTGGTCGTCAGGACCGTCGAAAGAGCCATCGGCAGAGCGTACAGCCACTGAAGGCTGAGAGCGCAGAGCCGTAAGGATAATGCTGTAACTATTGGCAAGAGTCTGCTGTTTGCTGTCAGCGAGAGAGAAGCTGAAACCACCCTTGAGCCACTTCTTAATCTGTGCGTCAGTATTTCCACGTAGAGTCTGACGGCGGAAGCTCGAGCCAATAACGATACCATCCTGGTCGAGATAGCCAGCGCTGAGAGCGTAAGTAATCTTCTCGCTACCACCGGTAACCGACAAGTTATGGCTTGTCATGAGCGCATGGCGGAACAGTTCGTCCTGCCAGTCAGTACCTTCACCCAGAAGCTCAGGGCGTACGAATGAGTTAGTAGCCGACTTGATCTGTGCGTCAGCGATGTCATTGTAGTGCTGGGCATACTGCTTAAGGTTCAAAACATCGAGCGACTTCGGCATTGTCTGCCAGCCGACATATCCGTCATAAGTAACCGTTGCGTCGCCAGCCTTACCACGCTTGGTGGTAATCATGATAACACCGTTAGACGCACGGGAACCATAGATAGCGGTAGCCGATGCATCCTTAAGAATATCCATACTGACAATATCGCTCGGGTTGATTTCCGACAGAGGGTTGGAGTCACCATTATCGCCTGACGATGAATCAATGATTACACCATCGATAACGAATATAGGCTGTGAAGTGGCATTAAGAGAGTTAGTACCACGAATGCGGATGGTCGACGAACCACCCGGCGTACCGGTGTTAGCCTGAACCTGAACACCGGCTGCACGACCCTGGAGAACCTGGTCGATACTTGTCGAAACCGACTTCGAGATAGCCTCATCGCCTACGGAAGTAACGGCACCGGTAAGGTCGGAGCGTTTCATTGTTCCGTAACCGACGACCACGACTTCCTCAAGAGCCTTCGGGTCTTCCTTCATCGTGAGGTTAAACTGGTTCTTGTTTCCTACAGTAAACTGCTGGTCAAGATAGCCAACGTATGAAAGCTTGATGACCGATGATGACTTCGCGTTCTGGACAGTGAAGTTACCATCAAGATCAGTGACTGCCACTGGCTTTCCGTCCAGCGAGACAGTTATACCTATCATCGGTTCACCGCTAGCATCCTTAACATTACCTGTCACCGTCTTTTGCGCATAAGCAACAAAACAGAACAGGCTCAAAAACAGAGCAAAGGCTGCTCTTTTGATCTGAAGATACATAAACGATAGTTTTTAGTTATATAAAATTAATGTTTAATTACATCGCACAGCGCATGAAGGCGGACACTACATAAATAATGTAGAACCTCATGCTGCATCCTTCTTCTCGAAAGGACACCATTAAATTACATTTCTAATATTCTCCATAATTTAGTCTTTAGTTCGTTAAATGGTTTTAAGTTAATTAATTTTACGTTTGCAAATATATTACTTTTTCTTCAAAGTACCCGTTAGAATTTGTTTCATTAAAATTACAGAACGTTTCATTTTGTATCAAGCGCCCATAACAGCCTAATACTGATAGAGTTTAACATGCAATATCTTATAATCTCCCACAGATATACGGGCATGGCGACCCTGATGATCCTGATCGCCATTCTCACGGCGGACATACTTCATTTCGCCATTGGCATTAATATTTATCTCATCGACAAATCCAATGCCCAGTCTATTGCCTTTAAAACCAGAACGGGTATCGGAAGAGGAAGCGTTCTTCTGCCCGGCAATGGCAAATCCATCCTCACCGGTTTTCACGTTTTCAGCCTGTTCCTTCTCCGTCTTAGTCTGGAAGACGACCACTACCCCACTCCCGGCGATGATATAATCATTGGGAGCCAGACGAAGGATATAAGCTCCGCCTTCCTGCCACGTCTGACCGTTTGTAGCACGTGGATCCCACGGCAAAGTGAAATTATGGCGGCAGGTGAGTACTGTATTGCCATCCTCAATGACCCGCTCCTTGTCTTCCTGCGAGAAGAGGACGCCCCAAGACTTCATTTCCTTGCCCTGGGCTTCGTGATGCTTGCCATTAGAATTGCCATTCAGAAGCAAATTGGAAAGTTGCCGCATAAGCCCGTAAGCTGCGCTAACACAGCCTGTCTGTGAAGCCGGAGCCTCATCAATGGCAAACGGTCCGAAGCCGATGGCATGATGCTCACCGAAAGTATAGAGTGCACGGACGCCGGAATTCTCACAGCAACGTGACTCAGGAATGAACAGGACATTGTCTTTCGTGGCATACTTAGCCGCCCAGCCCTTGAAACCGGTGTCATAAATATCTGGCGCGCAAAGGTCGATATGCGGCGCGACTTTCTTCCAAACGGGGAAGAGATGAGCCAGCGGACCAGCCGACGGATACTCTCCCGGCTTGCGTCCACGGCTGTTCATTGCAGCATTGACATAGAAAGGAATATCCAGAATCTTCTTACCTGCAACAGCAAGCTGTTCTACATACTTGGCGTAATAGTATGCCTGGAAAGCCTCATCCTCAGCAAGTACGTCACCGGAAGGTATATTCAGAGAGCCGACAACCTTTCTCCATTCGCCTGACTTATAGGCTTTCTCAGCCAAAGGAGAATGGTCACGGGCGCTTTCTAGCATTCCTATCTCATTCTCCACCTGTATCATAACGACCGTATGCTCGTCGCCGTCGACCTCAGCAATATGCCGGAGCAGAGCGGTGAAGACTTTCTTGTCGGCATTGAGGATATTCTCCGAGAAAGCGCTGGCTATCTCCAGCGGTTTACCCGCTGTTGTCATAGCCCTTGGGAAACGCTTCGTGTCAGCCTTGAACCACAACGGAGCATAGCAGCTCATGGAGTTCTTCCACGCGCCGAACCACAGGAACACGATTTTCAGATTGTTCTGCCGAGCCACATTGATGGTCTCATCGATAAGCGAGAAGTCATACTTGCCCTCCTCGGGCTCAGTCAAATCCCACTGGGCGGGCACAAGAACGGTGTTCAGTCCCAACCGGCTCATCCGTGGCAGCACACTGTCGATGTCGGATTTGCATGTTGCCGCCGAGTTGCTGAGTTCCCCGGCAAGCATCAGCATTTGCCTGCCATTGACCGAAAGACACCTCTGAGGTCCGTTTCCGGTTATTCGCACTTGAGCCGACGATGGCAATGCCAGACTCAGAAGACAGAAGAACAATGCTAAGGCGGAAGCCCGTTTCAAGGTAGAAGTCATACAGATATTGTTTTTAGATATAGATTTCAGTATTGTTTTATGGGTTATCTATTATGGTCTCCGGTGGCAATCTGCACACCGGTCTCGATTCTCTCAGGCGGTATTTCCTTATGGTTGATACTCTGGAAATACTGCAAGCAGGTGTCTTTCCACTCGGTTGCATTGCCCAACTGATCCATCAGGAGCCTCTCGACCAGTTCCCATCGGTCCTCGTCGTTATTGTCGGTAAAGAGCGAATGCATCAGTTTCCACGAGAAGAGATAGGTCTCGACAAGCTTAGTTCCACGCTGGTAATAGCGGCAGAGATTCTCCCACAACGTGCGTCCGTCCTTCATCTTGTAGTCCCATGGTAAATGGTGGAACCAAAGGAGATACCTGTCAGGACATGTTTCCACATTATTATATATAGAGCGGTACGGCTCACGATACTGGCTGACGGCATCCGTTCCCTTGGAGCTACGGTCGAAACCAATGCCGAGAGAGTCAGCCTTATGGTAGTAAACGGGGCACCACTCTATAGGATAGTCAGCCCTGAAGCCGTCCGGTTCGGGACCGTAATGATGGTCGAACTTGAAGATATGGTGCAGACCGAGCGGCATCATGTAGTCGACACAAGCCTCACGCGATTTCTCCATAATGCCCGTCATCGAATCGAGGAAATACCGGTTGGAACTCTCATCGAATGTCATTCTGAGCCATTCCTGCGCTATCGACCGTGAGCTAAGACCCGGATTCCATGCCAGCCGACCGAAAGCATACCAGTTAGCCTGAGAGAACGGGTGAGCCGTCCAGTTCTGGTCGTTGCCTACATTGCTCACTCCGGCAACGCCTTTCAGTGTCGACGGACTGACGAACGAGAAGAATTCCTTCCACATCGGACCAAGGTAGACGAGGTGCTTAGCCTGTCCGGTATACTCCTGGGTGACCTGAAACTCAACCCATTGGGTTGTGTTCTTCATATTGTCGAATATCGGAGCGTATGGCTCACGCGGCTGGAAGTCGAGCGGTCCGTTCTTGCTTTGCAGCACAACGTTGTCGCGGAACTGTCCGTCGAGGTCCTTAAACTCCGACACTGCCTGCATAACGCGGTCCTCACCTTTATGCTTTGAGCCATAGACGAAGCTGCGCCACATCACTATTCCACCGTAAGGCTTCAGTGCGTCTGCCAGCATGTTGGCTCCGTCGGCATGCGTCCTGCCATAGTCGAACGGTCCCGGCTGACCCTCGGAATTAGCTTTCACGAGGAAACCTCCGAAGTCGGGAATGAGCGCGTAAATCTCTTTTGCCTTGTCTCTCCACCACTTTATGACCGTGGAATCAAGCGGATCGGCTGTCGTCGTGGCACCAAGTGCCTTCGGCGAGCCGAAGTTTACGGCGAGATAGGTCCTCACTCCATACGGGCGGAGTATGTCGGCAATAGCCTTGACGGTGTCGAGATAGGCGGCGGTAAGCACTTTCGGATTGGCATTGACATTGTTGAGCACAGCACCGTTGATGCCCACAGAGGCGTTGGCACGTGCGTATTCCTCTATCCGCTTTGCCCAGTCGTCATACTCCAGAGAGGTCGACCAGAATATGCTTTTGCCCGCATAACCACGCTCTATCGACCCGTCGAGATTGTCCCAATGGTCGAGTACACGATACCTGAAAGCAGGAGCCGACTCGACATCGTGCAGTTTTCCGGTTTTCTTTTGTCTCATCAGTTCGTAGGAGGCATATAGAAGTCCCGTGTCACTGCCTCCACGAATAATCTTTCCCTTGATGGAAAACCCTTCCTTAGGCAGGCTCTCGTCGATGGCATAATCAAAAGAGTCGGCTTGCCAATACATCCGAAGCTGCTCAGGGTCCCAATTCATGAAGTCGCCCAGCCACAGCGTATGCCCGTCGTCGGCGTAAGCTGAAAAGGCAGAAACTGCCAGAGCCAGAGTTAAAAGGATTCGTCTCATAGTTGGTAAGAAATTAGTTGTTTTCTAAAAGATACCGTTTTACGTTGTAAAAGATACCGTTTTAGCTCGTAAAAGATGCCCTTTTACGTTGTAATTGGGTATCTTTTACAAACCGTTTAACCATTAATTGTGTGTTGAGTTGTCGTTATTTACTTTTTATTTTGCTATTGTTCACTGTTTCAAGTGGTTACGCTCACTGTATTCCGTTGGTGTCATTCCATAGTGTTTCTTGAACACCGTCGAGAAGTGAGTTTGGTTATTGAAGCCCACGGCGAACGCTACCTGAGTGATGTTAATGTTGCCTTCGGCTATGAGCCGTGCCGCCTGCTCGAGGCGCAGGTTGCGGATGAACTCACCGGCGGATATTCCCGTCATCTCCTTCATCTTCCTATGGAGTTGCGCCCGGCTTATTCCGACCTCCCGGGTCAGTGCCTCGACGTTGAACTCCGGTTCGGAGATGTGCTGGTTGATGACCTTCATGATTCTCTCCATGAGCACGTCGTTGTTGCCACGGACGGTGACTTCAGCCACCCGGTTCTTCTGTTCCTGTGCTCCGGAGAACTTGCCACGGAGTCGGCGGACATTACCAACGAGGTTGTCAATAAGGGCATGGAGCTCGTCCATATTGAACGGCTTGGCAAGGAATGCGTCAGCGCCCCGCTTCAGTCCGTCGAGCTTGTCCTGTACGTCGGCTTTCGAAGTGAGCAGGATAACGGGTATATCGCTGATGTTAGAGTTAGACTTTATCTTTTTCAGGAGCGTTATTCCGTCCATTTCCGGCATCTTGACGTCGGATATAACAAGGTCGTAGGTATCGGTAAGGAGCTTCTTCAGGGCATCACGACCATTAGGACTATAGTCGAAACGATACCAGTTCGACAGCTCATTGTTTATGTAGACAGCTATCTCACGGTCGTCGTCGGCAATGAGGATGCGGTAGTTCTTGCTGGCTGACGGCTTTGATTTGACGACATCAGCCTGTGTTTCTTCCTCTGTTACAATCTCATGTGGCTTCAAATGGGCGTTGCCGAGAGGAATTGTAAGAGTGAAGTCAGCACCATGTCCAACATCAGTGCGGTTCTCAGCGGTAATCGTTCCGCCATGCATCAGCACGATGTTGCGGCAGAGGTTGAGCCCTATTCCCGTGCCTTCGATATGGACATCCGGTGCGTTCTTGCCACGATAGAAGCGTTCGAAGATGTGGGCGATGTTCTCAGTACGGATTCCGACTCCCGTATCGAGCACGTCGAGGCGCATGCTGTTGCCGTCCTTTGCGACAGTAACCGTGACCGTTCCGCCATCCAAGGTGTATTTTATTGCATTCGAAAGGAGATTGGAGACGACCTTGTCGAAGTTTATCCGGTCAATCCAGACGTTGAGCTTGCCAACCTTCGGACTGTATTCCAACTGTATGTTACGGTCTTCGGCAGCCGGACGATAGAGCTTGCAGATTGCCTCGACGAACTTAACGATGTCGGTTTCCCGGCAGTGCAGGCTCATCTGGTTCTTGTCTATCTTACGTTCGTCAAGTATCTGATTGACTAGGACAAGCAGCCGGTTGGCGTTGTGGTCGATGGTTCTGATGTACTCCTGGCTTTCGGTATCGTCCTTAAGATGTGCCTTGAGCTTTTTCAGCGGACCTACGATGAGGGTCAGCGGCGACTTTATGTCATGGGTCGCGTCGATAAGGAACCGCATCTTCGACTCCTCTAGCTCTGCCTGCTTGCGGCGGTTGTAGAAGTGGAAGAGCATCCATCCCATCCCGGCAAGGAGCAAGATGTAGATGATTATAGCCAAAGGCGACAGATACCAAGGCTCACGGACACGGACGGTTATCGTCTTCGTCTTGTCCGACCATGTACCATTATTGTACGCTCGTACATCTATTATATACTTGCCCGGCTCCAGCTTAAGGAAAGGAATGCTGTTGACGCCCTCACCGGTGCTGGTCCATTCGCCACCGTTGATGCGGTACTGGAAGCCTATGTTGTCGGTGTTCTTGTAGTTCAGAAGCGAGAACTCGAGCGTGAAGGAGTTCTGCGAGTAAGGCAGTGAGTAATCATCGGTCAGACAGTTGATGGACTTACCGTCGACGATAAAGTTCGTCAGGGTTACTTCGCCCAGGTTCATGCGGCTGTTGCGGACGTCATCGGGGAAGAAACTCGTTATCCCGTCGCCCGTGCCGAAGGCTATCCTGTCGACCGATGTGTGGAGAACGGCGCCCTGGGCGTACTCGCTCGACATCAGTCCGTTGCCGCTGATATGCCCTATGAACCGCTTCTTTGCGTGGTCGTACTGCCATATTCCGCTGGTCGTGCTGACCCAAATATCATCGGAATTGTCGATGGCTATACCGCAAATCTGCTTTCCACGGAGCACCTCGGAGTGCGGGAACGGTACTGCCGTGCCCTTCTTGCGGTCGAAGTAGTAGAGTCCGTTGTCGGTTCCCATCAGTACATAGCCGCTCTCATTAACGCAGATGTAGTTTACCTGTACATTATATAATAGGTATTTCCACTTGAACGGGTCGAAAGTACCGGTCTTGGTGTTCATGCAACAGACTCCGTTCGACGTGCCAATCCACAGTAATCCGTCGGGCTCGTAAGCCATAGAGCGAATCCAGTCGTTGCAAAGATTGCCGCGAGGCGACTTCTGACTCATAGTGTACTGGCGCACTTCGCCGGTGGTTGCGTTATAGGTGTAAAGTCCTTTGCTATATACTGATACGAAGATTGTGCCCTTACCGTCATCAGCCAAGCAGTAGGTTCCGTCGCCTTCATAGCTAAGCTTTTGCTGAGAAGCTCCCGTCAACGGGTCGTAGCTGTACAAGCCATTGCCTGTTCCAACCCAGTAATGACCCTGATGATCCATGTAGATGATGCTTGTTCCGGCAGGCGACGATGGATGGGCGATGATTTTTCCGTTGCTGTCGAACTGGAAGACACCGCTATTCTGGACAGTACACCATGTTGTTCCGTCATTGCCGGGAGCTAGGGACGACACGCAACTGCCGATGGAATAGTCCTGACTGGAGAAAGACCAACTGCTGAACGCGTTCTTCTCGTCGTTTATCAGGTACAAGCCCTTGCGGTAACAGCCAAGCCAGAGGTTGTGGTCTTTGTCCTCGACGATGCTCTTGACGTAGGTTGCCGACAGGTTGAAACGGTCGGAATTGGGCTGGCTGTATGCCGTGAAGGTGCGTGAATCCCTGGGCGCAACGAGCAGTCCGCATTCCGAAGTACCGATATAGAGGTTTCCGTTATGGTCGAAGATGGCGGTATTTATCGTCACATGACCTTTATATGTGCCCAAGTCGTAGGATGAATTGGACACTCGGTCGGTGGAATAATCGTAATTGAGCAAGCCGTTCATGCAGACAATGAGCAGATGGCGGTTGTCGGTCTGGAAGAAGGCAACCGGCGCCCCGACAGGCGAAGTGTAGTCGGTAATCTGCATCCTGCCGTTAACGCTATGGTAGCGGGTGAACACATTAAGGTGGCTGCTCTGCCAAAGGTCACCGCGGCGGTCCTCGAATATGTGCGTGAAGAACTGGTCGGAGTCACGGCGGGAGTACTGTTTCTCATAGACGAACTTGTCGGTGCCGTTCTTGACGGAGTAAAGTCCGAAGCCAGCAGAGCCTGCCAGCACGTCGCCGTTCCGGCTTTCGATGAGCGAATAGATACGCATGCGGCGTCCGCCGGGGGCTTGATAGCGCACGAAATCATTATTCTCATAGTCGTAGCGCATAAGTCCCTTGGCACTTCCTATCCACAGACGACCCTGACGGTCGACCAGGAAATCGGTTATCGTGTTGTCGGTTATCGACGTACTGTCGTCGTTGTCATGAAGATAAGTGGTGAAATGGTAACCGTCGAATTTGTTGAGACCATATTCAGTACCAACCCAAATGTAGCCGTAACGGTCCTGGACTACACAATTAATAAGTGAACTGGAAAGCTTTCCCGACGTGAAAAGATGGCCGCCACCGGCATAGGCTAACAGTACAAATGCTGCTAGCGATAGTAGAATGTAGATGGGTTTCACGCGGTTCATAATGGTTACATCGACAAAATTACAGTATTTTTTATAAACTTCAAAATTAAAAGGTGATAAAACAAATTGAAATGATAAAGATTTTAATGAGTGAAACAAATTGAAACGAGTATGCAACGAAAGAAGTTCATTGGTAAGCCTTAATTTGCTATCTTTGCAATCAACTAAAGACTTAAGCACTGATGAGAACAATTACTCTTTGTATAGGCTTACTGATGGCACTGGCTTCGTACGGTCAGAGTGCCGTGAACAGCGTGTGGTCGACGACTTGGGGCACATCGCCGGAGTTCACTGGACAGAACGATATGCCGAAGGCTACGCTCGCAGGGAAGACTATCCGACAAATAATCCGCCCGTCGTTTGGCGGTGATACAATCAGAATGAGATTATCAAATTTCCACAGCGACGAGCCGGTGGAGATTGAATCAATATATGTTGCATGGTCGACCGACACGACAGTGAGGGACAACAAGACCGGAGACATTATATCACGGAACGGAAGCACGCCGTGGATTAACAGCAAGACAGCAAAGTATCTTGCCTTTAACGGCAGCCGCTCGGTGACAATCGGGGCACGGAATAATGTCACATCTGATGTGTTGCCGTTTGAAGTACGGCCTTGCCGGAATCTTGCCATAACGATAACGTACGGCGAGAAGGTGCCCGAGCATGCGACATCTCATCGTGGCTCACGCACTACATCTTATATTGCTGATGGCTCTGTCGGGCCTGACGACTCACTGATTGTTGCCGAGAGGGTCGACCATTGGTACAATATCCTGTCATTGGACATAAAGGGCAAGACTCCTGTCGTGGCTGTATTGGGCAACAGTATAACCGACGGAAGGGGCACAACGACCAACGCACAGAACCGATGGACTGACCAAATGGCTACAAGCCTGCAGTCATTCGACAAAGAAGATGGTGCTTGCAAGAGTGGATGTAAGTCCGGTGGCAACAAGGAAAAGGCTTGCAAAGGCGGCTGTTGCCACAAAATGGAAAGCAAGAACGGCTTCGGAGTGATAAACCTTGGCATCGGGGGCAATTGCGTTATCGACGGGGGAATAAGCCAGCCGCTATTGCAAAGATACAAGGATGAGCTGAGCTTCCATTCGGGAATAACCCACCTTATTATATATGAGGGCACAAACGACATCGGGACGAGCCAGCTTGCTGCCGACTCTCTTGCCGAACGGCTCATCAAAGCATACAAGGAGATTATCAACTATGGTCATTCGAAGGGCATGAAGGTCTATATGGCAACCATCACTCCTACAAAAGGCAATGGCTGGTATTCGACGGAGCACGACAAAGCAAGGCAACTTGTAAACAACTGGATACTCCAAGGCAATGGCTTTGAGGGTGTTATCGACTTCGACGAGTTGGTTCGTGACCCACAAGACGAGGCTAAGCTGAAAGCAGAATACTCGGAGGACTGGCTTCATCTGAATCCAAAGGGCTATGAGGTTATGGGCAAGTATGCTGCCGGAATCATAAACAAGACAACAAACAAGTAGAACTATAATAATCCGCCTCACCTGTCTTTGGCAATAAGACATCCTCCCATTTGAAGAGGCTTAGTGGGGAATACAACTATTAGAATATGACTACAACTAACGAACAACGTGGTTTCTACCATCTGAACTGGGTGCAACGCATAGGCTTCGGCTCGGGCGACTTGGCACAAAACCTTATCTATCAGACCATCGGCATGTATCTGCTGCTGTTCTATACGAATGTCTTTGGCATCGATCCGAAGGCGGCAGCGTTCATGTTCCTTATTGTCCGACTCGTCGATGTACTGTGGGATCCGCTCGTCGGAACATTCGTCGACAAGCATGAGCCACGGTGGGGAAAGTACCGCTCATACCTTATCCTGGGTGGAATACCGCTGTCCGGATTTGCCATTCTGTGCTTTTGGGACGGTTTCTCAGGCTCGCTGTTGTATGCCTACATTACCTACGTCGGCATGTCGATGTGCTACACGCTGGTCAATGTGCCATACGGAGCATTGAATTCCAGCCTCACCCGTGACACCAACGAGATAACGATTCTCACCTCCGTCCGTATGTTCATGGCAAACTGCGGTGGTCTTGCCGTTTCACTTGGCATTCCAATACTTGTTGCCGCACTGTCGCCCGACGGAAAAATGAACACCACTCAGGATGCCAACGCATGGTTTATAACCATGACAATATACGCCGTTGCAGGACTGTTGCTGCTCGTCTTCTGCTTCTCGCAGACCAAGGAACGTGTCGTTATGGACAAGAAGGAAACGGCAAACGTCAAGGTCAGCGACCTGTGGGAGGAGTTTGTGCGCAACCGTCCACTGCGAGTGCTCGCTTTCTTCTTCATCACGGCGTTTGCAATGATGGCTGTCGGCAACTCTGCCGGAAGCTATTACATGATATATAATGTACACGGAACATCAACCGACATGGCTATTTTCATGGGTCTTGGCTCACTGCCTTCATTCATCTTCATGCCAATGGTTCCGGCGATAAAGCGTGCCATAGGCAAGAAGCAGATGTTCTACGTTTTCCTGACGATAGCGATTGCCGGTATGGCTATGCTCTACATTATTTCCGTTATCCCAGCCCTTCGCTCTCAGCTGTGGCTCGTCTATGTGGCTCAGTTCATAAAGTCGACCGGCGTTATCGTGGCAACGGGTTACATGTGGGCACTTGTCCCGGAGGTTATATCCTACGCCGAATACACCACCGGACGCCGAATCTCTGGCATTGTGAACGCCCTTACAGGTATATTCTACAAGGCAGGAATGGCTCTCGGAGGCGTTGTCCCGGGACTGGTACTCAGTTTCGTGGGCTTCGACAAGAACAATGCTGTTGAGCAGACACCATTCGCACAACAGGGAATATTGTGGCTCGTGTGCGTCATTCCGGCTATCCTGCTCGTCCTGGCAATGTTCATTATATCGAAATATGAGCTTACCGACGAAGTTATCGATGATATAAACAAGAAAATAGAAGAAAGAGAAAACAAATAACCTATGAGAAAGTTAGTTATATTAGTTATCGCCTCCGTGCTGTTGTCGATACCGGCAATGGCACAAGAGGCAACCTTAAAGTCAGTCTTAGGCAAGGACTTCCTAGTTGGCTGTGCCATGAACGTCGACCAGATTGACGGCAAGGAGCCTAAAGCAGTTGACATCGTGAAGAAGAATTTCAACTCCATCGTTGCCGAGAACTGCATGAAACCTGAGAACATAGAGCCTGAAGAAGGCAAGTTCAACTGGACAGATGCCGACAAGTTCGTTAAGTTCGGCAATGACAACGGACTGAAAGTAATCGGTCATGTACTGATTTGGCATGACCAGACAGCGCCGTGGATGTTCAAGAACAAGTATGGCGAACTGCCTAACCGTGAGGAAATGATTAAGCGGATGCACGATTACATCTTCACCGTTGTAGGCAGATACAAAGGTAAAGTATACGGTTGGGACGTGACGAATGAGTGCGTCCTCGACGATGGAAGTTTCCGGAACAGTCCGTGGTACCGTGCCATAGGACCTGATTTTATCAAGCTGGCGTTCCAGTTTGCACATGAGGCTGACCCAGACGCCGAGCTCTATTACAACGACTACTCGATGAATAAGCCAGCCAAGATGAAGACTGTTGTAAAGCTGGTGAAGGACTTGAAAGCAGCCGGATGCCGCATCGACGCTGTCGGAATGCAAAGTCACAACGGTTATAACTACCCCGACCTGACCGAGTATGAGAACACTATGAAAGCACTGATTGCCGCCGGAGTGAAGATAAACATATCCGAGTTGGACATTAATATGCTGCCGAATCCAAAGAGTTTCAGCGGTGCCGACATCAATCAGAAGTATGCCAACGACCCGACTATGAACCCTTACGTCAAGGGACTGACCAAGGAAGCACAGCAGCTGTTCAACGAACGATACATGTCTTTCTTCAAACTGTACTACAAGTACCGCGACCATATCGACCGTGTATGCACATGGGGTGTGACCGACGGTAACAGCTGGCTGAACAACTGGCCGATAAAGGGACGTACAAACTATGGTCTTCTCTTCGACCGTAAGTACAAGGCAAAGCCGGTAGTAAAGGAGATTATCAAACTATGGGAGAATTAAATTCAATATTATGAAAGCGAGATATTTATTTCCACAAGACTATATGGCTGATCCGTCAGCCAATGTCTTCAATGGCAAGATTTATGTTTACCCGTCACACGACTGGGATTCCGGTGCTGCATTCGACGATGATGGCGGTCACTTCGAGATGAAGGACTATCATGTTCTTTCTATCGACGGCGACCCGATGACCGGTAAGGTAACCGACCACGGCGTTATCCTCGACCTGCCTGACATTCCTTGGGCTGGACGTCAGATGTGGGACAACGATGTAGTCGAGAAGAACGGAAAGTACTACCTTATCTTCTCGTGCAAGGACAAGAACGATGTGTTCCATCTCGGTGTAGCCGTTGCCGACCGTCCGGAAGGTCCTTTCAAGGCTCAGCCTGACCCTATCCGAGGCTCCTACTCTATCGACCCGTGTGTATTCAAGGATGATGACGGTGAGGCTTACGTATACTTCGGTGGTATCTGGGGTGGACAATTACAGTGGTACAAGGACAACAAAGCCCTGAAAAACGAGTACCTGCCAAGTGGCAAGGAAGACCCTATACCTAGCCGTGTAGCCCGTCTGACCGACGACTGCCTGCAGTTTGCCGAAGAGCCGAAGCCGGTTATAATCATCGACGAGAACGGCAAGAAGCTCACTGCCGACGACCCGCACCGTTTCTTTGAGGCTAGCTGGATGCACAAATACAACGGCAAGTACTACTTCAGCTATTCAACCGGCGACACTCACCTGCTATGCTATGCCGTTGGCGACAACCCTTACGGACCATTCACTTACAAAGGTGTAATCCTGGAGCCGGTCGTCGGATGGACTACCCACCATTCTATAATCGAATTCAAAGGCAAATGGTATCTCTTCCATCATGACTGTGTGCCGTCAAACGACGTGACATGGCTCAGAAGTCTTAAGGTCATGCCTCTGGAGTATGACGACAAAGGCAACATCATCACGATGAAGAGCGAATAATATTTCATGATTTGTTAATAATATATTATTCTCTTCGCTTAACAGAAAAAATTAAGTAACTTTGCAAAGCAAATCCGAATAACTATATTAAAGTACAATAAATTATGGACAAAAACACTTTGCTGCAATTGGAGTCTCTCCGCGAGTCTCTGCATACATCACTTGAGAAGCTGCGTAACATGCGTTTTGAGAACGGCGACCTTAAGGAGTTCTCTGCTCAGACCATCATCGACGAGATAAACATTCTGCGTGGCCGCTTTGACGAGATTGAGAAAGCTCTCAAGAAATAAGCAAGAAACAAAAAATCCGCAATCATTCAAAGCAATGGTTGCGGATTTTTTATAAACATATAAAAGGTAATAAGAAAATGGATGCAATACAGATGTTATTGAACCGTCGGAGTTGCCGCTCTTACACAAAGGAGCAGATCTCTGACGAGACACTGAAGATAATCATTGATTGTGGATTGGCTGCACCGAGCGCAATGAATGAACAGACCGTTAAGATTGTTGTTGTTCAGGAGCCCGAAAAGGTAAAGTTCCTTTCTGAGCTCAACGATAAAATATGGCAGAAGCACACCGACCCGTTCTATGGAGCACCGACCGTCTGCCTCATACTTGCCCCAAAGAATACAGAGGATATCAAGGAGTCGCATAAGCTCAATCAGGTAAAGGATGGTTCACTAGTTATCGGCGCTATGCAGGATGCTGCCTACGCTCTCGGTGTCGGCTCATGCTGGATCAACCGTTGCAAGGAGATGTTGGAGTTGCCTGAGGGCAAGAAAGTTCTTGAAGAGCTTGGATTGCCCAACTACTTTGGCATTGGATGCGTAATCCTTGGTATGCCTGATAAGAAACTCGGCGAAAAGAAAATCAAGGAAGGTAGAGTTATTAGATACTAATAATATTAAAGTCCACACCTAATAAAAAATAAATCCCCACCTAACAAGAAAGGAAGTCCCCACCAAGCCTCTCCCAAGGGGAGGCTTGGTGGGGATTTTATTTCTACTGCCTTATCAGATTCCTGCCTGCATCAATTCTTAAGAAGATAAATAGCAGGATGGTAAAGCCCCAGAGGGACGAGCCTCCATAGCTGAAGAACGGTAGCGGGATACCTATAACAGGCGTAAGACCGAGAACCATTCCCACATTTATGAATACATGGAAGAGGAAAATGCTCGCCACACAATAGCCATAGACCCGCCCGAACTTAAACGGTTGTCGTTCCGCCAAGTACATCAAGCGTAATATCAACACCAGGAACAGTCCCAAGACAGCCGCCGAACCGAGGAAGCCTTCTTCCTCGCCGACGGTACAGAAGATGAAGTCGGTATCCTGTTCAGGCACGAACTTCAGCTTGGTCTGAGTTCCGTTGAGGAATCCTTTTCCGCCAAGACCACCCGAGCCAATTGCTATCTCACTCTGGTGAACATTGTATCCTGCACCTGCCGGGTCGTCGTCAAGCCCAAGAAGGACATTGATTCTGACACGCTGGTGAGCCTCAAGGACATCGTTCAACACAAAGTCGGCTGAATAGAAGAACATTATACTGCCAACAGCAAACAGTCCGATATACAGGTAATTGATAAACCTTGTACTCAATCCCTCAAATATCAGATAGCCAATGAGTCCGGCACAGATTATAAGCTGAACCCAAACAATATCGAAAGGAATGACAAACTCAGAGAAAAGCAGGAAGACAAGGGTTATGCCATACGAATAAGCCAGTATCCGTTTTGTCATCCGTTTATCCTTCAAGTATGTCCATATCATGCCCGCCGTGAACGTCTGTACCAACAAAAGGACCACAAATTTTCCCACGGACGTGGGCGTATCCCATAACATTACGTTCTCATATTTAATACCGACGACAAAGTAAATCACCATTGCAACGGCGGTAAAAAGGACACTTCCCGGCATTCCCTCACGGTAGAACATAAGAGCAAAAGACAGATAGACCAGTGCCGAACCGGTCTCACGCTGTCCGATAATGCATATTATCGGCAGAAGGACAATGAGCACGGCGGAGCCAAAATCTTTCCATTTGTGTATGTCGAACCCGTATGACGACATCAGTTTCGCCTCCGCCAACGCCGTCGCGAACTTCGCAAACTCGGCAGGCTGTAGTCGCAAAGGTCCCAAGACAAGCCACGATCGGGAACCTTTTATCTCATGCGGATTGAATATCGTTACGAACAACAACAATAAGAACACACCATAGATAGCGTAAGCAAACGTATCGAAGAACCTGTCGTCCATCATCAGAATGACAAATCCGAGGACAATGGACGTACCAATCCATACAATCTGCATTCCGGAACGTTCAGAAAGACTGAATATCTCGGTATCGCCATAAGTATAGCTAGCACCACAAACACTCATCCAGCCTAACGCCAACAGTGCCAGGTATATGCCTATCGTCCACCAGTCGAGTGACTGGAGTATTCCTTGCTGATCGTCTTTTCGAGTCTTCGTCATATTATTTGATCAATTCAAAACTCAAAATTCTCAATAAATAAATTATGATTCCAATGGTAAACTAATTGTTATAGAGCCCACATCTACGGAGTAATCATAATTTTGAATTATGAATTTTACATTTTGAATTATTATTTATTCTCGTTCTTTTTCAGGGTCACGTTTGGGCTTTTCTGTCTCAACCTTCGGCTCATTGTTCTCGAATATAGCCGGGTCGTTAGGCAACTTGCCCTCGTTTTCCTTCTTTTTCTTTTCTTCTTCCTTGGCTTTCGCCTCATCGCTTGCCGCCCGTTCCTTGGCTAACTTGTCTTCCTCGACCTTACGGATGGAGTCTTTTATTGCCATTACACGCTTGATGGAATCAACTCGAAGAGAGTCGGCATGGCTCATAGGACGGTCGAAACCATAGTCGATGTGGCGGTGTTGCATGACAACAGACATTACCGAGTCGTTCTTGGTCAAGTGACCGTTGACATACTGTTCAATCATAAGCGAACCGATAGGCACACCGTAGACGGCACCGAATCCACCATTCTCAACATACACACAGATGGCAATCTTCGGCGTATCAACAGGCGCGAAGCCCATAAACACAGAGTGGTCACGTCCGCGGTTCTGCGCTGTTCCGGTCTTTCCGGCAAGCTCATAACCCGGATGAACGGCTCCATGACTGGTACCTCCGGCTACTGATGCCTTCATTCCTTCGACTACCCACTGGTAAGAAGCACGTGAACCTTTGGTGTAATGCTTCTGATAGTACTTGGCAGCAAGTGGTTTTCCACCGATGGTGCTTACCACGTGAGGGGTTATGTAATAGCCTCTGTTTGCGATGGTTGCGCCAAGATTAGCTATCTGTAACGGTGTAAGGGTTACCTCACCCTGTCCGATTGCAATACTGATAACCGACAGCGCATTCCAACGACCGAACGCATTGTCATAGAACTGTGAGTTAGGAATCATGCCCCGCTTCTCACCCGGCAGGTCAATGCCAAGCTTATAGCCGAAGCCCATGCTTACCATGTAGTCACGCCAGACGTCAAGCGCATGCTCGACATTGCCGTACTTCTTGTTCGTCAGCATGTAGTAAAGTCCCCAACAGAAGTATCCGTTGCACGAGGTTCCCAATGCCGGAACGACACTTAGTGGTGATGGATGGAAGTGACAGCCAACGTGCAAGCCCTTGAAATAGAATCCTCCGTGACAAGGATAGAGCGAATGAATCGGGTCGGTGGTCTTCTCCGTCAGGTAAGTAACAGCCTGACCGGTCTTGAATGTAGAGCCAGGAGGATACATTCCCATGATAGCACGGTTGAGCAAAGGCTTTGCCGGGTCGATAGCCATAGTGTGCTGATTCTTTCCACGAAGGCGGCCAATCATTGACCGAGGGTCGTAAGTCGGCGAAGAAACCATGGCAAGAATCTCTCCAGTCTTTGGTTCGATAGCCACAATAGCACCGAGCTTCCCTTCCATAAGCCGTTCTCCGAGAGCCTGCAACTTAGCGTCAAGACCCAGCTTAAGGTCCTTTCCAGGCTGTGGCTTCTGGTCGTACTCGCCATTCTGATAATGACCTTTTATACGTCCGTGGGCATCACGAAGCATAATCTGAACACCCTTGACACCACGAAGTTCTTTCTCGTATTCCTTCTCGATGCCCTGCTTACCGATATAATCGCCCGGCTGGTAATAGTCATCGTCCTCAATGTCGCTAGGCGATACCTCAGCAAGGTCGCCAAGCAGATGGGCGGCTATTGGCATATTATACTGGCGCACGCTACGCCGCTGAATATAGAATCCGGGGAATCGGAACATCTTCTCCTGAAAAGCGCTGAACTGCTTATCGGTTATCTGCCGGAGGAAAAGCTGTTGGGTAAAACTACTGTAACCCGGGTTCTTCGTCCTGTCCTTGATGTCGTTCATACGTTGGACGAAGAACTCCTTAGTAATATTGAGCGAACGGCAGAACTCCGTTGTATCAAGACGTCCTTCCGCCTCGTTCATGACGACCATAATATCGTAGGCAGGCTGATTGTAAACAAGCAGCTTGCCATTACGGTCGGTAATGTTTCCACGTGATGGAAACTCTATTTTCTTTAAGAAAGCATTGGAATCGGCGCTTTTACGATAGTCATCGCTCATAATCTGTAAAGCGAAAAGCCTTACAAGATAAATGACGATTATGCCGATGGCTACACCACTGAGTACAAGCCGCCGTTTTTCGAGATGGAAGTCTTTCATGCCGTCCTCCTTACGTTCTCAATGACCAGGATGAGCAGGTAAGTAAGCAATGTACTTCCGCCTACACATTCAAGCCAGAACAGTATATTGAAGAAACTGAACATCTCCAGCGAAAAGAACACAACGCAGAAGATGAATGTCATGAGAAATGCATAGTAGCAGAACGAAGCCGTTCCGAGCGTCCGAATACCGGGCTGCATGTCATCAGCTGAATCGCGGGGAATGAACGGGCGAAGCAGATACGGCTGGATGAAAGCCATAAGAGTCAGGGTGGCACAGTTCACTCCTGTTGAGTTCGAGAATATATCAACAAGCAGTCCGAGGGCAAATCCCCACAGCAACAAAGCCCATCGAGGGTAGTTACGCAGGAAGAGAATGATGAAGTAGATGTAAAGCAATGGAGTAGCGAACCCGAACAAATGTACATGATTGAGTATCAGTACCTGTACGAGGGTAAGCACTAGCAGCCACAGAGTTTTCTTAAGTGTATCTACGTTCATTAACAGTCGTTATATTAATAAACAGACGGACGGATAACGTTAAACCTAATTACCACTGCCGTCTACCTTTTCTTTTATAGAGTCTTGTGCAGCCTTCAAGAGGTTGAGTCTTTCCTTAACCGACGCATCATCGATGACACAGACGTCACGAAGATTGCCGAAGTCGGTCGAAAGCTTAATCATCAGACGATAGCTTAGTCCGTCGTCCGAGTTGAATACATGAAGTATCTCACCGACAAGGACACCCGGAGGGAACACCGATGAATAGCCACTTGTGACTACCCTGCCATGCAACCGGAAATGCGCATGGCGCGGGACATCCTCAAGATAAGCTATGTCCGAAGGACCGCCTTTCCAGTGAAGATAGCCGAAATAGCCCGTTCCATCAATGGAGCAGCTAATGTTCGACTCGCTATTAAGTACCGGGATAACTACAGAATAATGTGAGGAGACAAGGTAGACAATACCTACGACGCCATTTCCACAAGCCACGCCCATGTCCTCGCGGACGCCGTCGACCGAGCCCTTGTTGATGGTAATGAAGTTCTGAGGCTTGTCGATAGAGTTGTCGACGACCTTAGCCGGGATAAGCCTGTAGTCGCTGAGCATCTCCAATTGACCCTTGTGGATATAATCCTTGCCAACAGTACTGTCGTAGACCTCAGCCTGCAAATGGCTGACCTGATGCTCAAGATAGAGGTTCCGCTGTGTAAGTTCCTGATTGATTTTCGTCAAACTGAAGAACGATTCCACATCCGACTTTGCCTCAAGCACATGTCCGGCAATGTAATTGGCAGACGAAAACCATACACTGCCCTGATAGTTATTGTACTTGAAAAGCAGGATTAAGCTAATAATCTCCAACAGAACGAACAGAAACCAGTGTTTAAACCGTGCTATAAACTCTGCTAAGTTGTGCATCTACCCAACTCTCAATTATCAATATTCTATACGGAACATCGAACTTTAAAAGCCCTGATTCGCTTTCAAAGTTCAATGTTCAAAGTTCTATTATCAAAGTTCAATGACCCCGTACCTGAGCTATTAACGCATCAAGAATGAGAACTTGTCAATATTCTTAAGTGCAATGCCTGCGCCCTTAGCCACACTGTGGAGCGGATCCTCAGCGATATGGAACGGGATGTTAATCTTATCGGACAAGCGCTTGTCAAGTCCACGGAGCAAAGCACCGCCACCAGTAAGGTAGATTCCGTTCTTGACAATGTCGGCATAAAGCTCTGGTGGAGTATTCTCAAGAGCTGAAAGCACGGCATTCTCAATCTTGGCAACGGTCTTGTCGAGGCAATGAGCAATCTCCTGATAGCATACAGAAACCTCCATTGGCAGTGCGGTGATGCGGTTAGGACCATGAACGATGTAATCGTCAGGTGCCTCATTGCCAAGGTCTGTCAGTGCAGAACCGACATGGAGCTTGATACGCTCAGCCATACGCTCTGATACCTTGACGTTGTGCTGACGACTCATATATTCCTGAATATCAGCTGTGAGGTCATCGCCTGCAACACGGATAGAGTTGTTGCTTACGATTCCACCAAGAGAGATAACGGCAATCTCGGTTGAGCCACCGCCTATATCGACAATCATGTTGCCCTCAGGAGCCTCAACGTCAATACCGATACCAAGAGCAGCAGCCATTGGCTCGAATATAAGATAGACGTCACGACCGTCAGCATGCTCGGCAGAATCACGAACGGCACGGAGTTCAACCTCTGTACTGCCCGACGGAACGCCTATTACCATACGGAGAGACGGCGAGAAAAGATGCCTTCCCGTGTGGACCATCTTGATGAGTCCGCGCATCATTTGCTCGCAAGCCGTGAAGTCAGCAATCACTCCGTCACGCAGCGGACGGATAGTGCGGATGTTCTCGTGGGTTTTCTCGTACATCATCTTGGCCTCAGCGCCTACGGCAATCATCTTGTCGGTACGGCGGTCGAGAGCCACTACTGACGGCTCATCAACAACAATCTGGTCATCACTGATAATGATTGTGTTGGCTGTTCCCAGGTCCATTGCTATTTCCTGGATGAATGAAAAGAATGACATAGTGTCTTTATTTAAAATTATTCTATGGTGATTTATTTAGCAAACCACTCGTGAATGGCAGTATCATAATGGCTGCTTACGCCGAAGGCACGCTCAGCAAACAACTTGCGGTCCTCTATTTCGGTCTGTGCGCCGTTCTTCTTCAGCAGTTCGAGCAACACTGGATATTCAGCTTTGCTCGGTATGATTACGACATCCTTGAAGTTCTTGGCTCCTGCACGGATAAGTGAAATACCGCCGATGTCGATTTTCTCAATAATCTCTTGCTCTGATGCTCCGCTTGCAACAGTCTGCTCAAACGGATAAAGGTCGACGATGACGAGGTCGATAGCAGGGATGTCATATTGCTCCATCTGCTTTTGGTCGTCAGGGTTGTCGCGGCGAGCCAGGATTCCTCCGAATATCTTCGGGTGCAGAGTCTTCACACGTCCGCCAAGTATGCTGGGGTATGTTGTAATGTCCTCAACCTTCTCACACTCATAGCCCAACGACTCAATAAACTTCTGAGTTCCGCCGGTGCTAAGCAGTTTCACTCCTTCCTTACTCAGACGGGCAAGTATATCTTCCAGACCGTCCTTGTGATAGACTGAGATAAGCGCAGTCTTTATTTTCTTTGTACAAGCCATATATATAATATGTGTAAGTTGTCCTTTTTACCTTTAAGACTGCAAAAATACAAAGTTTATCTGATTCTGCAAAAAGTAATCATTGAAATTTCTAAAAAACTATTTTCTTTTTAATATTCGTCAAACCAACCGAAGGAATAAGCCGCATAATTAAGAGCATCACAATAAAGGCTCAGATGCTATGCAAGTGAGCCTTAAATGGACTCTATTTGAACGTTAAATGCAATGTAAACAGGCACTAAATGCAATGCAATCAGGCACTAAATGCAATGTAAACAGACGCTAAATGGAACGCAAGGAGAGCCTGTTTACCTTACAGCCCCATTCCGCCCGATAGTCAGCACCTTTGCACGGAGCTTATGTTTGACGTGATCGAAGAGCAAATTAGGATTTATAGTCCGTCCTTTAAATCGTACTTCGAAATGCAAGTGCTCGGTTGTGGCACGTCCGGTACGCCCTGTCAGGCCTATAACTTGTCCTGCCTTAACCTTCTGACCCTTCTTAACGTAATTGCGGGACTGGTGACTATAACATGTCGAGAACCCGTAGGCATGGCGTATTACGATATAATTGCCATATCCGAAATATGGTCCCGACTGAGTAACAACACCGTCGAAAGCCGCAAGGACTTTGTCGTTAGGACGAGTTTTGATGTCTACTCCTGAGTGAGGACGTCCGCCGCGACCACCGTACGGGCTGATAACGTGTGCCCCGGCAAGCGGGTAAGACCAGTGTTCACGCTCTATAGCCTGCAGGTCCAGTTGAAAAGTTGAGTTCTTTGCAAGCGGATCTGAATCGGCATCATCAGGGTCTAGGGATGTTATCTTCTTCTTGCTGTCTACAACAGAAACTTTCACATAGTTTGCCTCACGGCGGAACTCAACGTTCTGCGGGCGCAACTTGTGGCTTCCCGCATCGATGATCGTTGTCGGATTAATCCATCCGCCGTCTACCATAATAGCGAAAAGGGTATAAGTCCTGCCGCCGTCACGACCGACAATCGCAACTTTCTGTCCTGCCTTGACACGCTGTCCGACTTTTACGAGATTCTGTGCATTATGACCATAGACCGTTTCCAATCCGTTATCGTGTCTTACGATGACGACATTGCCGTACTGAGCTGTACGACGGGACATACGGACTGTGCCAGAGAACATCGACAGAACTATGTCGCCCGGCTGTGTCGTTATCTCCAATGCCTGACTGGCAAGAAGGCGTGCCTTACCTACCGGCAACGGAAACGAATAGCTGCCGGCGGGCAATGACTTGAAATCTATTGTAAATTTATTGCTCTTATCGAATAGTCCAGGAGTCCTGACGCTAATCACTTGTTGTTCAGTATCCTTGAATTTTGTTTGTGCTGATATTGGCAGAACGCTCAGAAACAATAACGCTAACAGTAGTTTGAAGTACGTGGATTGATTAGTCTTTTTGTTCATAATGTGTTTAGTTTCACAACTTTATGTTGCAAAGGTACAAAAATTTACCTGTATTATTTGCCTAAAAGTGTTTTTTTTAATATCTTTGCCACATAAAAAGCATCAAAATTTGTTATCAACTAAATCATAAGCTATGAAACAAAAGACACTGGTTATACTCAAGCCGTCATGCGTTATGCGTGGCTTGGTAGGCGAAGTTACAAACCGATTTGAGAAGAAAGGCCTGCGTCTTGCAGGCATGAAGATGTGCCAACTCACCGACGCTCAGCTCAATGAGCACTACGCCCACCTCGCAGGGAAGCCTTTCTTCCAGGGGCTGAAGGACTCAATGATGTGTTCACCGGTAATCGTTTGCTGCTACGAAGGCGAAGATGCAATTGCAGTTGTACGTACACTAACGGGCGCAACCAACGGTCGAGTAGCCGCTCCGGGCACTATCCGCGGCGATTACTCTATGTCAAACCAAATGAATATCGTTCACGCAAGCGACTCTCCTGAGGCTGCCGAAGCTGAGCTGAAGCGCTTCTTCAAACCGGAAGAGATATTTGAGTATAAACAAGTTCAACACGATTATATCTTTTCAGTCGACGAGGACAAGTAATCTCTCAATTACAAAGATTGTCCTCAACAATCCATCTTGTCAATAAATGGCTAACAAAAACATCAAGAAGATAGTTCTCACAGGCGGTCCCTGTGCCGGTAAAACCACTGCACTGGTGAAGATTATAGAGCATTTCACGAGCCGTGGATTCAAGGTTTTCACCATACCTGAAGTGCCGACAATGTTTCTTCAGGCAGGCATGGACTACCTCACAAAGAACCGCAATCTCTTTTACGAAGGCGAGAAAGCGACCCTCGAAATTCAACTAGCACTCGAAGATAAGTTCATGAAGATGGCGGAGCAATGCATTGAACCGGCGGTAATAATATGCGACCGGGGCGCAATGGATATATCTGCCTATATGGACGCCGACACATGGGAGAAGATAACACGTGCCGTCGGAACATCAACCGACGAGCTCCGTGAGCACCGCTACGATGCAGTACTCCACCTTGTATCAGCTGCCGATGGTGCCGAGAAGTTCTATACAACGGTCAACAACCCCGACCGTCATGAGAATATAGAGCAAGCCCGAATCCTCGACAAGCGTGTGATAGAGGCATGGACGGGACATCCGCACCTGCGGGTTATCAACAACCATGAGAATTTCGACAAGAAACTTAATCGCGTTATAAAGGAGATTTCGAATGTTCTTGGACTTCCCCAGCCTATCGAGCATGAGCGGAAGTACATTGTTGAAGTTGTTGGCGAGATTGAGAATCCTATTGACAGCGACATCATCCAGACTTACCTGGTTGCCGACCCTGGTGTGGAGACACGTCTCCGGCAGCGCAGTTGGAAGGGACAGGATGTCTATGTACTCACCACCCGCAAGCGGAATCCTCACAATGAGCAGGTAGAGACGGAGCGTCAGATAACAAAGAATATCTATGATTCCCTTCTCCAGCAAGCCGACCCGTACCGCCAGACAATTCATAAGCACCGCCGTTCATTCATTTGGAAAGGACAGTACTTCGAACTCGACATGTTCGTTACGCCTCATCCGGGGCTCATGATTCTTGAGACTAAGGGTGTAGATGCCAGCGAGGCTGTGAATTTCCCGCCATTTATAAAGGTTATAGAGGATATAACCGGTAAGGAGGAATACTACAATTATAATATTGCGCTGAGAAAATAAGAAAGGAGTTAGAGGGACACTGGCGAAAATGTCACCGAAGAGGTGAGCCTTCAGATAGTAATCCTCACGTGGAGCGAAAGTATAATCGAACGGTTTGCCGGTTACCTTGGTCTGAACGGCAGCACCTTCCTTAAGGGAATTGAATCCCTTCGGCAGAACGGTAGCGTCATCCTTACCCATATCCGTTGTCTTTTCCTCAGCCTTACGGTCGGCAATGGCTTAATTACATGTGCAAAGGTACGACTATATATTAAAAAGGTAATTATACTTTTTCTTGGTTTACTTACCTATTTTACTTTTTCTCCAGTTGCAGTCCCACTTGCGTAATTCCCGGCATAACGTCCTGGTTCATGCCGTGAGCTATGCAAACGACGACCGAATCACCGCTGCTGACCGACAGATCTCCCACACTGTAAATAAAGTCATCCGTACTTATTCCACCGCGTCCGGCAAGTTGTCCGTTGTCGTTGAACACCGAACATTTCACCCTCTTATGGATAGTCTTTGCCTTAGGAGCCCTGTCCGGCTTGTTGCGTCCCGTGGCATAAACCGAGCACGTAATGTCGAAGCCGAGTTCCTTATAAGGGTATTCCGATGTGGCACGGAATCCGACACTCATATCGTAGTTTCCCGAAGGAATGCGCCCAACGATAAAGTCGAGAGTGTCGGTACGGTTCCAACCATCTATGCTCACCGAACGGTAATGGTCGTAAGCGAAGCGGCTTTGGCATGCCACCAAAGCCATAACGACCGAGCACAAAACCAATATGAATACTACATGACGTTTCATTTCTGCAAACTTGATTATTGCTGCGGAGCCTTCGGTTGATTCTGCGGTGCCTTCTGCTGAGCCTGTTGAGCCTTTGGCTGTTGGTTCTGATGAGGCTTTGGCTGGTTCTGCGGAGCCTTTTTCTGCTGTTGCTTTCCGTCACCGCCCTTCTTGTTTGTTGCCTTTTTCTTCTTACGTTTCTTCGACTTGTCAAAGCGGCTGATGTCGTCATTGGCAAGCAGGTCGATAGGCTTCTTGACAGGCTTGACATCCTCGTCACGCTGTAGGGACAGTGGCTTCTCACCACGCTTGTTCATCTCGATAACCTCACGGGCACGCTCAGCGCTAATCATCTCGAGGTTGGCAGCAACCTTCTTGTCAGTAGAATAAGTGCAAAGTCCACTCAGAATGTCAACCTTCAACAGATGATACTCGCCGTCCTGAGTCTCTAGAACAATCTCCTTGCTCGGCAGACTCTTCCGTGCCTCGATATATTCATCGACCTCATAGTTAAGGCAGCACTTCAGTTTTGCGCACATTCCGGCAAGCTTTGTCGGGTTGAGCGAGATGTCCTGAATACGTGCCGAATTAGTCGAAACAGTCGAGAAGTTCTTCATCCATGTAGCGCAACAAAGCTCACGACCGCACGGACCGGTACCTCCGATACGTCCTGCTTCCTGACGGACACCAATCTGGCGCATCTCAATCCTTACGTGGAAAGCAGCTGCAAGATCCTTGATGAGCTGACGGAAGTCGACACGCTCATCGGCAATATAATAGAAGATAGCCTTGTTGCCATCGCCCTGATACTCGACATCACCGATTTTCATCTTCAGACCCAAGCCCTTGGCAATCTGCCTGCTCTCAATCATCGTCTGATGTTCGCGGGCTTTTGCCTCACGATACTTGTCCATATCGACTGGCTTAGCCTTACGGTAGATGCGCTTGATGTCGTCCGGACCCTTGAGGTTTGCCTTCTTTATCTGCAAGAGAACCAGTCGTCCTGTCAGGGTAACAACACCTATATCATGACCGGGATTAGCCTCAACGGCAACATAGTCGCCCTTGACGAGCGGCAGGTTGTTGACATTGTGATAATATCCCTTTCGTGTATTCTTGAACTGAACCTCAACGAGGTCAGTGCTTTCAGCGTTTCCCGGTACATCAGCAAGCCAGTCGTATGTATTGAGCTGGCGGTCCTGACGTCCGCAAGCGTGGCAACAGAGTCCGCGGTCGCAGCCGTGCCACAGCTTGAATTTCATATTTTTATAATCCATATATACTCTATTTCTTAATTCAAAATGCAAAATGCAAAATTCAAAATTATGATTACCTTCATAACCAAAATGAACAATTTGGTTTCATAGTAGGTTATAATGCTCTTTGAGTAATCATAATTTTGAATTGTGAATTATGAATTTTGAATTACTCGTTTTCATTTTGAATTAATCAATATTATTTCGTCAATATCAATACTATCATCTTCAATGCAAGGTCGTAGAACACGATTTTGGCATTGGCATTCTGTCCGATGTCACGATAGGCACACTGAAGGAGTTCGTTGATACCTATAACGTTGGCCTCATTGATGAACCTCGCGAAGTTGCGGGAGAATCCCGCTTCCTCCTTTGTCTGGTAGTTCAGCTCAGGATTATGGAAGTTGTAGACGAAGTTCTCACGCACCTGACGCTGGAAATAGGCAATCATCCGGCGCTGCTTGTCACGTCCGAAAGCGCTGACAGCCTCAGACCACCGCTTCAATTCATTTACCTTACGCATGTAACACAGGCGCATCAGGGTCTCGAACATATCGAGGAACTGGCGCTCCTCATTGCCCGCGTCGATAACCTGCAGAGCATCGTTCCAACTGCCGTGGGCTATCCTGCTTATCCTACGGGCGTCGTCCTCACCCAGTCCACGCTTCTCAATGAGAGCCTTGCAGATGTCCTCGTCAGCTATCCGCTTGACATCGAACCTCTGTGTACGGCTGCGGATTGTCTCAAGGAGCTTCTCCGGTTCCTCACTGACAAGCAAGAATACCGTCCCTACGGGCGGCTCCTCAAGGAGCTTAAGTATCTTGTTGGCACACTCGAGGTTCATCAGCTCGGGCAGCCAGATGATAGAAATCTTGTAAACACCCTGGCTCGACTTTATCGACAGCTTGTGAATCAGAGCCTCGCTCTCGCCCGCCGTGATAATGGCACGCTTCTTATCATCGCCCATCTGGGCAATCCATTCGGCAATAGTTATGTACGGGCTCTTGACTATCATGCTGTGCCACTCCTGCGCGAAGTCATCGCTGACAGGCTTGTAGTCGGCATTCATCGACGGCAGTTTGATAGTCGGATAAGTGAAGTGCAGGTCAGGGTGCTCATAGTTGTCAAGCATAGCCTTGGCGTTCCGGTAGTTGGGATTGTCCTCCGGATTGAGCAGATAGCTGGCGAAAGCTATGGCAAGGGCAAGTTTCCCGGCACCACGCGGTCCGGTGAAGAGAATAGCATGAGGCACACGGTTCTCCGTGACAAGCTGGCGGAGCCTGTCCTTTGCATCCTGTTGTCCTATTACATCATCAAAAGTCATATCTCTTTGGTAATGCGAATTTCATAATTCAACATCTTGTACTAATCGTTCTATTATTCATTTAGCAGTCTCTGCATCACCTCCCTGACGCTGTCGACGGCTGAGACTGTATAGAAATGGACGTTGTTGACTCCATGCCTGTAGAGCTCGCGCACCTGACGGACTGTCCATTCCACGCCGAGACGCTTAGCCTCTTCGTCGCTTGTGCAGTGGCGAGCCAGTCCTGCCAGTTCCTCGGGAATGTCGCAATGGAACGTCTTCGGGACGACAGTCAGCTGTGACAGTTTGGCAAACGGCTTTATTCCCGGAATGATTGGAATGGTCACGCCCATCTGCCGAGCCTTGTCGACGAAAGCGTAATACTTCTCGTTGTCATAGAATAGCTGCGTAACGGCATACTCGGCACCGAGGTCCTGCTTCATCTTCAGGTACATTATGTCCTGTTCGAGGTTAGGCGCTTCCTCGTGTTTCTCCGGATAGGCAGCCACTCCATAATGGAAAGGCTTGCCCGGATGCTTTATGGCAGAACCGTCGATGAAGTATCCCTCATTGAACTTGTTGACCTGCTTGATAAGCTCAGTGGTATGCGCATAGCCACCGGGTGTCGGCGTAAACCGCTTGTCCTCACGAGCCTTGTCGCCACGGAGCAGCATCAGGTTGTCAATACCGAGTATCTGCAAGTCGATTAGCTCATACTCAATTCTCTCGGCTGTAGCGCCGGAGCAGATTACATGCGGGCAGACGGGAATGCCATAACGCTGCTGGATAGCGGCCGATATGGCTATGGTGCCGGGGCGGCGGCGTATGCTCTGCCTCTCCAGGAGACCGTCCTCACGCTCGTGATAGACGTACTCACTGTGGTGGGTGGTTATGTTGATGAAGAGCGGATCGAACTCTTTCAGTTTGTCGATTGACCGGAACAGCGCCTCTGTGCCGTTGCCTTTAAGTGGCGGAAGCACCTCGAAAGAGAAGTGGCGTCCGGTGGTATCGCTCAACAGTTCCTTTATGTTCATTGTTTGTATTGCCGTTTAATGCCTATTAGCCTACAAAATTACAAAAAAGTTGCGACATCTAGTTATTTTATTAATAAAATGTGGCAATATAAGGGGGAAAGTTCCGTTATAAACGTAGAAACTGTAAATAGACAAACTCGAAAACTAAGACTATAGAACCAAAAACTATAAACAAAAATAAATGGATAAAATCAATCGCACAGAGCGAGGCAGCCGCGGCTACCTTGCGAGTATTGTAATGGTCGCCGTACTGGGCGGCCTGTTGTTCGGATATGATACAGCCGTCATATCCGGAGCCGAGAAAGGTCTTCAGGCTTTCTTCCTCGGCGCTCCCGACTTCAAGTATACTGACTTCATGCACGGCTTCACGTCGTCGTCAGCCCTCATCGGCTGTATCATCGGTTCCGGTCTGTCAGGAATCTTCGCCGGACACTTCGGACGCAAGAAGTCACTCATCTTCGCCGGTGTCTGCTTCTTTATCTCGGCATGGGGAAGCATGAACCCGGAGACATTCGGACTGCTGCCTTACGGCAAACCGTCATGGGACCTTCTCGTCGTATTCAACCTCTACCGTGTTCTCGGTGGTATCGGTGTCGGCATGGCGTCGGCTCTCTGCCCAATGTACATCGGCGAGATTGCGCCTAGCAACATCCGTGGAATGCTGGTATCGTTCAACCAGTTCGCCATCATCTTCGGTCAGCTTGTCGTCTACTTCGTCAACTTCATGATTCTCGGCGACCACACCAACCCTGTAATCGAGTCCATCGGACAGGGCTTCTCGGCTGTTATGCCGGGCAGCGACCCGTGGACTATAACCACCGGCTGGCGTTACATGTTCGGTTCGGAGTGTGTTCCTGCAGGACTGTTCACTATCCTCATCTGCTTCGTTCCAGAGTCTCCTCGCTATCTCGTGATGGTCGGTCAGGACAACAAGGCTCTGTCGGTGCTCTCACGCATCAACGGATTCTCGAAGGCTCAGGAGATTATCCTCGAGATCAAGGCTACCCTCACCACAAAGACCGAGAAGCTGTTCACTTACGGTTTCATGTGCGTATTCGTAGGTATCATGCTGTCAGTGTTCCAGCAGGCAGTAGGTATTAACGCCGTTCTGTACTATGCTCCGCGTATCTTCGCCGACATGGGCATGGGCAACCCGATGATGCAGACAGTCATCATGGGCGTTATCAATATCTCGTTCACTCTCGTGGCTGTGTTCACCGTCGAGAAAATCGGCCGCAAGCCACTGCTTATCTGGGGTTCTATCGGCATGGCTGTCGGCGCATTCGTTGTAGCGCTGACCTTCGGCAACGACTCCCTGAACCTCGTCACAATGATTTCACTGATGGTTTACTCGGCTAGCTTCATGTTCTCATGGGGTCCTATCTGCTGGGTTTACATGGCAGAACTCTTCCCGAACACTATCCGTGGCACCGCTACCGCTATAGCTGTAGCATTCCAGTGGATATTCAACTTCATCGTATCTTCGTCGTTCGTGCCAATGTTCAACATGCATCTCACCAAGGGCGACGACTTCGGTCACTGGTTCACCTACGGACTCTACGGTGTCATCTGCGTTATCGCTGCCATCTTCGTTTGGAAGCTTGTGCCTGAGACCAAGGGCAAGACTCTCGAGGATATGACTGCTCTGTGGAAGGAGCGTATGAAGAGGTAATCAATGAAAAATAATGACGTCTCCTTCGGGAGAAGCCCATTCGATTTGTGAAAGATACCCAATCGGCTTGTAAAAGATACCCGTTTAGAAGCTGATCGGGTATCTTTTATTGTCTAAACGGCTATCTTTTACAAGCCGATTTGGCGTTATCCAGAAAACGATTGAATATCAACCGATTACAAGGACACTAAAAAAGCCTTTCCACCAATATAGCGGAAAGGCTTTTTTTATAAATTAAATTACAATTTCCTGACGGCTGAAGGACTATAGCTTGTTGCCTTCCTTAGGGAAGACGATGGTCGGCTTGTAGGTCTTTGCCTCTTCGAAGTCCATTATGGCGTAGGCAATGATGATTACGGTATCGCCCACCTGCACCTTGCGTGCAGCGGCGCCATTTAGGCAAATGCAGCCTGAGCCGCGCTCGCCCTTGATGATATATGTCTCGAAGCGTTCGCCGTTGTTGTTGTCGACTATCTGCACCTTCTCACCGGCTATAAGTCCGGCGGCGTCCATGAGGTCCTCGTCGATGGTTATACTGCCCATGTAGTTGAGGTTCGCCTCGGTCACCTTGACGCAGTGGAGCTTTGATTTCAGTACTTCTATTTGCATGATTTACTTAGTAGGCTCTTTATATTTTATGTGGTCTATAAGTCTTATCGGGGTCTTGCCGCAGTAAACGGTAATGCAGCCGACAACGTAAGGAGAGTCGTCCCAGTTCTTGACATCGAGCAGGGTGTTGCCGTCGACAATCTCGAAATACTCCACTTCAAGTCCGTCAATGGCATTAATGTCGTTGACAACCTTGTCGTGGGTCTCCTCTACGGTGTGGCTCTTGGCATAGTCGACGCTCTCTTTCAGCACGCGGTAGATGTTCGGGGCGATGGCACGCTCTTCCTTTGTGAGGAGCGAGTTGCGTGAGCTCTTAGCGAGTCCGTCCTCATCGCGGACGATAGGGCACTCGACAATCTTCAGTGTCTTGTCCATGCCGATGTACTTGACGAGGCGCTTTACGACAGCAATCTGCTGCCAGTCCTTCTCGCCGAAGTATGCACGGTTAGGACAGACGATGTAGAACAGACGGCTGACAACCTGGCAGACACCATTGAAGTGACCTGGGCGCTTGGCACCTTCCATTACCGTTGTCTGCGGAGGGAACTCGAAGTGACGGGTGTCAGGCTCCGGATACATCTCCTTGACCGACGGGGCGAATACGTACTGGGCACCACAATCCTCAACGAGCTTGCAGTCGGCCTTGAGGTTGCGCGGGTAGCGCTCGAGGTCGCCCTTATCGTTGAACTGTGTCGGATTTAAGAATACTGATACTACGGTTACGTCGTTTTCCTTTACACTGCGGCGGATGAGCGAAGCGTGTCCCTCATGAAGGGCACCCATCGTAGGTACCAGACCTACAGTCTTACCTTCTTTGCGAACAAGAAAGAGTTCGTTCTGAAGATCAACAATCTTTTCGAATACTTTCATTGTCATTTTTCAATTTCGGCGTGCAAAGTAACAACATTTTTACGAGAAAGACAAAAAATATCGGATTTTTTTCGTAACTTTGCACTTTGAATAGTATATTCAAGACGATTGGCCTCGTCTTTTCGATGTAAAGAAGGCCATAATTCAGAGTAACGGAGACAGAAATGGGAAAGAAAGTATTGTTCGTCAATCAGGAAATTAAGCCATACGTTCCAGAGTCGGAAATGTCGACTTTTGGCTACGACTTGCCAACAGCTATGCAGGGTGAGGGGTATGAAATACGCTCATTCATGCCGAAATGGGGCAATATTAACGAGAGACGCGGACAACTCCATGAGGTCATCCGTCTTTCGGGTATCAACGTTATCATTGACGATACCGACCATCCGCTAATCATCAAAGTGGCTTCTATTCCACAAACACGAATCCAGGTTTACTTCATCGACAATGAGGACTACTTCCAGAAGCGGAAGATGACTCAGGACGAGATGGGCAACGACTATCCCGACAACGGCGAGCGTGCCATCTTCTTCGCACGTGGCGTGCTGGAGACAGTGAAGAAACTACGCTGGGCTCCCGACGTAATTCACTGTCAGGGATGGATGAGCGCCGTGGTGCCGTTCTATGTTCGCACTGCCTATAAGGACGAACCGCAGTTTGCCAACACGCGAATCGTAACGTCAATATTCAGCGACCAGCCTCACGGCGACTTCGGAAGCAAGTTCAAGAAGAGCCTCGAATTCCGCGAGGCTAAGGCTTCCATGCTCAAGAAGTACGGCGACAAGTTCGACTTCATTGAGCTCTGCAAGCTAGCAATTGACTACTCGGACGGTATCGTAAAGACGGGTCCTAACGTAAAACAGCAGATAATCGATTATGCCGAGGCTGAGGGTAAACCAATCCTTCTGCATCCTGACACGGAGAAGTATGGTCCGGCATACAAGGATTTCTACGAGGAACTCATTAACACTGGAAAATAAGAGAATGAAAGCAAAGCATTTATTACTGTTAATTGCCGCCGCTACGATGGCTTTCACTTCGTGCGACGACACTACCGGCAGCATAGGCTCTTCGCTGACACCAAATACCGACCGACTTGATGTCGTCGCCGATACATTCAACGTAACGTCGAAAACTATCCTTGCCGACTCTATAATGGCACGTAACATCAGCGGTTATCTGGGCAGAGTGAAAGACCCGGAGACTAATGATGTGGTCCGGGCTAGCTTCATGACACAGTTCCACACGCTGGAAGGATTCAGGCTTCCTGACGAAAACAGAATCATGAGCCGTGATGCCGACGGCAATATTGTTGCCGACTCCTGTCAGATTGAGCTGACGTACAACAGCTATTACGGCGACTCGCTGGCGCTGATGAAGACACGGGCGTGGATTATGGACAAGCCAATGGAGGAAGGTGTTGACTATTCGACGAACTATGACCCGAAAAAAGAGGGTAAGGTAAGTGCCAACAGCTACTATCAGGACAGGTCATACACGCTGGTCGACCAGACAGCTTCTGATTCGTTGCGCTCGACTAAAGACTATGTCAACAATATAATGTTGAAACTTGACAAGCCGTTTACTAAGGATGGAGTAACTTACAACAACTATGGTACTTACATCATGAGGACGTATTATGCGCATCCTGAATACTTCCGGTCGAACTATGAGTTCATTCACAATGTCATACCGGGATTCTATTTTGAAAACACGGGCGGCTTAGGAAGTATGGCTTACATCAATACACCTCTTATATATTTCTTCTTCAAGTATAACGCCGGAACGACGACAAATGATTCTATCATATCTGCAAGTTCGTCATTCGCAGGAACTGAGGAGGTTCTGCAAACGACCACGCTGTCGGGCGACCGCGATAGGCTGAAGGAGATAGCAGCCGACAACTCATGCACTTATCTTAAGACTCCTGCCGGACTGTACACTGAGATTACTCTCCCAATCAGCGAGATAATGACAGGTCATGAGAACGATACTGTCAACACGGCAAGGATTAACATTCCGAGAATCATCAACCAGAATCCATCGGAATACTCTCTGAGCCTTCCACAGAACGTGCTGATGATTCCTGCCGACAGCCTCTACAGCTTCTTTGCCAACGACAGGCTGCCTGACTACAAGACATCTTATATAAGTACGTATTCGTCGACTCGCAACAGCTATCTGTTCGGAAATATATCGGGAATGATAAACGCCATGTACCACAACAGGCTTAACGGCAATGCATCGGCTAACTGGAATAAGGTTGTTCTGGTTCCGGTGAATCTGGAAACTGCTACTACATCGGGTAACTCTACTCGTATCGTAAACCTTTCGAGCGATATGTCTCTGACATCAACCCGCCTTCTCGGTGGTCCTGACAACCCTAATGCATTGAAGATAACAGTAGTATATAGTAAGTTCAATGGGGAATAAAGAATAATCTCTCAACACCCCTTATTCCCCATTCAACATTATCCATCCTACATTCAACACTCCACATTCCACATTCATCATTCAACACTCCAAATTCCACACCCATCATTCAACATTTATCATTCAACACTCCACATTAAAAGACACTCCACATTCAACATTCAACACTCCACATTCTCCCTATGGCAGACAATTATCTTGAGCGCCACCGCGCCGACTACGAAATAAGGAAGCAGGCATGGCTGAAGAAAAAACACCATGTCGGCTCATCTTCCCGTCGTCGGGTTATCAAGAAACCTGATGACGAAGCTTTCTGACAGAATTTCATTAATCTAATACTTTGGCACACCATTTGCTAATACTTTGACACACGAGTGCATTAACAAGTAAAAAAGATTAGTTTAGGAGGACATTTTATGATTAATCAGTTTTCACCTAAGGTCTCAGAAGTACTCTCTTTCAGCAGGGAGGAGGCCGAGCGGCTGGCTAGCCCATCCGTCGGTCCGGAGCATCTGCTCTTAGGTATACTACGGGAAAAGAGCGGCCCTGTGACCGACCTCTTCACCCGGCTTCACCTTAATACAAATGCCATAAAGCAGCAACTGGAAGAGCGTGTTCGTGAGAATAACACCGGACGGATGCTCCTTTCATCAGAAATGCTGCTCAACGACCAGGCAAACAATATACTTCGTCTTGCCGTTCTAGAGGCTCGTCTGCAAAGGTCGCAGACTGTCGATATTCCACATTTATTCCTTGCCATACTACATGACAATGTTGACAATGGTGCCAAGCAAGTGCTTGAGGATAACGATGTTAACTATGAGCTTGCTGCGGCTGCACTGCAGAAGAAAGCCAATAACACCGTCGATGGTGTCGGAATGCCTGACGAAGACGAGGATGACGACCCGATGATGAGCGCACAGAACTCGCAGAACAGTCAGAACCGACAGAATGGCGCAACCACGGCAACACGTCGTTCAGACAGTGGAAAGTCGAAGACTCCTATCCTTGACAACTTCAGCACTGACCTTACAAAGGCAGCTGCAGAGGATAAGCTTGATCCGGTAGTCGGTCGTGAGAAGGAGATCCAGCGTGTCTGTGAGATTCTCGGACGCCGAAAGAAGAACAACCCTATATTAATAGGTGAACCGGGAGTCGGTAAGAGCGCCATCGTTGAGGGTCTTGCTCAGCTTATCGTGACACATAATACAAGTCCGGCTCTGTTCAACAAACGTGTTGTCAGTCTTGACATGACTGCCATCGTGGCAGGAACAAAGTACCGTGGACAGTTCGAGGAGCGTATCCGCGGGCTCATCCAGGAGCTTGAAAAGAACCCTGACATTATTATATTTATAGACGAGATACACACAATCATTGGTGCCGGAAGTACTCCGGGCTCTATGGATGCAGCCAACATATTGAAGCCTGCACTTGCCCGTGGAACCATACAGTGCATCGGTGCGACTACTCTTGATGAATACCGTAACTCTATTGAGAAAGACGGAGCGCTGGAGCGTCGTTTCCAGAAGGTGCTCGTTGAGCCTACAACGGCTGAAGAGACATTGCAGATTCTGCAGAACATCAAGGGACGTTATGAGGATCATCACCATGTCCGCTACACCGATGAGGCATTGAATGCCTGTGTGAAGTTCACCGACAGGTATATAACTGACCGTTACTTCCCTGATAAGGCTATCGACGCAATGGACGAAGTGGGTTCAAGAGTCCATCTGCAACACGACGAAGTACCGCAAGAGATTGTCGATACAGAGAAGGAACTAGAGGACGTTAAGGCTAAGAAGGTTACTGCTGTGTCCCATCAGAACTTCGAACTTGCAGCCAGTTATCGTGACCGTCAGGCTGAACTGGAGAACAGTCTTGCTTCCATGCAACTTAAATGGGAGAAAGGCGAGGACAGCGCCCGCACCGAAATAGGCGAAGACGAGGTAGCTCAAGTAGTCTCAATGATGACCGGTGTGCCTGTTCAAAGAATGCAGCAAGCCGAAGGAATACGCCTCCGTGATATGGCGGCAAGCCTCAAAAAGGAAGTCATTGCACAAGACCCGGCTATCGACAAGATGGTAAAAGCCATCCAGAGGAACCGTGTCGGACTGCGTGATCCTAACCATCCGATAGGCGCATTCATGTTCCTTGGTCCTACAGGAGTAGGTAAGACATACCTTGCCAAGAAGCTCGCCGAGTATATGTTTGGCTCTGCCGACAACCTCATCCGTATCGATATGAGTGAGTATACAGAGAGTTTCAACACCTCTCGGCTCATCGGTGCGCCTCCAGGATACGTCGGTTATGAGGAAGGTGGACAGCTGACAGAACAAGTTCGGCGTCATCCTTACTCCATCGTTCTGCTTGATGAGATTGAGAAAGCCCACGGAAACGTCTTCAATCTACTGTTGCAAGTACTCGATGAAGGCCGACTCACTGATGGAAACGGACGCCTTGTCGACTTCCGTAACACAGTTATAATCATGACTTCGAATGCCGGTACACGCCAGTTGAAGGAGTTTGGTCGTGGAGTTGGATTCACAGCAGGCAATGCCAGCGGACTTTCTCACGACGATAAAGACAAGGAATACGCTCGAAGCATTATCCAGAAGAGCCTCAGCAGGCAGTTTGCACCAGAGTTTCTGAACCGTCTTGACGAGATAATCACCTTCGACCAGCTTGACCTTAACGCTATCAAGAAGATTATCAACATAGAGCTTAGAGGTCTGTACAAGCGCATTGGAGAGCTCGGCTACAACCTTGAAGTATCAGATACAGCCAAGGAGTTCGTCGCAACAAAGGGCTATGATGTTCAGTTTGGAGCACGTCCATTGAAGCGTGCCATCCAGTCTTACATCGAAGACGGAGTCTGCGAGCGTATCCTTTCAGGTGAGATAAAGTTTGGCGATACCATTAAGGTTGATAAGCCAGCCGGTTCCGACAAGCTCACATTTGAATAATCTGGCTTCAGAAAGGTTAAACTTGAAACATAATCAATCAAATTCAAGACTTTTATATCGATAAATTTGAAATACAAGTAAAACAAATTTAAGATACAAGTAAAACAAATTTAAGATACAAGTAAAACAAATTTAAGATACAAGTAAAACAAATTTAAGATACAAGTAAAAAGATACAAGTAAAACAAATTTGAGATACATTAAAAAAAGCGGGAACCATCACGGTTGCCGCTTTTTTTAATTCAATAGGTATTAGTCTGTTTTAAGGTAAAAAGATTGTTTTCAGGATAACTATTGCAAAGATACTGAATTAATTGATTCCAGCAAATTATTTCAGTATTTTTTTCAAATATTTTTCAAATTAAATTAAAAATCATCCTGCAAAACAGCTGTGCGGGCAAACATTCCCGACAATAGCAACATGTCTTTTTATCACCTGTTTTTCAGACGTTCCTTAACTTCTGCAACAGCCTTGACCCAATCGGTATCGAGAGAGAATTGAGTCAGGAAATCCTCCCTATTATAATAAGAAAGAACCAACTGTCGGTCAGGGTCATTGTACAGTGGATTATTGATACTTACCTCACGGAACAATTTAAGTACACTCTGCTTGTCTTTCTTTGTCTTGGCACGCGAATATTCCTTGTTAAAAAGATTCACGTAGTCGTACATAAAATAAGCCATAGAGTCGAGCTGATTATTGATGGAAGCGACCTCAGCACCAGTAAGATGCCTTGTTGTATCAGTCATGACAGTCAGCGTTTTATTGCTTAAATAGTTCACGGCATCGGCACGGAAGGCAGCCGCCTTACGTGTACTCATAGGCTCTTTCGGGTCATTGGCGGTCTTAAACGCTTTGTCATATATCTGTTTGAATACACGTTCCTGGTTTTCTTGTGCATTCATTGTAACAGCCATGCAAGCCAATAGCAGCAAAGCAAAAATCTTCTTCATATTACAATTATTCTTTTATAGTTATAAAATCAATGCTTAATGAGCTTCATCTCATGGTCAATACATGATGGATATTCCTCACGATAGTGGGAAACCATGATGAGAGTCTTGTTCCTTCGCTTGCAGAAAGTGTCGATGACATCCTTCACAAGTCGGCGGTTACGGTTGTCAAGACCATGCAAAGGCTCATCGAGGATGATGAGTTCAGGGTCCTTGACAAAGGCACGGGCAAGCAAGACAAGACGCTGTTCACCACTTGAAATCTCAAGGAACGGAGCCGTCTCCTTGCCCTCTAGTCCGAAGACATCCATCCAAAACTTACAACGCTCAATATCATCGCCCGTCGGTTTGACATACAGTCCGACCGAATCTTTCAGTCCACTGGCAACAACATTGATTGCAGGCATATCACGATGATAGGCACGGTGCATTTCCGGAGACACATAACCAATGTGTTTCTTTATGTCCCAGATGCTCTCACCGGTACCACGCTGGCGTCCGAAAAGGGTAATGTCACAAGCATAAGACTGCGGATTATCAGCACAGACAAGGCTCAGGAGTGTCGACTTACCAGCGCCGTTCTGTCCACTTAAAGCCCAATGCTCGCCATTGTGCACCGTCCAGTCGAGCGACTTCAATATCGTTCGCTTACCATAGACAATACTCACATGGTTCATCTTCACCACCTCATCGACATCATAGTCGTCATTGTTGTATGGCAGGTCGATAATCTGCTTAGCATTCTCGTCACTCAATATATGTGCAGGAACAGGCTCACGGCTATCAAGATACTCTTTCAACGTAACCTTTGGATACACCTTCATGTCCTTCACCTCGACTACATGAGTAATGAAGTCAGGAATATCATCGGTCTTCGAGAGGATAAGAATAATCTGCAAGTTGCGCTCATTGGCAAGTGTCGTGAGGAGAACCTTCAACTGGTCACGTGTCTCGGCATCAAGACCAATGAACGGATTGTCCATTATAAGCACCCGCGGGTCGGCAAACAAAGCTGTGGCAAGCTTGAACTTACGGAGCTCTCCGCTGGACAATAATATAATGTACTTGTCGAGCAACGACCGCATATTGAACAAATCATAGATATGCTGTTGCAGCTCACGGCGCTCAGGTGTATCCTCACCAGCCATGTTGAAAGCCTCTTCGAGCTTATCGCCAGCCGTCGGAGTACTCTCATCAATCTCCATCTGATTCCAGCGTTGCTGAAGATAGTAGGTCTTATCATTGTCACCTCCGTATGTATCACGGAAAGTAATATACTTAATGTTGTCACTCACAAGCTTCTTCGTACTTGGCGAGAAGTTATACTCAGGGTCGTGCATGAGCAGCGGATGCCGCCCTACGATAATATCGGCAAGCATCGACTTACCACCGCCATTCGGACCGACGATGGCAACGTGCTCGCCATCAAGGGTCTCAAAGTTAACAGGCTCTGCCATCCGCCACTTAGGCATTCGGCAAACGCCATTCTGTATCCGTATTATAGCTTGTGTTGTAGTCATAATTTTGAATTTTAAATTTTTGATTTTGTATCAACCGCTCCGTGGATTTTATCTTTGTTCTTTATCGCAAAGTCCTTCCAACTGCCATAATGCCGTGCCGTGGTCTGTGGTCGGCTCGACTCCAGGAAATGACAATATGCTGCGGCAAGCGCATCAGTGGCATCGAGGAAATGCGGTTTCTGGTCGTCACGAAGATTGAGAAGGCGTTGCAACATTCCAGCCACCTGTTCCTTCGACGCCGAGCCATTGCCAGTGATTGCCATCTTTATCTTCAGCGGAGCATACTCATGTATCGGCACATTGTGATGGATAGCCGCCGCAATGGCGACTCCCTGTGCCCTGCCGAGCTTCAACATCGACTGGACATTCTTTCCGAAGAACGGAGCCTCAATAGCCATCTCATCGGGCAGATACTCATCAATGATCCCCGTCACACGCTCGAAAATCTTTCCAAGTTTCAGGTATGGGTCATGCTGCCTGCGCATGTCAATGACTCCCATCACGACCAGCTGCGCCTTGTTGCCGGTAACCTTCAATACCCCATAGCCCATGACATTCGTGCCAGGGTCAATGCCGAGGATGATTTTTTCCCCTTTAGCCATTATCTGTCCATATATGGGTTATGTGCAAGCTCATTGCCGATGGTTGTCTCACCACCATGACCGGGCAGCACACGGGTATCGTCGGGCAACTGGGCAAGCTCACGGAGACTGTTTATTATCATGAACATCGAACCGCCATCGAAGTCGGTACGCCCAATGCTGTCGCGGAAAAGGGTATCGCCGGTGAAGGCAACTTTCTCTTCGGGGCAGTAGAATGTTATGCCACCGGGAGAATGACCCGGACACGGAATAGTCTGGAACTTATGCTCGCCGAAGGAAATTACCTCATCTCTCTCGAAATAGTGACCGACAGGCGGGAAGTCATAATCAATGGTAACGTTGAACATCTTCTCAGCCTGACCCTTCAAGTCGTTCATGAATCCCTCGTCACCGGCACCAGCCTCCGGCTTCAGTCCGAACTCGTCATAGATTGTATTGTCGCCAAAGTTATGGTCGACATGTCCGTGAGTGCATAGCAAGTGCTTAGGCACAAGCTTGTTGTTGCGGATATAGTCGACAATGGCACGACGTTCCTCTTCATAATATGCGCCACAATCAATAATGACGCACTCGTTGGTTGAATCGCTGACGACATAGCAATTCTCCCGAATCATATTGCAAACAAATCTTTGTATATTCAGCATTGTTTCTTTTGTTAAATCGGTATGTAAATGACATACTTCTCTTGGAACCAGTCCTCAGTGAACCACTGGCTGATCTCATCAACCTCAACGATATGGCTGAAAGGCTTTATCTCGTCCTTGATGTCACCGCCTTTTAGCACAATCACGCCATTCTCGATGGAGTTCCGGCTATCCTTGGCAATGTTCTTACGGACAATCTTAATCAACTCCGGCAGAGGCATGACGGCACGCGAGACCACGAAGTCGTACTTTCCCTTCTCTTCTTCCCCACTCTTCTGCTCGGCAACGACGTTCTTCAGACCAATAGCCTGAGCCACCTCATTGGTCACGCGGATTTTCTTTGCCGTGCGGTCGATGAGCTTGAACTGAACATCAGGGAACATGATAGCCAATGGAATGCCCGGGAAACCGCCACCGGTACCGAAATCGAGGACTCGTGCGCCTGCCTTGAACTGCGTGAACTTGGCAATGGCAAGCGAATGGAGCACGTGGTGGAGATACAGGTTGTCGATGTCCTTGCGTGAAATGACGTTTATCTTCGAGTTCCAATCACGGTAGAGGGCATCAAGCTGTTCCAGTTGCTTGCGCTGAGTCTCGGTCAGACTGGGGAAATATTTCAGAATTTCTTCCATTCAGTTAAAAATCAATATATTACAGCTACAAACCGATAGCTGTCGTTAACAAAACTACATTGAGCGCAAAGTTACAAATAAAATTCGTAACTTTGCACCCCGAATTATAATAAATAAGGTAAAAAGATGAAAGCAGCATTATTCGACCTCGATGGTGTGGTGTTCAACACAGAGCCGCAGTACACCATCTTCTGGGGCGGAATCTTCGATGAATATTATCCAGGTAACGACCATTTGGCAGACAAGATCAAGGGCTCGACACTCGTTCAGATTTACGACAAGTACTTTGCCGACAAGCCCGAGGAGCAGGCAAAGATTACCCGTCGGCTCGACGAGTTTGAAACGAAGATGCAATTTAACTACATTCCCGGCTTCGTCGACTATGTGAAGGAACTGCATAAGGAAGGCGTGAAGACAGCCATCGTGACCAGTTCGAACAAGATGAAGATGCAGGCAGTGTATGAGCAGCGTCCGGAGGTGAAGGAATATTTCGACGCCATCCTCACCAGTGAGGACTTCTCCGAGAGTAAGCCTTCACCTGATTGCTACCTCAAGGCAGCCGCCCGCTTTGGCTTCGACGCCAAGGATTGCACCGTCTTCGAGGACAGTTTCAACGGATTGAAATCCGGTCGTGCCAGTGGAGCGTATGTCATCGGACTCGCCACCACGAACAGCGCAGAGTCCATCGCGCCATACTGCGACAAGGTAATAAAGGACTATTCCGAGCTGATGTAACAACCGTCTGGAGTTGATTAATTATTTACATCGGCGGAAACCGATATTGGCAATTTCGTAAAAGATACCCGATTAGGATGTAAAAGTTACCGTTTTACGTTCTAATCGGGTATCTTTTATGTTCTAATTGGGTATCAATTAGACCGTATTTTGGTACTCTTTTATAACCAATTGTATAACAGCTATTTACAGGGTAAGAACTATTTACTCTGTAAAAAACACGCAAAAGCCAAAATAATTGACATTATAGATAATAATACCAACTACGTTAATCCTTAAAATAAAATATATTTGTGATTATTGTTGGTCTTACAACAAAAATCAAGTAAGACCGGAAGGAAGTGGGTGGTGATGGATTCGAACCACCGAAGCTAGAAGCAGCAGATTTACAGTCTGCCCCATTTGGCCACTCTGGAAACCACCCGTTTTGTTTTTGCGAGTGCAAAGGTACTATTTTTTATTGGTATAAACAAATATAAAAGGAATAATTTTTGAATTAATAACAATCTGTTAGTTTTAAGGGTCTGATATATACGTTATAGTTTAAGAGTGTAAGCATATAGAACTTACAGATTGTTATTTTAGTCCGAAAATAAGATTAAAGCATATAACGCCATAACGCAAATTGAAAGAAAAATTGTACTTTTGCAATCAGATTGATAGGAAATACACTTTATTATTTATTAATTGCGAACAAAATATGGGAAATGGATTGTATAATCCCGCGTATGAACATGATGCGTGTGGCGTTGGCATGGTGGTCAACATTCATGGCAACAAGAGCCACGAACTAGTCGACAACGCGCTGAAGGTTCTTGAGAATCTTCGTCACCGTGGTGCCGAGGGTGCTGATGGAAAGACCGGCGACGGTGCCGGCATCCTGCTCCAAATTCCGCATGAGTTCATATTGCTTCAGGGTATTCCGGTGCCGGAAAAGGGCAAATACGGTACAGGACTTGTTTTCTTGCCTAAGGACGCAAAACGCCAGCAAGAGATTCTGTCTATAATGATTGAAGAGATTGAGCGCGAAGGGCTTTCGCTGACCCACCTGCGCACAGTCCCTACAAATCCTGACTGCCTCGGCGAGGCCGCTCTGGCATCAGAGCCTGACATCAAGCAAGTGTTCATTACCGGAGTTACTGACGACAAGGTACCGACATTCGAGCGCACCTTATATATAATAAGGAAGAAGATTGAGCGCCGTGTCAAGGACAAGGACTTCTACATCTGCTCACTGTCGAGCAAGAGCATAGTCTACAAGGGTATGCTCTCCAGTCTGCAGCTGCGTCAGTACTACCCCGACCTGACCAACAACTACTTCACATCAGGTCTGGCTATCGTACACAGCCGTTTCTCAACAAATACATTCCCGACATGGAGTCTGGCTCAGCCGTTCCGCATGCTCGCCCACAATGGCGAGATAAACACTATCCGTGGTAACCGCGGATGGATGAAGGCTCGTGAGTCGGTGCTCTCATCGGAGGCTCTCGGCGACATCCGCCAGATTTCGCCTATCGTTCAGCCGAACATGTCCGACTCGGCAAGTCTCGACAATGTGTTCGAGTTCTTCGTCATGAGCGGACTGTCACTGCCACAGGCAATGGCTATCATGATTCCTGAGAGTTTCAACGACAAGAACCCTATTTCCGAGGACTTAAAGGCGTTCTATGAGTATCATTCTATTTTGATGGAGCCATGGGACGGACCTGCCGCATTGCTGTTCTCCGACGGACGCTTTGCCGGTGGTATGCTCGACCGTAATGGTCTGCGTCCGGCTCGTTACACCATCACCAAGAACGACACGATGGTTGTCGCCTCTGAGGTTGGTGTTATGGACTTCGACCCGACAGAGATTGCCGAGAAGGGACGTCTGCAACCGGGTAAGATTCTGCTTGTAGATACTCAGGAAGGAAAGATTTACTATGATGGTGAGATTAAGGACCGTCTTGCCCACGAGCATCCTTATCGTCAGTGGCTGTCGACCAACCGCATTCAGCTGGAGAAGCTGAAGTCAGGACGTAAGGTCGAGAACAGCGTCGACCATCTGCTCCGCAAGGAGGTTGGTTTCGGTTTCGGCGAGGAGGATATTGCCGACACCATCATTCCAATGGCACTCAAAGGTCAGGAGCCTACTGCTTCAATGGGTAACGATACTCCACTGGCTGTACTGTCCGACCGTCCACAGATATTCTTCAACTACTTCCGCCAGCAGTTCGCTCAGGTTACGAACCCTGCCATCGACTCTATCCGTGAGAACCTCGTGATGAGTCTGACTGAATATATCGGTCGTGTTGGCACCGGAATTCTGAACCCTAACGAGAGCAACTGTAAGATGGTGCGTCTACCACACCCGATTCTGACGAATACTCAGCTCGATATTCTTTGTAACATCCGATATAAGGGATTCAACACTATCAAGTTGCCTATCGTCTTCGAGGTTAGCAAGGGCGAGGAAGGACTTCACGAGGCACTGGAGAATCTCTGCCATGAGGCTGAGCACAGCGTCGACGAAGGATACAACTACATTATCCTTACCGACCGTGCCGTTGATGAGGAGCACGCAGCTATCCCATCATTGCTTGCAGTGAGTGCCGTCCACCACTACCTCATTTCCGTAGGAAAGCGTGTACAGACTGCCCTTATCGTTGAGTCGGGCGAGATTCGTGAGGTTATGCACGCCGCACTGCTTCTCGGTTATGGAGCATCGGCTCTCTGCCCGTATATGACTTACGCCATCCTCAACGACCTTGTAAAGCGTGGCAAGATTCAGGAAAATTACGCTACTGCCGAGGCCAATTACATCAATGCCTTGAAGAAGGGATTGTTCAAGATTATGGCAAAGATGGGTATCTCTACCATCCGTTCTTACCGTGGCGCAAAGATATTCGAGGCTGTTGGTCTGTCGGAGAGCCTGCTTAAGACTTACTTCGGGACCGAGACTTCAACAATTGGCGGTATTGGATTGAAGGCCATCGCCCGTGATGCCATCAAACTGCATGACGAGGCCTACGGAATAGAAAAGGAGGAAGAGGTTAGCGGTCACAAGTTTGTCTTCCTGCCTGCACTTGGTCAGTTCCACTGGCGCAAGGACGGCATCAAGCATGCTTGGAACCCGGAGACTATCGCAACATTGCAGCTCGCCACACTAAAGGGCGACTACAACCTCTTCAAGAAATACACAGCACTGGCTGACCAGAAGGATGAGCCGATATTCATCCGTGACTTCCTTGACTTCAAGCGCAACCCTATCGACATCAATGAAGTTGAGTCGGAGGAGAGCATCGTCAAGCACTTCGTCACTGGCGCAATGTCATTCGGTGCCCTGTCAGCCGAAGCCCATGAGGCTCTGGCACTCGCTATGAACTACCTCGGTGCACGTTCGAACACTGGTGAAGGTGGTGAGGACAGCGAGCGCTACTATACAAAGCACGATGGTATCAGTCTGTCAAGTAAGACTAAGCAGGTGGCTTCCGGTCGTTTCGGTGTCACAACAGAATATCTCACTAACGCTGAGGAGATTCAGATTAAGGTCGCCCAGGGTGCAAAACCCGGTGAGGGTGGTCAGCTTCCGGGCTTCAAGGTCAATGAGATTATCGCCAAGACCCGTCACTCTATTCCTGGAATATCTCTGATTTCGCCACCGCCTCATCACGACATTTACTCTATAGAGGATCTGAAACAGCTCATCTTCGACCTCAAGAATGTCAACCCACGCGCTGCCATCAGCGTAAAGCTTGTTGCTGAGAGCGGAGTTGGAACCATCGCAGCCGGAGTTGTAAAGGCAAAGGCTGACCTTATAGTTATCTCCGGCGCCGAGGGTGGAACTGGTGCAAGCCCTGCATCTTCTATGCGCTTTGCCGGTATTTCGCCTGAGATTGGTATCGCTGAGACTCAGCAGACTCTTGTAAAGAACGGACTCCGTTCGCTCGTTCGTCTGCAGGTCGATGGACAGCTTAAGACCGGTCGTGACGTTATAATGATGGCTCTGCTCGGAGCCGAAGAGTTCGGTTTCGGTACAGCAGCATTGATTACCCTCGGTTGTGTCATGATGCGTAAGTGCTCAGCCAATACATGTCCTATGGGTGTGGCTACACAGGATCCGAAACTGCGTGCGCACTTCCGTGGCGACTACCATTACGTCATCAACTTCTTCACATTCCTTGCACGTGAGGTTCGTGAGTACCTTGCTCAGATGGGATTCAAGAAGTTCAACGACATTATCGGACACACTGAACTGATTACCCGTAAGCCTCTCCCTGAGGATGCAGCAAAGCACTGGAGCGAGTCGACAATCGACAAGTGGAACTCTCTCGACTTCTCTAATTTGCTTCATCAGGAGACCGGCGACACTTCTTATTATTGCACAAAGACTCAAGACCATGAGCTCAACGGCATTCTCGACGAGCAGATGATTAAGGCTTCGGCAAATGCTATCGAGCAGGGTGGCGAGATCGACCTCGACTACAGTATCCGCAACACCAACCGTGCCGTCGGTACAATGCTCTCAGGCTATATAGAGACTAAGCGCTCGGCTGAACGACAGAAGCAACACGATGCCCAGGCGGCAGGCAAGCCATACACGGCTCCACGTGAGTGCTCTATTAACGTGAAGTTCAAGGGCTCGGCAGGACAGAGCTTCGGGGCATTCCTTGTCAAGGGAGTGGACTTCAAGCTCGAAGGCGACAGCAACGACTACTTCGCTAAGGGTCTGTCGGGTGGACGTGTATCGATTCTGCCTCCTATCCGCTCTAACTTCGCAGCCGAGGACAACATCATCGCAGGAAACACAGGTCTCTATGGTGCTACAAGTGGTGAGCTCTATGTCAACGGAAAGGTTGGCGAGCGATTCGCAGTACGTAACTCTGGAGCCATTGCCGTTATCGAAGGTGCCGGCGACCATTGCTGCGAGTACATGACCGGCGGTCGTGTGGTAGTACTCGGTGAGACAGGACGCAACTTTGCAGCCGGTATGTCCGGTGGTGTAGCCTACGTCTGGGACCGCAAGCACAACTTCGACTACTTCTGTAACATGGATATGGTTGAGATAAACCTTGTCGAGGAAGCCAGCTACCGCAAGGAGCTTCATGAACTCATTCGCCAGCACTACCTCTACACTGGTTCTAAGCTTGCCCGCACAATGCTCGACGACTGGAATCACTACGTTGAGGACTTCATTCAGGTTGTACCTATTGAGTACAAGCGTGTGCTGCAAGAGGAGCAGGTTCGCAAGCTTCAGCAGAAGATTGCTGACATGCAGCGAGACTACTAAGAGAAAGGTAAAAGGGTAAAAAAGTAAAAAGGTAAAAGGGCTCGTGCCGATAATCCTTTTACTTCTTTACCCCTCACCAAATTCACTTAATAGTCAATCTCTCAGAGTCAATTAGAGTATTTCTCATAAATAACAAAGAATAGAGAACAAAGTAATTTTAGGTTCAGAAGGTTTAATCAGATGAGCCATTTATCAATGGTTAGCAGTATTTTTTACCTTTCTACCTTTTTACTTTTTTACCTTTAACATCATGGGTAATCCAAAAGCATTTCTGACAATAGAACGCAAAGAGGCCGGATATAGGCCTATACGAGACCGCATCCACGATTTCGGCGAGGTGGAGCAGACGCTGAACCAGAACGACCGCCGAATACAAGCAAGCCGCTGTATGGATTGCGGTGTGCCATTCTGCCACTGGGCTTGTCCACTGGGCAATAAGCCACCAGAGTGGAATGATGCATTATATAAAGGTGACTGGAAGCTGGCTTATGAGCTTCTGAACGCTACCAACGACTTCCCGGAGTTCACTGGACGTATCTGTCCTGCACTCTGTGAGAAGGCTTGTGTGCTGAACCTCATGGAGCACGAGCCTACAACAAACCGTGAGGACGAGGCTGCAATCTGTGAGCACGCATGGGAAGAGGACTACATTAAGGTTGAGATTCCTGAGCGCAACGGCCATAAGGTGGCTGTTGTTGGTGCCGGGCCTTCGGGTCTTGTAACAGCAAATCGCCTTAACCATAAGGGATATAAGGTAACGGTTTATGATGCCCGCGAGAACGCCGGTGGCCTGCTTCGTTACGGAATTCCTAACTTTAAACTAAACAAGGAAGTTATCGACCGCCGTCTTAACCAGCTCATTGCCGAGGGAATAGAGTTCCAATATGGCACTCATGTGGTCAGCGACAAGGACAGCGTTAACCCGATTCAGAATGATCCGACACTCGGAAAGGACAAGATTGTAACCTTCGAACAGCTGTCAAAGGAGTATGATGCAGTTGTTGTCTGCACCGGAACACCTGAGGCTCGTGACCTGAAGATTCCGGGACGTGAGCTCGACGGAGTTTACTTTGCCCTCGAAATGCTGTCACAGCAGAACCGCGTGCTTGCCGGTGAGGATATTCCAAAGGACCAGCTCGTCAACGCCAAAGGCAAGGACGTACTCGTTATCGGTGGTGGTGATACCGGTTCCGACTGTATCGGAACGGCTCACCGTCAGGGTTCAAAGAGCGTAACGCAGATTGAAATTATGCCGAAGCCGCCAGTAGGACCTGATGATCCAAAGAATCCGTGGCCTAACTGGCCTCGCACTTTGAAGACGACTTCAAGTCACGAGGAAGGTTGTATCCGCCGTTGGAACATCAATTCACTGGAGTTCCTCGGTAAGAACGGCAAGCTGACAGGCGTTAAGGTTCAGCCAATCGACTGGAAGCCGAATCCTGAAGGCGGTCGTCCTATCATGGTTGAAGCAGGTGAGCCGGAGGTTATCAAGGCCCAGATGGTTCTTCTCGCCATGGGATTTCTCCGTCCAAAGCAGCCTGAGTTCCCTGAGAATGTATTCGTAGCAGGCGATGCTGCCAATGGTGCAAGCCTTGTTGTCCGCGCTATGGCAAGCGGTCGTGATGCTGCCGAAAAGGTTGATAAGTTCATAAACAAGGAATAATAAGAAATAGTAATTTCCTATCATTACGTTTCGGGCATTCCCTTATCATGTCAGTCGTGACATGCGGGAATGCCCTTTTTCATGCCGTTAAGCCAAGGATTTTAACACGATTGTAACATCTGTGTAAGGTGGTTGTAACATGCCATTGATAATTTTGCAACAGATAACAATAACAACAATTGTGTAGTCCTTATGGAAACAATTTATCTTTGCATTGTAGTTTTCTTGCTCTGCCTGGCGGTATTTGACCTCTTCGTGGGAGTAAGCAACGACGCAGTCAATTTTCTTCAGTCGGCAGTAGGTGCCCGAGTAGCAAAATTCAGAACGGTTTTAATAATCGCTTCAGTAGGAGTGGTGCTTGGAGCGGTGCTCTCAACGGGAATGATGGACGTGGCACGACACGGAATAATGATGCCTGACCATTATTCATTCCATCAGGTGATGACGATATTCCTCGCCGTGATGGTGACCGACGTGATTGTGCTTGATATATTCAACACTCTCGGAATGCCTACATCGACAACCGTTTCGCTTGTTTTCGAACTTCTAGGAGGCACATTCATGCTTGCCTTCCTGATGGTTGCATCCGACAGTAGCCTTGGCTATAGCGAACTTCTCAACTCCAATCAAGCACTGAAAGTAATCATAGCGATATTCGTCTCGGTGGGAATATCATTCATCGTGGGTATAGTGGTGATGTGGATTAGCCGTGTGGTATTTACCTTCAACTACCAGAAACACAGCCGCTGGACGATAGCGATATTCGGAGGTATAGCCTTCACTGCCCTAGCCTATTTTATTTTCATGAAGGGATTAGGGAAGAGTCCGTATATTCCTGAGACAGCAAGGCAATACATCAATGACAATACAAACCTGCTATTGCTCTATACCTTTATTATATCAACAATAGTGATGGAGATTCTCCACTTGCTAAAGGTAAATATCTTCAGCTTTGTTGTACTGATGGGAACATTTGCCTTGGCAATGTCGTTCGCAGGAAACGACCTTGTGAACTTCATCGGAGTACCGCTTGCAGGGCTCGATTCCTATCAGGACTTTCAAGCCAATGCTCATGGAATAGGAGCCGACCACTTCATGATGAACTCGCTGATGTCAAGTGCCAAGACTCCACCAATTTATCTTCTTGCTGCCGGAGTGATTATGATTATAGCCATGGCAACATCGAAGAAGGCACAGAACGTTATCAAGACGAGTGTTGACCTTTCACGTCAGGATGAAGGCGATGAGATGTTTGGCTCCAGCCGCGCAGCCCGTGCCATTGTTCGTTTCTCACAGAATATTGCTGAATGGACAGCTCATATCATCCCAGTAGGAGCCCGAAAATGGATAAACAGCCGTTTCAATGCCAATGAGGTAGAGCTCGTCGACGATAAGGCTGCTTTCGATGTTGTCCGTGCGGCAGTAAACCTTGTTGTAGCTTCAATGCTCATTACTTTCGGAACAAACCATGGTCTGCCATTATCAACAACCTACGTAACGTTCATGGTGGCAATGGGCTCGAGTCTTGCCGATCGTGCCTGGAGCCGGGAGAGTGCAGTCTTCCGTGTTACCGGAGTGCTGAGCGTCATTGGCGGATGGTTCATCACAGCCGGAGTGGCATTCCTGACCTGCGCAGTTGTCTGTCTGATAATGTGGTTCGGAGGATTCGTTGCTCAAGGAGCTTTCATGGTTCTTGTGGTGTTCCTTCTGTGGAGGAGCAACCAACAGTATAAGCGAAAAAAGGCTCAGGAGAAAGAGAGCGACGACAGTTTCAGACTGATGATGCGCACACGTGATCCGGATATAGTATGGGAAATGCTCAGGAAGAATGTCCGCGATACTCAGAGCAACACTTGTAAGTTTGCCCTTGAGCAATATAATGGGATTCTAGATGGATTCAATAGCCGTAGCGTCAAGGAACTTCGCCGGTGTGACAAAGTACTGCGTAAGGCATTGCCTGCTCTGAAGAAGGTTCGTCGTCAGGAACTTCTCGGACTAAAAAAGGCTCCGCAAGAGATTGCTATTGAGCGTAATACGTGGTTTCATGTGGGAATAAACAGCGACCAGCAATATGTATATACCCTCCGTCGAATGTTGGCACCAATAAAGGAACACATAGAAAACAACTTCAATCCTGTGCCGGAAGAATACATCAAGGAGTATGAACCAGTTCGCCGAACCGTCAACGACCTGATGACGATGAGTGGCAATGAGATTTCGACAAGCCGTTATGACCAGTATCGAAGCATACTTGCCGAGGCTGATGTCTGCAAAGACCAGCTTTCCGTTATCCGCAAGACACACCTCAACCGGATGCAAACAGCCAAGGACAACCACAATCTGCATGTCGATATGGTTTACCTTAACCTCCTGCAGGAGTCACAACAGCTGCTCAGCGTCATGCGCCATCAGCTCCGTTCAGCAAAGAAATTCATGGAGTAGAAGGAACAGAGTATGCTCTAACGAATCAATCTACATAATCCATTTTGACAACAATGACACGGAAGTGCTGGTCTTTCTTTGAGGTCAGCACTTTTGCTACATGCCAATCGCCGGGGAAGAAGATGTTGAACCGTGGAAACGGAGTCTCATTGATAAGAGCCTTCGACGGGTCATAATCATAGTGGATAACGTCCTTCTTATCATTGTATTCGCAGTTTTGCTTTGTAGCTGCATCGGTATGGTCGAGGAGGACAAAGCCCTCGGTTCCGCTGACAACAAACTGGAAGTCAATCTTCCTGCGGTGACTCTCGGAACTACGCTCAGCTATTGGCTTATTGGTATCGTCCTGAACAGAGGCTGTAAGAGTGGTGCCAGGAATATCGTGCTTGCCCTTGGTGAGAGCAAGCAGGTCGGTCTTCTGGAGCCACTCGAAGAGAGCGTCCCACTGAGCCTTGTTCTTGGTGTACTGCTTCTGGAAGTCAACCATGTTGACGAGGTTGGGCTTGCCCTTGGTGAAGTTCTTGGTCCATGGGGCGTTGTGCTTAGCCCACTTGGTGGCGGACTTGAACTCTGCCTTGGAGTAGGAGTTGGTGTACTGCTGAGCCATTGAGAACAATGGGAGGAAGATGAGGATGAGGAAAAGAAGTTTTTGTTTCATTAGTTTTAGTTTTTTAGGCATGATGGGCATAATGGGCGAAGTAGGCATAATAAGCGAAATAGGCATAATAGGCTTATTAGGCATAATAGGCATAATAGGCTTATTAGGCATAGTAGGCATATTAGGCCTATAAGAGATCATCGGCTCTTGTGCCTCATATACCAGGGGTGGGTGAAGAAATGGTAAACAAGTATTGCAGCGATGGCAAGTACAAGCCCGATGGTATCAAGGAGCTTGTAGTCGACTAGCCAGCCGGTGAGGAAGAGTCCTATGGCAAAGCCAAACTCCCAGGAGAGGAAGAAAGAGCTCTGTGCCGTTCCACGCTGACAGTGATGCGCCAGCTTGATGAAGAAGAGTAGCATTCGGCTTCCGATGAGTCCGGAGCCGATGCCTATCAGGCAAGGCGACAGGTGCTCGACCATCGGCATTCCGCTTCGTGTGAGATAAAGCAACAGAGCGGCAATGATAAGGAATGCCCCACTGACGAACTCACTCTCCAAATCTGCATTGGCAAAGACGAACTTCTCAGCAAGGAAGGCTATCACAAAGCCCAGTGCCAGCTGATAGAAGAACACGACATTATGGAATGCCATAGATGCCGACATACCCAGTATGACGGTTATAGGCAGGAGGGTGATAGTGAGGACAAAGCCCTGGGACATCAAGAAGCGGTCGAGTCCAAAGACACGGGTATCGTCGTCGGGAGTCTTGAAAGGTATATGGACGAAGAACAACAGTACCAATGCCGCGATATAAAAGTATATGCAGACCGGCTCAATAATACAATGTACAGGACAGAGGATAGTGAGTATCGGACCGATGGCAATGCCGAAACGGCGGAACCACGCCGACGCATAGTTGGCCTCAGTGCGCTGAGTCGATTCAGTGACATCGATAACCAGCGTGCTCGAGAGAACCATCTGTGCCAGTCCGAAGAAAGCACCAAACCAGAACATACCCACCACGCCCGTGATGAACAGCGGATAGCTTGCCAGCTTTGCCGTGACGAAATGCATCAGAACAGAGATAAGCGCCATAGCGACAATGGCAAACTGGCACACCCGCTTGCGTGGGAATCGCTGCACAAGGTAATGGCAGTAAGGACCGAGAATAAATATTCCCAGTCCGTACACCCCCACGATGGCGCCCTGGGCAACATTGCTCAGTCCGTCGCCACCATCAGCACTTATGGCATTAGCGAGTGTTGACAGCTGCATGTAGACAACTGTCGAGAGCACAAGATTGGCTAAGGCAAGAAGCCAGAAGTCACGATGCCAAAGGCGAATGTGTATGGGTGTGTTCTGGGTGTCCATTAATAGCTTTCGGATTCGTTAGGGAAATCGACGTCCTTGACAGCCTTGACATAAGCTGCTGTGGCGTCCTTGAAACTCTGACCGAGCTCAGCAAAGTGGCGCTGGAACTTCGGCTTGAAGCCCTCAGTCATACCGAATGCATCGGTGTAGACGAGTACCTGACCATCAGTGTAAGGACCTGCGCCAATACCTATTGTGATGCCGTTGATACTCTCTGTAACAGTCTTTGCCAGAGCGGCAGGAACCTTCTCAAGAGTTATACCGAAGCAACCAGCCTCATCGAGAGCCTTAGCGTCCGACAGGAGCTTGTCGGCCTCAGCCTTCTCCTTGGCACGCAGACCGTAACCGCCGAACTTATGAATGCTCTGCGGAGTTAGTCCGAGATGACCCTCAACAGGAATACCAGCCTCGATGATGCCCTTTACGGTATCGAGAATCTCAATGCCGCCTTCGAGCTTCAGGGCGTCAACGCCCGTTTCCTTCATAATCTTGATGGCATTGCGCACACCTTCCTCACGGCTCACCTGATAAGAACCGAAAGGCATATCGCAAACAACGAATGCATGGTTGCAGGCACGAGCCACCGAGCGTGCCATGAATATCATTTCATCAACAGTGATAGGCAGTGTATCGGCATTGCCAACCATCACATTCGAAGCAGAGTCGCCCACGTGGATGGAGTCTATGCCAGCCTCGTCGAGAAGCTTGGCAGTGGTGTAATCGTAAGCAGTGAGCTGCGCAATCTTCTCGTGCTCAGCCTTCATCTGATACAATGTCTTTACTGTAATCTTTTTCTTGTCTGTACTTAAATAACCCATTGTTATATTGAATTTTCGGGTGCAAAGGTACACAATAAATCACAAACAGAGTAATGTTTCTACAATTATTGAATTCCAATAACGTTACAAACAATGGTGCAAAAATGTTCTAAATTGCGAATTACAAGCCTTTTTTCTTCTTAAAAATTGCAAAAACTGCAAAAAGGTATAGCTAAGAAGGAAAAAGTATAAGTGAAGAATGAGAAATTATTCGTATCTTTGCAGCCAGAAAGTAAGGAATCAACGAGTTGACACTCAAATCTTAAATGGTATAGTCTGGAGCTTGCGCGATGCAAGTAAGAGATTGTTGAAGGGTATCTATAAATTTCATCATCGTTTGGGGTATTCCCCACTTAAAGGGTTATTGGTTGTATATTATGTTTGGCTCTGATTCCTGAAATACAAGCGGGCAGCACTCTGGGTAGAGAGCTTCCCGCATTTTTTATGCCCTTTTGCCAACGGTTTAAACCAATAAAAGCCCATTCACAAAGCCATAGCCGACAAGTTACAACGTAACAATAGCCAAATAACAACGTCAGCACAGACCATTTACGATGTAACCAGCGCCCAATTGAGTTGTAAAAGGGTATCTTTTAGAAATGAAAATAAATTATTTTTTATCCGTTTTTAATTTAATTTCTTGTAGTTTTTAAATTAATTTTATTTGTAAAACACACCCGTTTACAACGTAAGAAACGCCCATTTACTATGTAAGCGATAACGAATTACGTCATAACAAGAGCCCGACTGCATCGCAAGATGGATTGTAACACAATTGTAACACCGATGAAACAGAAAAGAAAAAAGAAATTATTTCCTTTGCAAAAGGAATTAAAAAAAACTATCTTTGCAATTAGAAATGGAAGAAGAAAAGAAAACAAAGATTCTTGTTGTTGACGATGAGGAAGACCTCTGTGAGATTCTGAAGTTCAACCTCGCCACCGAAGGCTACGATGTCGATGTAGCCTATTCAGGTGAAGACGCACTGGCTATGTCGCCCGAGAATTACCAGCTCATTCTGCTCGACGTCATGATGGGCGGCATGAGCGGATTTGCTGTGGCACAAAAGCTCCGCAGCAATGAGGTGACGAAGCACATCCCAATCATTTTCCTCACGGCAAAGGGAACGGAGAACGACAAGGTAACGGGGTTCAACCTCGGTGCCGACGATTATATCTCGAAGCCATTCTCCATCCGAGAGGTTCTGCTCCGCATCCGTGCCGTTCTTCGCAGGACCAACAGCCAGCAACCGGAGGAACAGGAAGAGCCTCAGCACTTGCTGCAGTTCAAGGGACTCGTTGTCGACCTCGACCGTAAGACTGTCTCCATCGACGGACTGGAAGTGCCTTTCACCAAGACTGAATTCGGCATTATCTGTGAGCTGTTAGAGCACAAGGGACGGGTTTTCTCACGCCATGACCTTATCCGACATATATGGCCGACTGACGTACTTGTCTCCGACCGCACCGTCGACGTGAACATAACCCGTGTTCGCAAGAAGCTAGGACCTTACTCAGGGTATCTGAACACGAAGCTGGGATTCGGGTATTATTTTGACGCGTAAGGATTTCCCCCGGCCCCTCCTAAAAGGAGGGGAGATAAATTACTTTGTTAAACATTGAGTTAGAGGGATATGAGGAAACGAATTTCTATAGGAACAAGGCTTTACCTGAGCGTGCTGTCACTGTTTATTCTGTTTGCAGTGGCATTCATTATATTCCAGCAATACCGTGAAAAGCAATACAAGATAGAGACGCTCAATATAAAGTTGCAGGACTTCAACAACACACTTCACGATGCGTTGCTCGCCGACAGCACGCACGATGGCGAAGGCAAGACTACCGATTATCTAGCACGTCACGCCATTCGTGACCTTCGGGTGACGATCATCCGCAAGGACGGACGCGTCATCTTCGATAATGTCCGCAAGGATTACGCCAAGATGGGCAACCATGCCGGTCGTCCTGAGGTAGTCAAGGCATTGAAAGACGGCAACGGGTCGGCAGTCGACCGCAACAGTCCGACGATGAAACAGGACTACTTCTACAGCGCGACCTACTATCCCAGCCAAGGTTACATCATCCGTTCTGCCCTGCCCTACAATGTCGACTTGGCAAAGAGTCTGCAAGCCGACCAGCATTATATTTGGTTTGCCATCGGAATTATGTTGCTCCTTACCATTATATTATATAGGTTCACGAGCCGCCTCGGCAAGAATATCACCAGACTCAACGACTTCGCCCAGCGTGCCGGGCACGACGGCAAACTGGAGACCGACGAACTGATGGGGTTCTCCGACGATGAGCTCGGCGACACGGCTGAGCGTATCATCAAGCTCTATCTGAAACTGCAGAAGACGCAAAAGGAGCAGGACGTGCTGAAACGGCAGCTCACCCAAAATGCCGCCCACGAACTGAAGACGCCTGTGGCAAGCATCCAGGGCTATCTGGAAACTATCCTTGAGAACCCGAATGTCGACGACGCAACCCGCAACCAATTCCTGAACCGCTGTTATGCACAGAGCAAGCGGCTGACATCACTGCTCAACGACATGTCGACCCTCAACCGCCTTGACGACGGAGCAGGCATGATGACATTCGAGGATGTCGATGTTGCCGACATTATCCGCACCGTTGAGAGGGAAAGTCAGTTTGCCCTTGAACAGAAGGAAATGACGATGGAGTGCGACATTCCCGAACATATCATCATTCATGGCAACCGTGGATTGCTGTACAGTATCTTCCGCAATCTGACCGATAATGCCATTGCGTATGCAGGCAAAGGGACTAAGATAATGCTAAAGGGGGAGCCACCCCGGTCCTCCTTAAAAAGGAGGGAGAAAGAACACTCCGACTATGAATTTACCTTCTCCGACAACGGCATTGGTGTTCCGCCCGAGCATCTGCCACGCCTCTTCGAGCGTTTCTACCGTGTCGACAAGGGCAGAAGCCGAAAGATGGGAGGCACAGGACTGGGTCTTGCCATCGTCAAGAACGCTGTCCGCATGCATGGCGGAACAATCACGGTGAAGAACAATCCCGGCGGAGGACTTAGGTTCGACTTCACACTAAAATAATCCACTCGTCCAAGTTTAACTTAGACGTAACATTAAAGCAATCCTGCTGAAACATCATCACGTTACCTTTGCAATCGTAAAAAGGTAATAAAACAGATGAGAAGAATTTACAGTAAGATTGCTTTAACTTTAGCCCTACAGCTATCTGTTGCGGCAATAGCGAAGGCGCAGAACATCAACGGACAGGTCGTTGACAAACTATCAGGGCAGCCTATAATCGGAGCTGTCGTCGAGGTTGACGGTAACAAGGAGCGTACGGTTACCGACATTGACGGAAAGTTCAGCTTTTCCGGTTTGAAGGAAGGCAAGAAATACACATTATTTATAAGGTATATATCCTATAAGACTCAAAATATTGACGGAGTTCAGGCGAAGCCCGAAGGCTCAGGACAACCATTAAGGGTGGAGCTTCAGGCTGATGAACAGACGCTCAGCGGGGTCACTGTGACCGGTGTTGCAAGGCGAAACACAGAAGCCGCGATGATACAACAGACCCGTGCGAGTTCCGTCATAGTGAGCAATGTCTCGGCTCAAGAAATACAACGGACGCAAGACAGCAATGCAGGTGAGGTTATCCGCCGTGTGCCAGGTGTGAGCCTCATCGACGATAAGTTCGTCATGGTGCGTGGGCTGTCACAGCGCTACAACAATGTCTGGATTAACGGAGGCGCAGTGCCAAGCAGCGAGGCCGACACACGGGCGTTTTCTTTCGACATGATTCCAAGCAGTCAGATTGACAACCTGACTATAGTGAAGACTCCGGCTGCCGAATATCCTGCCGACTACACCGGCGGATTTATCCTAATCAACACCAAGGAGATACCAACGAAGAACTCGTTCCACATCAATGTTGGTGGCAACTGGAACAGCCAGTCGGCTATGCATGAGTTTCTTCAGACCAAGTCGTCATCGACCGATTGGCTCGGATTCGACAGCGGGCTGCGGTCTCTTCATGGCGGAATAGATGCCACATTGCACTCTCTTGGTGAGAACACAGGAGGCAACACGATGTACTCTCTGAGTGACAATCACCTGACGAACGACTGGAATGTGCGTCGCTCCCATCCCTTCGGCGACTTGAAACTGGGCGCGGACTGGAGCCGAAGCTGGCGGTTGCCATCATCGGACGGTTCCAACGGAACACGGCTTGGCATGACAGCGGCAATAAACTACACCAACGAATACCGCACCAATCTGAGGATGCTCAACAACTTCTATGGTGTTTACGATGTTGGCAACGACCGCTCAAACCCTCTAAGACTATCTACCGACAATCAATACAACCACAATGTCCGCCTCGGGGCAATGCTCAACCTTACATTGCTTTCGGCTAGCGGACGGAACAAATATCAGTTTAAAAACATCTTTAACCAAATTGGGAACAGCTGGTATACATGGCGTGAAGGTACGAGCGCACAGTCAGAACCTGAAAAGTCGGCTGAATATTACTACCGGAGCCGGACAACCTACACAGGTCAGATAACCGGAAAGCACAGCATCAGTGGCGATGCCCTTGACTGGAGTGTCGGCTATGCCTACGCTAACCGAAGGTTGCCTGACCGCAGGAAATATATTCTCTACGATGAAGGAAGTGAAGAATCAAATACTTCAAGTTATATCTGGTTGTACCAGAATGACATATCCCGCGAATGGACTTCATTGGACGAGCACATTATATCAGCACAGGTCAACGATGAGCACCAGTTTACATTCGGCTCCTGGACTCCAAAATTGAAAGCCGGAGTCTATGGCGAATACCGCACCCGCTCATACAAGACCCGCAACTTCCTCTATTGGTACAGTGCCTACAACAACAGTCTGCCCGATAACTTTAGGGCTATGGACATGCCGACATTGCTCAGCAATAGCGATAACTTCGGTGCCGACAAGCTCTATCTCTTGGAAGACGTCAACAAGATCAACGACTATGACGGTCACAACAAACTCGGAGCAGGCTATCTGTCGGCTACTCTTCCCTTCGGCAGACTGAACATTCTGGCTGGTCTGAGGTATGAATGGAATGAGATGGAACTCATATCGAACACTAAGCAGAATGAGGTCAGCCACAAGAGCCACTATTACCGCCACGGCGATTTCTTCCCTTCGATGAACATGACTTACAAGCTAAACGGCCAGCACCAGCTGCGCTTCGCCTACGGACGGAGTGTCAACCGCCCGGAGTTCCGTGAAGTTTCGCCATCGGTCTACTATGACTTCGACCTCGCAAGTGATGTTCAGGGCAACTTCGACTTGAAGAACTGCTATGTTCAGAACATCGACCTGCGCTGGGAATGGTATCCGGGCAAAGGCGAGATTATTTCCCTTGCAGCGTTCTACAAGCACTTTGACTCTCCCATTGAATGGGTTTACACGATGTCGGGAGGCACTGATGTAATCTACTCTTACAAGAATGCCAAGTCGGCAAACAACTACGGACTGGAGCTCGACATCCGAAAGCGGCTTGACTTCATAGGATTGAAGAACTTCTCATGGTCGTTCAACGGAGCATTGATTCACAGCCGGGTTAGCTTTGAGCGTGGCAGCAATGAGTATGACCGACCAATGCAGGGACAATCGCCATACCTTATTAATACTGGTCTATTCTACAAGAATGAGCCTTGGCAGTTGGACATAGCCCTACTCTACAACAGAATTGGCAAGCGAATAGTTGGAGTCGGGCGAACTGAAGGCGGTGGTGAAGCCGACAGGAATGTCCGTGTTCCCGACAGCTATGAGATGCCACGTGATGCTTTCGACCTGACAGCAAGCAAGCGTTTCGGCAAGCATTGGGAGCTGAAGCTCGCTCTCCGCGACATTCTTAACCTGCCGATAGAATACAAGCAATTCGCCGATGTTGTCTATGACGATGGACGAACAGCAACAAAGAAACAGATAACAAGAAAGTACAGACCTGGAAGAAACTTTCAAATATCATTAACATACAATTTATAAGAGAACAGTTTAACAAAGTAATCAACATCCCCTCCAAGCGGAGGGGCTTGGTGGAGGCTTTAAATTATGAAACAAAACACGATTTTCGGATGCTTGGGCATCCTCGCGCTCGCGATGACATTCACCGCTTGTAGCAGCGACAACGATGACAACAGTAATCCAACACCTCAACAGACAGGCTACATCAAGGGCACTGATGGTGGATTGGTATCGAGTAACGGAATCCTCTTCAACGAGGATGGTACCGACAATCCTGACGGTACACAGATAGGTAATGGCGACCAAGGGTTCGTCTTCAAGGGAAAAACAACTCTGAAGAAAGGCACTTACACGCTGAAAGGTTGGGTGTACATTGCTGATGGCTCAACGCTGACTATTGAACCGGGCACGATTATCAAAGGCGACAAGCAGACCAAAGCGGCTCTTATTACCGAGCCGGGCGGAAAGCTGATAGCCAAAGGCACTCAGACTGAGCCAATAGTGTTCACCTCTGAGCAGACAGCAGGAAACCGCCGACCGGGCGACTGGGGCGGAATCATCCTCTGCGGAAAGGCTCCAAACAACAACGGAGTGCTCGCCCAGCAGATTGAAGGTGGCCCGAGAACCAAGCACGGAGGAACTGACGCTAACGACAACTCAGGAGTTCTGGAATACGTCCGCATAGAGTTTGCCGGTTATCCATTCGAGAAAGACAAGGAGATTAATGGTCTGACGCTTGGCTCAGTAGGCGCAGGAACGATCATCGACCACGTTCAGGTAAGCTATTCCAACGACGATTCATACGAGTGGTTCGGCGGAACGGTCAACTGCAAATATCTCATTGCTTATCGTGGATGGGACGATGACTTCGATACCGACAACGGCTATTCCGGCAATGTGCAGTATGGCTTGTCGGTAAGAGACTCGAAAATTGCAGACGCTTCACAGAGCAATGGATTCGAGAGTGACAACAATGCCGATGGTTCTACTGCCGAGCCTTACACCACAGCAACATTCTCTAACATGACTTTCCTCGGTCCTAAGACATTCGACGCTAACTTCCAGAATACCAGTGACTACATAAATGGTGGCGGAATGAATCCTGAGAATGGCTCATCGATGGGTAAGTTCCAGGCAGCAATGCACATCCGCCGTAACTCACGGTTGAACTGCTACAACAGCATTGCCATAGGCTGGCCTATCGGACTTATCCTCGATAATGAGAAGGGTAACACCCAGGAAGCTGCTACCAACGGTCTGCTAAAGCTCCATCGCATAGCCTTCGCCGGAATGGATGCCATCGGAACAGACTTCAACAAGGTGTATGAAGACGCACTATATGACTATAAGACGAAGACAACAGACCCGACAAAGGCGTCGTTCTCCGGTACGTTCTTCCGGCTTTCGTCGAATGGCAACGATGTACTTTCATGGACTCCATTATCATGGACGGGCATAGTATCTGCCATAACGGCAAGCACCCAGGCTGGCAGCACACTCACAGCATCGTTCGATGAGCTGACAGGCAACAGTTGGTTTGACAAGGTTCCATTCATCGGAGCATTCCAATCAGGCAATGACTGGACAACCGGCTGGGCGAACTTCGACCCGGAGAACACAGCATACTAGTAGATTCCCTCATCCTCTGACCAAGCGGAACTTTGGCACGACAAGTGTGCCGGGTTCCGCTTTTCTGGTTTAAGAACAATTAACAGCCTGCTAAACGGCAAAAACAAAGAAAACCATCCATTAGACAGAAACTTTTTATTAACTTTGCATATAGATTAGGGTATTACGCCTTTTTCTGAACGAACAAAGAATTTTTATAGGATGAGGTCAATCACAAAATATTGCAGCATTGCTGTTCTTACATTATATGTAATAGTTCTTGCCAGTTGCGGAAGCAAAGAACAGAAGCAAGCAACGCCAAAGTCTGAGAAACAGAACATAGCCGTTGACACGGCTTTACAATCGAAGCTAAACAAGTTTGCCACCAAGCCACGGTGCAAGGGCAACTTCGGACTGTACGTCTATGACATCACTGCCGATAAAGTTGTCTATGCCAACAACGAGCACCAGCTACAGCCGTCGGCATCGTGCATGAAGTTGCTTAGCGGTGTTGCAGGGCTCCATCAGTTAGGAGTCAACTACAAATATCATTCTGCCGTATACACTAATGGCAGCGTTAAGGGAGATACCCTGCATGGCGACATTGCCTTCAAGGGTGATCTTGACCCTCAGCTCACTCCTGCCGAAGTTAAGGATATGGCTCACATCATGAAGCAACTCAAAGGTTTCAAGACATTCACAGGCAAGTTCTATATTGACATTCTGATGCCGAATCAGATTCAGAAGGAACAGCATTGGTACGATTACGACCTCACTCTGTCGAAGTTCAGCATTCTTTTCCGTGGTAAGGACTTTGTCGAGCGAACGCTGAAGACTGCTTTCCGACAGGAAGGCTTCAAGTTCAAGGACGACCAGATTGTTTTCGCTTCCCTGCCTAGGACAAGTCATTGCGTGTTCCGTCTGAACCGAGACATAAGCATGGTTATCCGCCGCATGTGGAAGAACAGCGCCAATACGCAGGCTACATCCTTATTATATACAATAGGTTACACGGCTAATCCGAAGAACCCCGACTATGCTTCGTCGGGCATTGCCTACATGAAGCAGTTCATGAAGAATGAGTTGAAGTCGACAGAGAAAGGCATTGTCATCCATGACGGATGCGGGCTCTGCACTCAGGACCAGCTGACTCCTTACTTCCTTTGTGAGATTCTGCGCTACGGCTACGCCCATAAGGATATATATAATATGCTATACCAGTTCCTCGCCGTTTCCGGTCAGGACGGTACTTTGCGTCGTTGGCCACAAACGATGAAGGAAAAGGTACGCGCCAAGACCGGCACACTCTCCCACCCTTACGGCATCAGCTCACTGGCAGGTTACGCACGCGGGAACAACGGTCATTTGCTGTGCTTCGCTATTATGGATTCGGAGATGTCTGTACTCGACGCTCACGTTCTGCAAAAGGACTTATGTGAGATTCTTGTCAGTGACCCAAATCATAAAAAATTAAAAAAATAAGAGAAGTCTGATAATTTTATGTACTTTTGCACTCTGAATGCGCTATGCTTCGAGTTAAGAAATTAGACATATTCATTGCCAAGCAGTTCGGTCTGCTCTTTGCAGGAACATTTTTCATCAGTTTGTTTGTGCTGATGATGCAGTTCCTATGGAAGTATGTCGATGACCTCATCGGCAAGGGATTGTCTATGGAAGTACTGGCTCAGTTCTTCGGCTACATGTCACTGATGCTCATTCCGCAGGCATTGCCGCTTGCCATACTGTTGGCATCGCTGATGACTTATGGTAACCTCGGTGAAAGCAGTGAGCTGACGGCTATCAAGGCATCGGGCATATCGCTTATCCAGTCTTTCCGCTCGCTTATAGTTATCGTCTTGCTCATAACGGGAGCTTCCTTCTACTTTGAGAATAATATCGGTCCTAACTCGCAGATGCATCTCGCACAGCTCATGCTGTCGATGAAGCAGAAGAGTCCTGAACTGGAGATTCCTGAAGGAGTGTTCTATGACGGAATTCCTCAAACGAACATTTATGTTGAGAAGAAGGATTTGAAAACCGGTCACCTTTATGATGTCATGGTCTACAGGCAGACGGAAAGCTATGAGGATCAGGCTATTATCCTTGCTGACTCCGGTATGCTTCAGTCGACAGCCGACAAGAAGCACTTGCAGATGACAATGTGGAACGGTGAATGGTTTGAGAACATGCGCAATAACTCGATGGGTGAAAACGCCAATGTGCCTTATCGCCGTGAGTCGTTCTCAAGGAAGAGAATAATCATTGACTTCGACGGTGATTTCAGTCTCACTGATGCTTCGGTATTCGGCAATGATGCCCGCACAAAGAGTCTGGAAAAGATTCAGACTGACCTCGATTCCCTCAACCATACGTATGACAGCATAGGCAACGCCTACTACAAGTCGGCTAAGCAACTGTTCTACCCGACTCCGAAGTTGGACAGGCAACAGGCAACGGTGGCTATGAAGCAGGCAAGAAAGCAGAACTTCAATATCGACACAATTTTCGCCCACCAGACCACTGACAATAAGAAGATGGCTGTAGAGCAGGCTTTGCAGCAAGTGAACATGGAAACCAGTGATCTGGAATTCAAGAGCATGGTGACCACCGACGGCGACCGTATCATCCGACAGCATAAGATTGAGATGATTAACAAGTTCACGGTTGCCTTATCATGTCTTATTTTCTTCTTCATTGGTGCTCCGCTCGGCGCTATTATAAGAAAAGGTGGACTCGGCGTGCCTATTATTACATCTGTGGTTGTATTCATTATATATTATATATTGGATAACACGGGCTACCGAATGGCTCGACAGGGTTCTTGGACAATATGGTTCGGTAAGGGTCTGTCGCCGGCTGTGCTCATTCCGACAGCTATATTCATAACTTATAAGGCAAACAACGACTCGACAGTATTCAACTTCGACGTTTACAAGGAAGCATTCCGGAAGATGTTCGGACTGAGATTGAAACGGGCTACGATAACAAGCAAGGAAGTCATCATCAACGACCCGGCTTACGTTCAGGACGCGGAAAATCTGCGGTTAATGAACACGCAAATAGAGAATTATGCCCGGGTTCACAACCTGAAGTCACCGCCAAACGTGATAAAGGCATTCTTCAAGTATCAGCCTGACCATGAGATAGAAGAGCTTAGCAAGGAACTCGAAACGGTTATCGAGGATCTCAGCAATACACGCGACAAGTATATACTGAGCTACATAAACCGCTATCCGATACTGTCGGTTAAAGCCCACACGCGTCCGTTCGAGAGACGGTGGAAGAATGTCATTGCAGCTATTATCATTCCGGCAGGACTGTTCTTCTACTGCAGAATGTGGAGGTTCCGCTTGCGTCTTGACCACGACTTGAGGGTCGTCTACAAGACTAACGAGAGTGTGATAGAACGGATAGGACAAATGACTGGTAAATAGAGATAAATATATTAAACTATTAAACTTTCTCCCCGATACAGGGAGGATTGGAGAGGCTTAAAATAATGTCAGAATTCAAACTCAGTAGCATCGAAGATGCAATCAAAGATTTCAGAGAAGGAAAATTCGTCATCGTCGTCGACGATGAAGACCGTGAGAACGAGGGCGACCTCATCATGGCAGCCGAGAAGATTACCCCTGAGAAGGTAAACTTTATGCTCCACAATGCGCGCGGCGTTCTCTGCGCGCCTATTACAATATCCAGAGCTGACGAGCTCGACTTGCCTCATCAGGTTGAGGAGAATACATCAATGCTGGGCACACCGTTCACAATAACCGTCGATAAGCTCGAAGGTTGTACTACAGGCGTTTCAGCTCACGACCGTGCAGAGACTATAAAGGCTCTCGCAGACCCAAACAGTACTCCGCAGACATTCGGTCGTCCGGGACACATCAATCCTCTGTATGCCCAGGACAATGGTGTCCTTCGCCGTTCAGGTCACACTGAGGCTGCCATCGACCTCTGCAAGCTCGCCGGACTGCAGCCTGCAGGTGTGCTCATGGAGATTATGAACGATGATGGTTCGATGGCACGTATGCCACAGCTTCAGGAGAAAGCAAAGGAATGGGGAATCCGCATCATTTCTATTGCCGAGCTAATAAAATACCGATTGAAGAACGAGACAAGCATTGAGGTTGGCGAAGAGGTCTTCCTCCCTACTATTTACGGTGACTTCAAGCTTATCCCATTCCGCCAGACAAGCAACGGACTGGAGCACATGGCTCTTATCAAGGGGACTTGGAATCCTGACGAGCCTGTACTTGTTCGTGTTCATTCTTCTTGTGCAACGGGCGACATTCTCGGCAGCAAGCGTTGTGACTGTGGTGAGCAGCTGCACAAGGCTATGCAGATGATTGAGAAGGAAGGCAAGGGAGTTCTTATCTACATGCAGCAAGAAGGACGCGGCATTGGACTGATGAACAAGATTGCCGCTTACAAGCTCCAGCAGGAAGAAGGGCTTGACACTGTCGATGCCAATATCCACTTGGGATTCAAGCCTGACGAGCGTGACTATGGATGTGGCGCCCAGATGCTACGACACCTTGGTGTCCACAAAATGCGCCTGATGACAAACAACCCAAAGAAGCGTGTCGGACTGGAGGCATACGGACTGGAGATTGTAGAGAATGTACCAATCGAAGTTACACCAAACAAATACGACTACCGTTACCTTCGCACAAAGAAGGAGCGCATGGGACATGAATTGAAGAATGTTTAAATTCATAAAATAATGTCTCTTAAATTGCGCTTTTAATAATAAATTGAGTAACTTTGCGTTTGTTTAAGTGCAACTAGCGAACACGATTACGCAAAAATAATTATTATGAAACAATTATCCGACCGTTTAAACCGTCTTGCTCCATCTGCAACACTTGCTATGTCACAGAAGAGCAGTGAGATGAAAGCTCAAGGCATTGACGTGATAAACATGAGTGTCGGCGAGCCTGACTACATGACTCCGGAACACATTAAGGAGGCAGGTAAGAAAGCTATCGACGACAACTACTCAAAATATTCACCTGTGCCTGGTTATCTCGACCTCCGTCAAGCTATATCAGCAAAACTGAAGCGTGAGAACGGTCTAGAGTATGGTCCTAATGAGATTATTGTAGGAACCGGAGGAAAGCAAGGTGTCTGTAATACATTCATGGCTCTGGTAAACCCAGGGGATGAGGTAATAATACCGGCACCATATTGGGTGAGCTATCCGCAAATGGCTAAACTTGCTGGCGGAACTCCGGTAATCATCCGTGCTGAGCTGGACCAGAACTTCAAGATAACTCCTGAGCAACTGGAATCGGCTATAACTCCTAAGACAAAGCTTTTGGTTATTTGCTCACCGAGCAATCCTACAGGAAGTGTCTATACACAGGATGAACTCAACGCTCTGGCGAAAGTCATTCTGAAGCATGAGGATCTATACGTTCTGTCCGATGAGATATATGAGAACATCAACTATGTAGGGTTTACAGCAAGTATAGCTAAGGCATCGGGAATGCGTGAGCGCACCATTATCTGTAATGGAGTAAGTAAGGCTTATGCTATGACCGGATGGCGTCTCGGATGGGTTGCCGCACCGGAATGGATTGTCAAGGGATTCAACAAGTTGCAGGGACAATACACCAGCGGAACATGCGATGTCAGTCAGCGTGCAGCATTGGCAGCTTATCTGGGCGACCAGCAGTGCGTTGAAGACATGCGAAAGGGATTCGAGCGCCGCCGTGACCTTATCGTCAAACTGGCTCGCGAGATACCGGGATTCGAGGTAAACGTTCCTGACGGAGCTTTCTATCTGTTCCCACGCATAAATAGCTATTTCGGGAAGACCGATGGCAAACATACGATAAACAACTCCACCGATTTTGCAATGTACCTTCTTGAGGTTGGACATGTTGCTACTGTCGGAGGCGATGCTTTCGGAGAGCCAGACGGATTCCGTATGAGCTACGCTACAAGTGACGACAACATTCGTGAGGCAATGCGCCGAATAAAGGAAGTGCTTAGCCGATTACACTAACGAAAAGTCGATAACAAATCAAAGGAAAAAATTATCAGTTAAAAGTTATTAAAACGTGACTTTGTTCAGGTTTAATTATTAACTTTGCGAAGATTATTCCGAGGGAGCGGCTTAAAGTCGTGCCCTTTGAGTGTGCAATCAACAATAAATCAGACAAATATCACAACTTAAATTTATTTATAACTAAAATTTTAAATTTCAAAAAATTATGGCAACTACACAGCAAAAGAAAGTAGCCCCGAAGAAAAAGTCTCAGGGCTTCACTGGTGTTAGAAACGCATTCTGGATCATCGTTGTATGCTTCATCATTGCAGTATGCTTCTTCAAGTTCTTCCTCGGCATGCCGACTCACTTCGTTAATGACGACCCGACTGGCGCAGTAAAGGATGGTAACATTTGGGGAACAATCTACAAGGGTGGTGTTGTCGTACCTCTGATTCACACACTGTTGCTGACTGTCATCGCACTCTCTATCGAGCGTATCCTGGCTCTCCGCACTGCTTTCGGTAAGGGTTCTCTGACCAAGTTCACTCTGAACATCAAGGCAGCCCTGAAGAACAATGACTTCGACAAGGCTTTCAAGCTTTGCGACCAGCAGCAGGGTTCTGTTGCAAACGTCGTTCTCGCTTCTCTGAACGCTTATCAGGACATGGAGTCTGGCGCTAACGCTGCACTGAAGAAGTCACAGAAGGTAGCTAAGATTCAGCAGGCACACGAAGAGGCTACACAGCTCGAGATGCCTACTCTGACAATGAACCTCCCTATCGTTGCAACAATCGTTACACTGGGTACACTTACCGGACTTCTTGGTACTGTAACCGGTATGATTCGTTCATTCGCCGCTCTGGCAGCTGGTGGTGGTGGTGACTCACTTGCACTGTCTACTGGTATTTCTGAGGCCCTTATCAACACTGCATTCGGTATCGCAACATCTTGGTGCGCAGTTGTATCTTACAACTACTTCACTAACAAGATCGATAAGTTGACATACGCCCTCGACGAGGTTGGTTACACTATTGCTCAGACATACGAAGCTAACCACACAGACGAGGCTTAATTTTTGCTAACCCTTTAAAATTTTATCGCTATGGGTAAAGTAAAAATTAAGAAGAGTGACGTCTGGATAGACATGACACATCTACTTTCGTAAAGCAAGAGCCAGTGAAGGTCGTCACACCAGGATCAGTATCGGAACTGAAAGTGCCTGACAAGGACGTCTTGACAATTCTTGTCGACAAGTCCGGCAAGGTATTCATGAGTATGGACAAGACCACTGACCTGGAGGCTTCATTGTCTACTATGACTAGTAACAACAACGTAGCACTTTCTCCAGCTCAGATAAAGAAGTTCAAGAATGACCCGATGTTCGGTGTGCCAATGAAGGATCTTTCTAGCTATCTTAACCTCCCGCAGAGCGAGATGAGCCAGAAGATTAAGACATACGGCATTCCAACCGACTCAATCAAGGGTGGCATGAGCGAATTCCAACAGTGGGTGGATGCAGCTCGTCAGAACAATGATAAGATTCAGATCTGTATCAAGGCTGACCAAGACACACCTTACAAGACGGTTAAGAAGGTTATGAGCGAGCTTCAGAACATGGATGAGAACCGTTACAATTTGATCACTTCATATAAGAAGCAGGAGGACTAAAGCATGCCAAAGAGTAATAGTAAGCAAAAGAAAATTAATGTCCGCGTCGACTTTACGCCGATGGTAGATATGATGATGCTTCTTATCACCTTCTTCATGCTCTGTACCTCTCTGGCGAAGCCTCAGAGCTTACAGCTGACCATGCCAAGTAACGATAAGAACATCCAACAGCAGAATCAGAACGAATCAAAGGCTTCTCTGTCAATCACCATTTACGTATGCGGCAACAACAAGCTGTTCTACGGTGAAGGTGTGCCAAGGTACGATGATCCAAACTGGCTCAAGCCAACTACTTGGGGCAAGGATGGTATTCGTAAGGAACTGAGATACCACAAGGTTGATGACGGCACAATGCCAGTTGACGAGATTATGCAGGCTGCTGCAAAGCTCGCCGCTGACCGCGCTGCCAACCCAACCAAGTACAATGATTCTACTTACAATGAAAAACTTGATGAAATCAAGGGAGGCTATTTGAACGGAAAGGCAGGCGAAAAACTCGCTACACTGACCGTTGTCATTAAGCCAACCGATGAAGCTTCTTACAAGAACCTCATTGATATTCTCGACGAAATACAGATTTGCAGTATTGGTACTTATGTCATTGATCAGGTAAAGCCTGAAGAGACAGCAATGCTTGCCAAGAAAGGCGCAAAGTAAAGTCAACGACATAACAACAATTTAAAAACGAAACAAGAAATATGGCAAAAATAGATATTTATTCACCCCAATGGGTGGAGATGATATTCCAAGGCCGAAACCAGAAGTACGGTGCATACCAGCTCCGTAAGGGAATCGGCAAGCGAAACGTCTGGGCCATTGTTATCATGCTCGTTGCTGCAATCATCATTGGTTCTCTCATCGGAATCAATCAGATTGTCGAGGCTCAGAAAGCTCACGAGGCTTACCTAGCAGAAATGCGTGCCTCTAAGCTCGCTGAGGAGCAGGCTAAGAAAGAAGCTCAGAAGAAGAAAGAAGAACAGAAACCTGTTGTACAGGAAGAAAAGAAGGAAGTCGTTCCTGAAGTTCGTAAGACCGTACAGTTCACAGCCCCTGTCATCAAGCCTGATAATCAGGTAAAGAACCAGATTGACCTCACACAGATCAAGAAGGCAATGGATGAAGGTGCAGCTGCAGGCGCACAGACTCAGGAAGGATCAACAGAACGTACCAACAACAACAGCTTGATAACTCAGACCGAAGTACCTATCAAGATTGAAACTCCGAAACCAGTTGAGGAGAAGAAAGTTGAGCAGGTAGTCGAGAGCAAGCCTCTGACCATCGCAGAGAAGATGCCTTCATTCAAGGGCAATGTTAATGCATGGTTGGCTTCTCACCTGAATTACCCGGCAGTAGCCGCAGAAAACGGTGTACAGGGTAAGGTTATCGTACGCTTCGTTGTAGGTAAGGATGGATCAGTAAGTCAGGCTTCAGTATTACGTAGCGTTGACCCGGCACTTGACCGTGAGGCTCTTCGCGTAGTAAACTTAATGCCTAACTGGAACCCAGGTATGAACAACGGACAGCCAGCAGCTGTTTGGTTCACACTTCCTGTAACATTCAAGCTTCAGTAAAACGTTTCAAGTTACTATGAAAAGATCAATATTCTACATATTCGTAGGATTGATACTAGCCTCTGTGCTCTTCACCTCTTGCGAGGAGAAGAAGCACAAGGGCGGTAGAACAGATACGCCAACGTCAGGGGTGATAGCTTTCGCCTCTGACGAAAGCTTTTCTCCAATAATAGAAGAAGAGCGTGAGATGTTCGAAGACATGTATCCAAAAGCAAAGCTCAAACCTATATATACTAATGAGTATGATGAGGTAGACATGCTTATGCGTGGAAAGATATGTCTTGCGATAACAGCCCGCGACTTTACCCCAAAACAATTAAAGTATCTCCAAGACAATAACTTCCAGCCCGTAGCCATCAAATTGGCTTACGACGGATTAGCACTCATCGTTAACAAGAACAACAACGATACATGTATCTCGGTCAACGATGTAAAGCGAATTCTAAGCGGTCAAGTTACAGAATGGAATCAGATATATCCCGGTTCACATCGGGGAAAAATCAAAATTGTATTCGATAATCCGAAATCAAGTACAGTTAAGTTCTGCGAGGACTCAATCCTTGGCGGACATGGTATAAGCAACGTTAACGCATCAGCCGTAAAGACCAGTGCAGGAGTAATAGACTTCGTTGAAAAAACTCCTAATGCAATTGGAGTTATTGGTTCAAACTGGCTTAATGACAAACGCGACACGACAAATACCACATTCAAGAAGAATATTCACGTGATGTCTGTGAGCAAGATGGACAAGGCTACAGAAATGAACAGCTGGAAGCCATATCAAGCTTACATCTTCAACGGACGCTACCCGTTCATCCGAACAATATATGCATTAATCAACGACCCAATAAATGGTCTGCCTTGGAGTTTCGCCCATTACATCCAAGGACCAAAAGGACAACTTATCATTTTCCGTTCAAGCCTATTACCATATAGTGCGGATGTACAGATGAGAGAAGTCCAAGTAAAGAACTAATTGATAAATAATTTAAAATACACAATAAGTAGTATTCAGGCAAGTTTTTATCAATAAAAGAGAAGATAACTTCCTAGGTGAAGTCACATCAAGCGGAGAATAAAATCTCCACACAAAAGAAAGAAAACGTTATCAAAAAAGGTAAACCATTTGTTTAAATCAATTTGATTATGAAAACAATTAAATATCTTATCGCAGGAGCATTGGCAATGGCATTGTCAGCACCTGCCATGGCTCAGGAAGTCGACTACAAGACAGCTTTGGAGCCAGTAGCTAAGGCTCTGGAATCAAATTCAGCTGATGCAAACGACCTGATAAAGAAATACACAAAGGAATTCAAAAAGAATCCTGAGGCACTTGTAGCTTTAGGTAAGACCTACTTCGGTGAGAAGAAGTATGCAGAGGCAAAGGCTATCGGCGAATCACTTATTAACAACAAGAAGTTCGCAAACTTCGGTGATGCATACATTCTTCTTGGTGACGTTGCAGTAGCAGAGGCACAGGATGGCGATGCAGGACCAGCAGCAAACTATTACGAGACTGCTATCAGTGTAGACCCGAAGAACAAGACAGCTTACGAGCGCTATGCAACAGTTAACCGTAATGCAGCTCCTGAGGAGGCAATCCGTGTACTTCAAGAGTACAAGAAGATTGACCCAACATATCAGGTAGAAGCTAAAGTAGCTGACCTTTATTACAACCAGAACCGCTTCCAGGACGCAGTTGACTGGTATAAGAAAGGCGATGCCAGCAACTACAGCTTCACAGACTTTGCTAAATGGGCTTACGCAAACTTCTTCCGTACTAACTACAAAGATGCTCTTGCAGTAGCAAAGCAGGGACTTGCAAAGTTCAACAATAATGTTGACCTTACTCGTGCTGCATTGTATTCTTCAGTTGAAACAGAAGACTTCACCAACGCAGTTAACTATGGCAAAGTTCTGTTCGATTCTACAAAAGCGCCAACGGCAATGGACTATTCATACCTTGGCAGTGCACAGCTTGGCGTGAAGGACTATCAGAATGCCATCACAAATCTGAGCAAGGCACTTGAGCTTGAGCCAAAGGATCTAAAGCCAATGGGTAAGATCAGCCAGGCTTACATGGGACTCGGTGACGAGAACAAGGCACTAGAGTACAGTCAGAAGTATCTTGAGAAAGAGCCAAACCCAGGTTACAGTGATTATAGCAACCTTGCCGACATCTACACCAAGAAGGGTGACGACGCTAAGGGTGCAGAAAAGACTGACTGGTACAACAAGGCTATGGGCGTTTGGGAACTCATGGCAACCAAGGCTCCTTCAATCGCTGACATAGCTTACTACATGGAGCTTCAGATTGCTGACAACCAGCTTAAGGACAAGAGCAAGGTTAACGAGCTCTATCAGAAGATTATCACAACAGATGAGAACAAAACTGACCTCAGCAGCAACAGCAAGCTTATTCTTACCGCTGCTTACCTGAACGAGGCTATCAACTATAACAATACAAAACAGCCGGAGAAGGCAAAGGAGTATGCCGAGAAGGTTCTTAAGATTGATCCTAACAACGCTACCGCCAAGCAGATTCTCAGCTTCGGTCAGCCAACAGAAGAGGCAGCTCCAGCTGAGTAAATCACAAATCCAGATAAACTTATAACGGCGGAAAGCTAATAACTTTCCGCCGTTTTTTATTTCTATAAAAGAACAACTAAGGCTCTAAGGAATCAAGAAGGCACAAAAAAAAGTGACACCCGAAGGTATCACCGTGAAGTTGAATCAGTAACATTCTATCTTGTTACTCCGGAAGGCTGATTGCCTCGTTAGGGCAAACGCTAGCGCAAGTTCCGCACTCGGTGCATGCGTCCGGATCAATAGAATACTTCTCACCCTCGGAGATAGCTCCTACCGGGCACTCATCGATACATGTGCCACAAGCGACACAGTTATCACCAATTACATAAGCCATAATCTTGTTCGTTTTAAATATTAATAATGTTTTTGTGTACTCTTCTCGGTGTCAATACCTAAATCTTATTAGCCATTGGGTACAAATACCTACTTTTTGTACACTGCAAAGGTACAAAAGTTATTCTAAATACCTAAAAATAATGAGGAAAATATTCACTTCAACAATATATTTAGACAGTTTCGAAATAGCAAAATGGCAGAGCAGAAAAGTAAGCTGAACACCATAAACGCCAGTAAAGATAAGCTGTATGACAATAGGAAAAATAGAATCTAACGCAATAAAACAACACGTAAAACGTTTATCAAAATAATGAGACGTCTTATAACCAACATATTATTACTTCTATTCTGCACCATGAGTCTTCAGGCGCAGGATCAGAAAGTCCAGAACCGCCCATACACCGACTTGCGCAGACTTCATTTCGGCGTATTGGTAGGCACGCACTTACAAGACCTGGAATTCGTCAACCGCGGACCACAGGTCGTAACAGCCGATGACGGAACAACTTCAACACAGACCATCGTGATGGATCAAGACCGATGGGATGCCGGATTCACAGTAGGTGTACTCGCTGAGTTAAGACTTAACACCTACTTCCAGTTCCGTGTGGCACCGGCAATGTATTTTGGCACACGACATCTGATGTTCCATAATATCACCAATCTCGACCAAAACAACAATCCGACAGAGCAAGTTCAAGAGTTGAAGACAGCATATATATCAACCGCCATTGACCTTATAGCTGCTGCACCTCGAATGAACAACCACCGTCCATACGTATTATTAGGTATCAACCCCATGATAAACCTTTCAGGTAAAGACGACGACATCATAAAATTGAAGCAATATGATGCCTACCTAGAACTAGGTGTAGGTTGTGATTTCTATCTCCCATTCTTCAAACTCCGTCCGGAGCTGAAATTCATGTATGGACTCACCAACTGTCTTGACACCGACCATGCAAGCAAGATGCGTAATAGTGAACTCATCCCATACACGAATTCCGTAACCGAAGCACATTCAAAGGTGATAGCTCTTACATTCTATTTTGAATAGTATCACACCCGACCTCCCCCAAAAAGAGGAGTATATTATATCCATGATAAACAAAGGAAACATGCTGCAAAAGTTAAATCTAGAAAAAATAAACAGCTAGTTATCAATACTTTCACAAAAAGTTTGTACCTTTGCACCGCTTTTCGGCGTAACCGCTGGTCGTGGAAGAGTCACTGAGCCATGTTACGTTGGAACGACAAACAACATTTAATCAATTGAAACAATGGATTTAATTAAAGTTGCTGAGGAAGCATTTGCAACCGGCAAGAAGTTCCCTGAGTTCAAGCCAGGTGATACCATCACTGTCGCTTACAAAATTGTCGAGGGTAACAAGGAGCGTATCCAGCTCTATCGTGGAGTAGTAATCAAGATTTCAGGTGCAGGTACAAAGAAGCGCTTCACCGTTCGTAAGATGTCAGGAACCGTAGGTGTAGAGCGTATCTTCCCTCTCGAGTCACCGAACATCGACTCCATCGAGGTCAACAAGCGTGGTAAAGTACGTCGCGCTAAGCTTTACTATCTGCGCAAGCTCACCGGTAAGGCTGCACGTATCCGCGAGAAGAAGACTGTTGCCACCGAGAAGTAGTAATAATCCACTACAACAAGAAAATAAAAAGAGGTTTCAGAGCAATCCGAAACCTCTTTTTATTTTGTCTTTTCTCAGTTACCCATAAAAGTATGCTGAAGTTCATCCCAATTCTGGAAACCGGCAAACAATGACAGCCGGTCAAGCGTCTTCCGCTTCATTTTATCAGGTGATTTCAATCTCAATGCACTGAAAAGCTTATGCAGTGATTTTTCTGCAAGGTTAATATTATATTTCTCCATTAACCTTTCGGACATCTTCTCAAAATCCACTTCAACTTCCTTAAGGGTAGAAGTGCTATGTCCGATTTCCGCAATTAAATGCTTAAACTCTCTATTCATAACCAACGTAGTACTAATTGCATGCAAAAGTAGTGCAAACAAAAGACATATCAAAATAAAAAGATAACTTTTTAAAACCATTTTTTCAAGCCTTTATTTTGATATTCCATGCGTTTATGTTAATTTTGCAATCGAATTTACATATACCACATAAGTTATATGAAAGAATTAGCATTAAAGTACGGATGTAATCCGAACCAAAAGCCCTCACGCGTATACATGGAGGAAGGCGAACTCCCATTCGAAGTACTCAACGGCCGTCCCGGCTATATCAATCTGCTCGACGCCCTTAACAGCTGGCAGCTGGTCAAGGAGCTCAAGGCAGCAACAGGTCTGCCAGCCGCAGCATCGTTCAAGCATGTCAGCCCGGCAGGAGCCGCTGTAGGACTGCCATTGTCAGACACCTTGAAGCGTATCTATTTCGTCGACGACGTTGACTTCGAGCTTTCACCCCTTGCAAATGCCTACGCCCGCGCCCGTGGTGCCGACCGTATGTGCTCGTATGGTGACTTCTGCGCACTCAGCGACAAGGTCGATGTGCCGACAGCACGCCTCATCAAGCGTGAGGTCAGCGATGGAGTTATTGCCCCGGACTATGAGCCGGAAGCCCTTGAGATACTCAAGAAAAAGAAGAAAGGCAACTACTGCATTATAAAGATTGACCCGAACTACCGCCCGAACCCAATCGAGCACAAGCAGGTATTCGGTGTTACATTCGAGCAAGGTCGCAACGAGGTAAATCTCAACGATCCGAAGCTCTTCGAGAATATACCTACAAAGAACAAAGAGTTCACTCCTGAGGCACTCCGTGACCTCAAGATAGCACTTATCACACTGAAATATACCCAGAGCAACTCCGTCTGCTATGTCAAGGACGGACAGGCTATCGGTATCGGTGCCGGACAGCAAAGCCGTATCCACTGCACACGCCTTGCCGGTGACAAAGCCGACGAGTGGTGGTTGCGCCAGAGTCCACAGGTTCTCAACCTGCCGTTCAAGGAAGGCATCCGCCGCGCCGACCGCGACAACGCTATCAACGTTTACCTCTCAGAGGATGAGCACGACGACGTTCTTCGTGACGGAGCATGGCAGAACTTCTTCACCCGTCAGCCGGAAGTCTTCACACGTGAGGCTGAGAAGGAATGGATTGCCAAGAACCAGAACGTATGCCTGGGCAGCGACGCTTTCTTCCCGTTCGGCGACAACATCGAGCGTGCCCACCGCAGCGGAGTAGAATACGTAGCACAGGCCGGCGGCAGTATCCGTGACGACAATGTCATCGACACCTGCGACAAGTACGGTATTGTCATGGCTATGACCGGCGTCCGTTTGTTCCACCACTAATAATTAAAGGTAAAAAGGTAAAAAAACTATGGACGATTTCCAGAACATACTTGAAAACGGCATAACCTTCAAGAGTGCGCCAAAAGAAAAGCACGATGATGGCAAGGTTAAGACCAAGGCGAAAAAGAAGAAGTACATTACCGGAGCCCACGGCTCAGGAAGTGCCCGCCAAAAAGCTAAATATCGTGAACAACGTGCCAACAGAAGGTCGCAACATAGACAAAAATAGATTGGAAATTAAAAATATGTTGCATAGCATAAAAATTTATTGATAAAAATTTGCACAGTTAAGAAAAAGACCTTATCTTTGCAAACGTTATCCTGAATACAATCTTTTTACCTTAAAAAGGCTAATACCTATTGAGATTGAGTGCCTAGCGCTGTGAAGCGGGAGGCATTTTTTTTGCCCTTTTCTCAAATCGCAATTTATTTTCTTTTGTAAATTCCTTGGATTGCAGTAACTTTGCAAACCGAAACACGATTATGCAGCGATATTTCATACAACTCAGCTATGACGGCGCCAACTATCACGGTTGGCAAATCCAGCCCAACGGAACGTCAGTCGAAGAAACGATAGAGAAGTCACTCTCTATCCTACTCCGTCAGCCAATAGACATAACCGGAGCCGGTCGCACCGACACAGGCGTCAATGCCAGCATGATGGTAGCCCATTTCGATGCTGATGAAAGCATTGTCGGCGACTGCGGCCAGCTGGCTTACAGGCTCAACCGCATACTGCCACGTGACATCGCCATACAGAAAATAAAAGCGGTAGACAGCGAAATGCACGCACGTTTCTCTGCAAAATCACGCACATACCATTATTATATTCACACACGGAAGAATCCGTTTCTCAGGCGATATTCGTGGGAGGTCCACTATCAATTGGACTTCGACCTCATGAACACGGCAGCCCAGTACCTTATTGGCGAGAAGGACTTCAAGTGCTTCTGCAAGACCGGTGCCGATGTCAAGACCACCATCTGCAACGTCACCGACGCCCATTTCGAGGCACCATCAGCCGAAACAACACTCGCCGAAGGCAACTCCGGACAGCGCATGTTCGTCATAACAGCCAACAGATTCCTCCGCAACATGGTTCGTGCCGTAGTCGGAACGCTCATTGACGTAGGCCGCGGACGCATAACCATCGACGACTTCAAGAAGATCGTCGACTCCGGAACTCGCAGTGATGCGGGCGAGAGCGTGCCGGGCAACGCCCTGTTCCTCTCCGACATCAAGTATTAGAAAATTACTATCGAATATTCAGGTAAAAATAGAAACACAATAAATTATGTGGCTTATATTAGCTTTTCTCTCAGCGGCGTTGCTGGGATTCTATGATTCATTCAAGAAAAAAGCACTTCAGGACAACTCCGTTTCAACCGTACTCTTCCTGAACACACTTTTTTCTACACTTATCTTCGCTCCATTTATCATCCTGTCATACACTACCAACGTGCTCGACGGCAGCATCTTCCATGTAGCCAGCGGCGGATGGGAAGTCCACAAATGGATAATCCTCAAGAGTATCATCGTACTTTCGTCATGGACTTTCGGCTATCTGGGCATGAAACACGTGCCCCTCACCATCTACGGGCCTATAAACGCCACACGCCCGGTACTCGTTCTGCTCGGCGCCATCCTTGTTTATGGCGAGCGGCTTAACGTCTGGCAGTGGATTGGTGTTGCGCTTGCCGTAGTCTCCTTCTTCATGCTCTCACGCAGCGGCAAGAAGGAAGGCATCAACTTCAGCCACAACCGCTGGATATGGTTCATCGTCATCGGAGCAGTTCTCGGAGCCATCAGCGGACTCTATGACAAATATCTCATGAATCCGGAAGGACTGGGACTCGACCGCATGATAGTGCAGAGCTGGTACAACTTCTATCAGATGATAATGATGGGCATCGTCCTTGCCCTTATCCACCACACGTCAATCTCCAAGGATTCGAAGGACACAACCGCAGGAACAAAGAAACCGACATCGTTCTTCCGCACAATTGCCGCCGACCTCCACAGTCATGGCGTGCTGACAATAATCATGATTTCCGTCTTCCTCAGCGCAGCCGACTTCGTCTACTTCTATGCCCTGTCACTCCCGGGTGCCATGATTTCCATTGTCTCCATGGTTCGCCGTGGCAGCGTCATAGTCAGTTTCCTCTTCGGAGCTGCATTCTTCCACGAGAAGAATCTCCGCTCGAAGACCGTCGACCTTGCTCTTGTTCTCCTCGGAATGATATTCCTTTGGATAGGAGGACACTAGAAAAATCAGCCCCACAAACCCAACAAGAGGGTGCACTTCGATTTTTGGAGTGCACCCTCTTGTTTTTTATACGTATATCAAAAATTTAAGCCCTTATATCATTTTTCAAGGACTTAAAGAGAAAAGTCCACCTTTCTGCATAAAAATTCCACTTTTGAACACCGCTTTTTAACTAATTTTGCACCATGAGAACCGAACAAGATTATGCTACGACATGACTTAACGGAATCTACGAACTATCAAACAAACTTTTAAAAACTAATCCACAAACTAGAACCTATGAGAAGGAATCGTATGTTTGCTAAGGTTGCATACATCACTCTATGTACGCTTGCCTTAAGTTCATTCTGCATTTCGTGTACCGAAGGTTACGATGAGGACCCCGAGTTTTCACCCGGCGTTAGCAACACTCAGCTGCTGTCGCCACCTTCCGACAGTATCAAATGCACATTGTCGGCAACAGGAGAAGAAGTCACGGTATCGTGGCCTGTAGTAATGGGAGCCGGTGGCTATCAGCTGTCAGCCTACAACACCGACGACCCAAGCAACCCTGTAGCCATCGTCCGGGACAAATTCATCGACGCATGTTCCTACACGATGCCAGTCGCCGAGGACACCCACTACCAGTTTGTAATCAAGACACTGGGCAACGACCAGTATCGCAACACCGAGGCTTCAGAAGGCTCAAGCAAGGACTTCTCTACCCTCACGCCTACTTATATGACCATTCCGTCGGGCACAGACCTCACCCAGTTCTTCACCGACAATCCTGTAGTTCAGGCTGATTCGACCCTCGACGACAACGGCAACGTTCAGGAGCTGGCTTACGAGATGGAACTCGGAGGCAGCTACACCATCAGCGGTCCTATCGACCTGTCGGCACGTAAGGTGACCTTGCGCGGATGGAAAGCCGGACACGCAAAGCTGACTTACGGCCCTGACGGACGAATCTGGACACAGAACGGACTGAAACTGAAGTTCATCGACTTCGATGGCTCACAACTTTCAGCCAAGGACAAGAAGGCTTGTCTGTTCGGACTCAGCGAGAATGCCGATGATAACATCACCGACCACACCAACTACAAGAACTTCTTTATCAAGGACCCGATTGTCATGCAATCGTGCAATATCAGCAATCTTGCCGCTTCTATCTTCTATGACAATGGCAAGGACTATCTCATCAACAACTTTGTTATAAAAGATGTGTTCGCACAGCTCGACCAACAGCAGATACCTTTCAACTTCAACAAGACATCATGGCTGAACTTAAAGATGACCGAGAGCACATTCTACAGCACTACCCAAAATGCCATCACATTCCTGTTTGAAGGCGGTGAGCGCCCGTCGAAGCTCGGAAGCGGTTCCAACAAGATCTCTGCATGGAACACCGACATAGAGCAGTGCACATTCTACAACCTCAGCTACGGACAGAAACGCTTCATCCAGTGGAGCCGCTACCTGGGTCAGGCAGCCCACACGTGGACTATGAAACGGAACATCTTCGTCGACTGTGCACGCAATGGTAAGGCTACCGACGGAACCGACAACGGAAACATCACGAAGATATTCGAGTTCAACACTTATTTCTATAATGGTGCCGTTGCCGAGACTCCTTACGACGACACGACAACCTTACAGAGTGACCCTGGCTTCAAGGATCCTACTCACGGCGACTTCACCGTCAGTGGCAGCGACCAGCTTGCCGCACGCACCGGCGACCCACGCTGGCTTCCGGCAGCAACCACCCAGGAGAGCCCCGGCGAGCCTGCCGACTCTATAAAGTGACACGCTGTAACCGGCAATCACGAGGGAATGCAACAGAAAGCGAAATAAGTTTACAAGGAATGTAAGCGGATCCAAACGATAGTGTAAAAGATACCGTTTCATCTCCTGATTGGGCATCTTTTACGATGTAATTGGGTATCTTTTAGAGCCGTATTTGGCATGCTTTTGCAACAAGTTGATAATCAACAAATTGCAGACTGCGTTTTCCGAAGATTGCAAGCCAGTGTCACAAATAAAATAATTTACAAAAATCTTACTGATTAAACAGACTACTATTTATGAAGATACATAAAATACTGCTCGGTGCATTGCTGTGTACGGCAAGTCTAACCGCCAGCGCACAAGGGCAGAAGGTAACAGGTCAGATAGTCGACGAGGCGGGAGAACCGCTTATCGGAGCCACGATTCAGGTACTGGGGACGAAGAACATCACCGTCACTAATGTCGACGGAAAATATTCGCTCGACGTGCCAAAGGGCAGCAAGGTACAGGTGTCGTACATCGGTTACCTCACAAAGACAATTACCGACCCGTCGAAACTGAGAATAATAGAGCTCGCCGAGGACAATACCAACCTTGACGAAGTTGTTGTCACCGGTTACGGCTCGCAGAAGATAAAGAATCTCACCGGCTCGGTGGAGGTCGTCAACTCCGAAGACCTCAAAGACCTGAGTGTCACAAGCCTTGGTGAGGCTATGCGCGGAATGGTCAACGGACTGCATGTAAACATGAATTCCAGCGTCCCGGGCTCTGCCGCCCACCTCACAATCCGTCAGAGTTCCGACCTCGCTAAGAACTGGGGTTCCATCAACGCCAAGTTCTCATCGCAGGACGATACCCCTCTCTACGTCATCGATGACTTCATCTCGTCGGAGAGCGCATTCAACAATCTCGATATGAGTGAGGTCGAAAGCATTTCAGTCCTTAAGGATGCAGCTGCCGCCATCTATGGTGCGCAGGGTGCCTACGGTGTCATCCTCGTCAAGACGAAGCGAGGCAAGGAAGGCAAGCCAAGAATTTCTTACAACGCTCAGATAGGTGTCACCGACCGGTTGTTCAAGCCGAAGATGATGAACGCCTACGAATGGGGCCGTACTTACGACGGCTACATGGGCACAGCCACCGATGCCAACGACGAGACCCGTATGCGCCAGTACTTCCAGGCTGACGAGCTGGAGGCTATGCGCCACCTCGACTATGACCTTCTCGACAAGGAGTGGTCGGCAGCCGTAACCCAGCGCCACAGCGTGAACATCAGCGGCGGTACTCAGCGGGCTACATACTTCGGCAACCTGTCTTACAACACTCAGGACGGTAACCTCGGCAAGCTCGACTACGACCGATGGAACTACCGTGCCGGAGCCAATGTCGAGATAAGCAAATGGTTCAAGGCTAGCTTCGAGGTATCGGGCAACAACAGCCACAAGAAGACTCCACGCAACCGTTACACCGGCAACCTGGGCAACACCGACAGCGGCGACTATGCTCTTCTGTTCCAGCATCTGCGACATGTTCCTGCCACTATAAACGGGTTGCCGGTTATATACACCGGCATGCTCAACACCGCTCAGACCGATTACGGACAGGCTATGTACAACTACTACGCTATCCAGAACTCGCCTGACTACAATGAGACCAACGGAAACAGCACTACCGTTCAAGGCAACCTCACATACGACTTCGGATGGATTAAGCCTCTGAAAGGTCTTACGGCGAGGTTCAGCTACAGCCGCCACTTCTCCAACAGCTATGGCAATTCCATTCAGACCAAGATGAATGTCTACCGCCTCATCAACCGTGGGGGCAGCGCCGGTCACCTGTATGCCGGTGTCGACGACATCGACTACAGTATGGACAACTTCGAGGAGCTGACCATGGACAATGGTAACCGCCTGCAGGAGTCGTCAAGCCACAGCAAAGGCTATCAGATGAACTTCTCTCTCAACTACGCACGTTCATTCGGTCTGCACGACATCGCTGCCTTCTTCTCTATCGAGAAAAGCGAGTCGGAGTCACGTTCGCTCAGCGCAACCGGAAACAACCCTCTGCCTTTCACCGACGGTATGAGCAACTCGACGCAGGCTGACGCCAGCGGAGACTACACCGATGCGGAATGGGGCAAGACCGAGTCGGGCCGTTTGTCGTACATCGGAAGACTGACCTACGACTGGAATGACCGCTATCTCTTCCAGTTTCTCATCCGCTCCGACGCCTCAACCAAGTTCGCGCCGAAGAATTATTGGGGCACATTCCCATCATTCAGCGGTGGATGGGTTATCAGCGAGGAGCCTTGGTTCCCAAAGGAGAAGTCACACATCGACTACCTTAAGCTGCGTGCCAGCTGGGGACTCATGGGGCGTGACAACATCAACCCTTACGTATGGATGACCCGTTACAACCGTGACCTCGGCTACGGAGCAGTGTTTGGTTCGAATAGTCTTACCACTGGCAAGAATGCCGGTATGATTATCGAGCAGGGCGGAGCCAACCCTGACGCTCACTGGGACAAGACTTACAAGACGAACATCGGTCTGGACATCCGGTTGCTGAAGAGCCGTCTATCTATCACCGCCGACTACTATATGGATCGTGGACGTGAGATTTTCTCCTCACACCAGGGCGAGGCGATGTATCCTTCTACCGTTGGCGTGAAGCCGGTGCCTGAGAATTTCGCTGAGTTGAACACCTACGGATTCGAGCTTAACATCGGATGGCGCGACCATATCGGCAAGGACTTCAACTACTGGGTAAAGATGCAGACAGGCTACACCGACAACAAGGTGAAGAAGATAGCCGAGATTGCCAATCCTGACCGTGACGACCTCATCGTCGGCAAGCGTAAGGACCGTGGCTTGTGGGGTTATTCGTGCATCGGAATGTTCCGCAGTTATCAGGAAATCGAGGAGTATTTCAACAAATATAAAATCAGTGAGTATCTTGGCATGACCAAGGACGCTGTCCGCCCGGGCATGCTCATATATAAAGATGTCAACGGAAAATGGGACGCTCAGAAGCGCCAGTACGACCCGACACCTGACGGTGTAGTCGACGAGAACGATATGGTGCAAATTTCCAAGCGTACTGACAACCCTTACGGAGTTACATTCAACTTCGGCGCTAGTTGGAAACGTCTGTCATTCAGCGCTCAGCTGGCAGGTAGTTGGGGTTCATACTCACTTGTTCCAACACGTGTCCGCAAGTCGGGCGATGGTCTGGAGTACTACAATATTCCGAAGATGTGGAACGATATGTATATCTATGATGATGTACTCGACGCTCAGGGCAATGTAATCGTGGAGAGCAACCACAATGGCTCGCTGCCAAACATCCGTTATTCTACAGCCGCTACCGAGCCTTCGACATTCTGGAAGATAAGCAACGCTATGTGGTCGCTGACTCAGTTTGCTATTGCTTACGACCTGCCGAAGCCTTGGCTGCGTCCGCTGGGCATATCAGGTGTCCGTCTGAACGTCACCTGCCAGAATGCCATCAACTTCAAGTCGCCGCACTATCGTGACGCATGGAGCGAATGGGGTGGCAACTATGGCTACTATCCTAACCTCAGGAAGTGGACCATCGGCTTAAATGTTTCATTCTAATTATCAACAAGCAATCATGAAAAAGAACATATATATTACTAGTGCCGTCTGTCTGCTGGCAGGAGCTACACTGCTGTCAAGCTGCTCTGACGAGTTCCTCAAGGAGAAGAAACTTTATGGAAAATACAGTGAGACGACTGTCTATTCCAACTACGAAACGGCACAGAACCGCATAGATTATCTCTACTGGCAGCTATTGCCGGGAACAAAGGAAGGCGACAACATGTACGCCAACATCGTCAGCACGGGCGATGATGACGACGACGCTAAGACTACTGAGGAGTATGGTGGCATATCGAAGTGGGAAGACAACACGAAGCCGCTCGACTATCAGTCTCTCAACGGATGGAACGACCACTTCTATGTTGAGTTCAAGGAGAACAGCCCTTACGGCAATATCCGTAACATCAATGACGCAATCGAAGGCATTGAGGCTTCTGCCGACCTGACAGAGAAGCAGAAGAATGAACTTCTCGGACAGGCTTACTTCATGCGTGCATGGCGTTACTACACCATGGTAAGATGGTATGGAGGCGTTCCAATAATCAAGAACGTTCAGGATGCGCTCGTCGGCGACGGTGGCGGAGAGAATCTTATCGTTCCGCGTTCAACGACAAAGGAGTGTATCGACTTCATCTGTGAGGATCTCGACAAGGCTTCGGCTATGCTGCCGAAGAGCTGGGATCAGGCTTCGAAGAACTGGGGACGTGTTACTTCAGGCACGGCAGCTGCCCTTAAGGGTCGTGTTCTGTTGCTGTTCGCCAGCCCTATCTTCAACAGAAGCGACAACCATGAGCGTTGGGAAGCTGCTTATCAGGCTAATAAAGCTGCACTGGACACGCTCGCCATGGGCGGATATGGGCTCGCTTATGAGAACAATCCAGGCGATGAGAGCACCAGCGGAGCCAACTGGGCGAAGATATTCCTCAATCCGCAAGGCTCTGACGGCGTCGTCAACGAGGCTGTGTTCGTAACTCTGTATAACAATCTTCAGAAGCAAGAGGACAAGTCCGACAAGAACAATCCTTGGGAACAGAGCATCCGGCCGAAGACAGCTGCCGGCAATGGTGGCAAGGCTGCGACATCGGAGATTGTCGACTTGTTCCCGATGGCTGACGGAAAGAAGCCAGGTGAGTCACAGTATGAGTATGACCCGAACTTGTTCTTTGCCAATCGTGACCCCCGTTTCTACCGGACATTCGCTTTCCCTGGCGTTAAGTGGACTTACGACGGCAACACAAAGGACTTGCTGACGGATGATAAGACAACGGTATTCCACTACAAGAATATTGATATTACCGACAACTATCCTTATAATGGCAGCGACTATGTACTGTGGAGCTATACATGGTACGACAATCTAGAGAACACAAGCAACCCTGCAAAGTCAGGTTGGGCTGCCGATGCGCTGGGTAACAGGAACTTCTCGGTTTATGTACGTAAGCGCAGCGATGACCTTGAGCTGAACGCAAACCCATTATACAAGTACACGAATGAGGGTGAGCAGCCTAGTTTCAAGCACTCGGGAGCACCTTACATTGAGATGCGTTACGCTGAGGTTCTGCTCAATTATGCCGAAGCTGCGGCTGCTACCAACCGTTTCGACGAGGCTTTCAATGCTCTCAAGCGTATCCGCTCAAGGGTTTACAATCCTGCTTCTAATCCGAAAATCGATGCCAATTATGGTCTGACATTGGGCGACCGTGCTCACATGCTGGCTGAGGTTCTATATGAAAGGCAGATAGAATTGGCTTACGAAGGCAAGCGTTTCGAGGATATGCGGCGCTGGATGCTCTTCGATGGAGGCGAAGGACAGGGTGCGCTGAAGTCCAGTTGGGCTCTTACCGGATTCGGAGGAAACACCTGCACGTACCTCGGTGTTGCACCGGCGAATGGTCATAAGAACCATTATATAGAGATGTTCACAAACAAAAAAGCAGCCAAGTCGGACGACAATGGGTCTGACCCGCTGCTTAAGGAAGGCGTTACACGCCCTGCAGGACTCAATCTTATGAACAGATTTGCCAAAGGCAATAACGGCGAAGACGTACTGGAAAAGTTCTATACCGACTATCTGACACGTAAGGACCGCAATGCCGATGGTAACAACGACGCCCAAGTTCCTACTTTCCAACCGTATTATTACTTCTTAGGACTCAATTACAGCGCAATGTACAATAACGCTACGCTCATGCAGACTATCGGATGGGATGATTACAGTCATGGAGGAATGGGAACGTATGACCCGTTGGAGGAAGACCCTAGTAAACTATCAGTAGATAACTCTTATAAAAAATAATCCGTATCCAAATTAGTTAACTTTTTAATTAATTGCTGGCAGTCTGGCGAGACTGCCTTTTTTGTTTTCTTACTAATAAGCCTTTATTGTATATCCAGTCGCATTCCAGTCCGAACTTTGTCAGTCTTCTGCCCGTGCTTTGTTAGTCTTTAGCCTTTGCTTTACTAGACTTCATCTCTTGCTTTACTAAACTTCATCTCTTGCTTTACTAGACTTCATCTCTTGCTTTACTAGTCTTCATCCCTTACGAAGAACGTAATGGCATAATAAATCGCGGCAATAAACATATAAACTCCTATCACTTGATACACTGACCAGTTGATTCCTTCAATGCTGGCACACGGCAATGACGCTATCCAATGAAGCGAACTGTTCAACAATCCGACCAGCCCGATAAGCAAACCTGCTAACCATGAAGATACAGAAGGGATAATACTAAGCACGGCAACAAGCACAGTGCCATACAGAATGGCTGTCGCGCATGGTATAACTATGATGTTAGTAAGGATGAAATAGCAAGAGAAACGACCGAAATAGTAAGCCACCAGTGGTGCAGTTCCTATCTGTGCTGCAATAGAAACGGATACAATTCCCCAAAACCAATACACTATTCTCAATGCAATACTGCTTGTATAATGCCGCCGGAAAAGCAAAGGCTCAAACAAGGCGATACCGAGTACGGCCATGAAAGACATTTCGAAACCAACATCATAGAGGCTCATCGGGTTCCAAAGCAGCATCACGAATGCTGCAAGCGACAATGAATTCAACAACATTGCACGCCGATTCAATATCTCAACCATAGCTATTACCGTCAACATAACTGCCGAACGAACTACCGAAGGAGACATCCCGACAAGAACAACATAGCTCCATATAGCCGTCATGATAAGCAATTGAGGCAGCCATCGACGCCGGAAAGCGATAGTAAGCAGTGTCAGCACTCCATAGATAATACTCAGATGAAGACCCGAAAGGGCAAGCACATGAGACGCTCCGGCTATGGAATAATCATCTTTCAGTTCCCGGGACAACGCTGACTTATCACCAAGTGTCATGGCAGCGAGCACCGCATAGCTCTGCCCGTCAGCCCCAAGGTCATGATAACGGGCAAGAAGATGCTGGCGAAACTTCCGCGCTTGAATTACAGTACGGTCAATATAAGACAACTTTGTCAGGTCAACAACCGACTTCTTCCAGTCAGAATAATATATAAACGTCTCTGCCTTAAAGCCATGTTCCTTAAGCCAAGCGGCATAATCGAATGTCGACTGCACGAAATTATGGGGCACATCAAGGAAAGAAGTGGCTGTTATTCCATCGCCGACATGCAGCCTCTGCCATCTGTTGTCAACCGTATCGCGAAGTATCGAAGCCTTAACCTTAATTGGTTTTCCATCACCTACGACCATCATGTCAGCCTGAATTACCTTTCCATGGACTACAGGTTCACTGACCAAGACAGCCTGATAAGTCACAGGATACTTGGGAAGACTTATTTTCATCTTCTCAATTGAGAAAGAAACAAGCAGACCTCCAACAAAGAAGAAAGACAAAAGAATCGCTACCGACTGCCCTACCGGATACTTATTGGCCGCAAAAGCCACAGCTAAAGACACAAAAGCAAGAACTACCCAGGCAATAATAGGAATAAAAGGGCAAACAGCTTTACCAACAATAATGCCGAGAATCAGCATTATCGTGACCCTCAGCATAGGACAAAGTTGCAATCGTTCACCCAGAGACATACCCGTCAATGAATAAACAGACCGGTAAACATCGTGCCGAAGCCTACCTTCAATCGTCTTGCAGAGAAATAATCGTCGGCATTGTCATACGTATCAATACCGGAAAGGGTTATGTTCTCGGCACGCAAACCAGAATTGATAAGTTGCAAGCGGTTGCATTCGGGCAAATCAATATGCCACTTCTCCGCCTGACTGTCTGGCTGAGGATTCATTGTAGGGAACTTCCTTGCTATTGCATCCATGTCGAATCCCGCATTGGAAAAGGCATCATAAACCTCCTGCCCCACCTCAAAATTCTTAAGAGTAATGCCCGGTCCGATAAGAGCAAGAATGTCGTCAGGACAGCTATTGAAGTTATTCCAAAGGAAATCGACCATCTTCCGCGCTATCCTCTTCACCGTTCCACGCCATCCGGCATGTGCAGCGGCAATAGCCCTGTGTATCGGGTCGTAGAAGATAACAGGTATGCAATCAGCTGTAAAGGCTCCGACACAAGTGCCGGTAAGGTTCGTTGCTACCCCGTCAATACCCTCAAGCCATTCTTCCCGTTGCTCATTTGTAAGCTTGAAGCAATCCTCCTTAATCAACCGGAAGTTTGTTTCGTGAATCTGATGTTGCCGAACAAAACGCTCAGAGGGAACACCCAGTTCATTGGCAACCACATTCAAGTTCTTCTCGACAGCAAGAGGATCATCGCCACGATGCGGGTTTATGTTCAGAGAGGCATAGTTACCGACGCTGAAACCACCGTGGCGAGTGGTTGTGAATGCTGTAACATCAGGGGAAAAGTTATAATAATGAAGTGATGAAGGCATAGAAGAATAAATAATATAGCAGATATAGATAAGATAGACCAGACCGATTGGGTGAACCAATCAGACCAATCAAATAGACTATGACAGACCGAATAGATGGCGACTGTTAATCGTCAGTGTACTCGAAGTCATCAAGATCCTCGGACTCCTCGGCTGTTTCATTCTCCGAAAGATCCTCATCCTCATGCTCATCCTTGAGTTCCTTCTGGAAGGAAGTCATATCCTTGTCACGATGAACGAGCGTGTCTTCAGAAGTAATCTCCTGCAGCTTGTTGCTCTCAGAGTTGAGTTCACTCCACAGAATATCCTTAAGCTCATCAATACCCTTGCCTGTTACAGCCGAGATAAACACTACCGGTAAATCAGTTGGCAGCGTCTCACGAAGCATATCAATGAGTTCGTCGTCAAGCAAATCGCACTTTGTCACGGCAAGAACACGATGCTTGTCGAGAAGTTCAGGGTTGAACTTACCCAATTCATTGAGCAAAACCTCATAGTCATGCTTAATATCATCGGTATCACCCGGAACCATGAAGAGTAGCAAGGAGTTGCGCTCAATATGACGGAGGAAGCGGAGTCCGAGTCCTTTTCCCTCACTGGCGCCCTCGATAATGCCCGGAATGTCAGCCATAACGAAACTCTGTCCGTCACGATAAGGCACAATGCCCAGCGACGGTTCCATAGTAGTAAACGGATAGTTGGCTATCTTCGGACGAGCACTCGACAAAGCCGACAACAGTGTTGACTTGCCCGCATTAGGAAATCCGACAAGCCCCACATCGGCAAGGAGTTTCAACTCCAGGATGACTGTCATCTCCTGCATAGGCTCACCCGGCTGGGCAAAGCGCGGAGCCTGGTTAGTCGACGTGCGGAACTGGAAGTTTCCCAGTCCGCCACGACCACCTTTGAGCAACATCACCACCTGTCCGTCGTAAGTGACATCACAGACATACTTGCCCGTTTCGGCATTGTAGACCACAGTACCACACGGAACATCGATGTAGACATCCTTGCCATCAGTGCCATGACACTTGTCACGACCGCCATTGCCCCCATTCCCGGCGAAGATATGCCGCTGGAATTTCAGGTGAAGCAGAGTCCAATAATTATGGTTGCCACGGAGATAGACATTGCCTCCACGACCGCCGTCGCCGCCGTCAGGTCCACCATTAGGGTTATACTTGACATGGCGAAGGTGCATGGAGCCACGACCGCCCTTTCCCGAGCGGCAAAGAATTTTCACGTAGTCGACGAAGTTACTTTCTGGCATAGGATGCTACAAATCAAATTAAATATCCCCTCCGGAAGGAGGGGCATTGAGAGGTTTTAGTCCTCCAAACTATCGATAACCTTACAGATACGCTCGAATATCTCATCAACAGTGCCGAGACCCTCGACATGATGGTGGATACCCTCATTGTCGTACCAGTCGATGAGCGGAGCAGTCTGGTCGTGATAGACCTTCAGGCGCTTCTGGATTGTCTCCTCATTATCGTCAGAACGACCGCTGACCTTGCCACGGTTGACAAGACGCTTGACGAGTTCTTCCTTCGGTACAGAGAGCTCAATCATAGCGGCAACCTTGTGTCCACGCTCGTTGAGCATCTTCTTCAGAGCCTCAGCCTGCTTGATGGTACGTGGGAATCCGTCGAATATGACGCCCTTATGATCCTTGCCATAGCTGTCATAGACAGAAGCAAGAATGTCGACCATCAGCTCATCAGGAATAAGCTTGCCATCGTCAATATATTTCTTAGCAGTCTTACCAAGTTCAGTACCCTTCTTAATCTGGTCGCGGAGCACGTCACCGGTAGAGATATGGCCCAGACCATACTTCTCAATCATCTTATCGCTCTGAGTTCCCTTGCCGGCACCCGGAGCACCGAAAATAATAATATTCTTCATTTGTGTTTATATAAGTTTTTAGTTTTAATCCTCAACAACCGTGTAAATGTCACGGAGATTACGTCCCAGCTGGTCATAGTCGAGGCCATAGCCTACGATGAAGTCATTAGGAATCTCCATAGCGCAATACTCAATGTTCAGAGGCACGGTGAGCTTCTGCGGTTTAACGAGCAAAGTGCATATATGCAGCGATGCAGGCTCATACTCCTTAAGCATGGCAAGCATATTCTTCATCGTCACACCCGTGTCGACAATGTCCTCAACTATGATGACATCACGTCCTTTCAGGTCGGTGTTGACACCGATAAGCTTGCGCACTGTGCCCGTCGAACTGGTACCCTGATAGGAAGCCATCTTGACGAACGAGATTTCGCACTCAATGTTCAAATACCGCATTAGGTCGGCCGCAAAGACGAACGAGCCGTTTAGCACCGATAGGAGAATTGGCACACGTCCCTGAAAATCATGATTAATACGGTCGGCAACGGCCTTCACACGCTTTTGAATGTCGGCTTCCGGTATGGAAGTCTCAAAAGTTTTGTCCTTAATTGTTACTCTGCTCATTATAGTAGATAGAATATTTAGGCACAAAATTACTAAAAAGTTATGAGAAAAGGAACTTTCTTAATACAATTTTATGCACATCGTTTCTGAAATATCTAATCTTTTCGTAACTTTGCGGTTGATATGAAGATTTTCACCAGCGCTCAGATACATGAGCTTGACAAATATACCATTACCCACGAGCCAATCAAATCGATTGACTTGATGGAGCGTGCCTCGAAAGCTATTACCGAGGCAATCATGAGCCGATGGACCACCATGACGCCTGTCGTGGTGTTCGCAGGTCCGGGCAATAACGGCGGCGACGCCCTGGCTGTGGCACGGATGCTTGCCAACCAGGGGTACAATGTCAGTGTTTACCTGTTCAATATTTCAGGCAAACTGAGTGACGACTGTGCTGCCAACCGGCAGAGAGTGCACGACTGCAAGCGGATTAAGGGCTTCATGGAAGTAACGACTAAGTTCGACCCTCCAGAGCTCAGCGCCGACACACTGGTGGTCGACGGACTCTTCGGCTCAGGCATAAACAAGCCTCTTGCCGGTGGATTCGCCGCATTGGTGAAGTACATCAACCAATGTCCGGCTAAGGTTGTGAGCATCGACATGCCGTCGGGACTGATGACCGAGGACAACTCTTACAACGTACGCGCCAATATCATCAAAGCCGACCTGACACTGACTCTGCACGGAAAGAAACTGTCGATGTTCCTTGCCGACTGCCAGGAATTCCTCGGAGAGATTCAGGTGCTCGACATAAGGCTAAGCCGGGAGTACGTGAACAAGACCGAAGCCGCTTACACTCTGCTCGAAGAGAGTGACATCCGCTCACGGCTTCTCCACCGTGACGACTTCGCCCATAAAGGCTCTATGGGCAACGCTCTACTCATAGCCGGAAGTTACGGCATGTCGGGAGCTGCCATTCTCGCCTCACGCGCCTGTCTGCGGTCGGGTGTCGGCAAGGTAACGGTTCACACGCCACGAAAGAACTACGGGATAATGCAGGTCAGCGTGCCGGAAGCCGTACTACACATGGACCACGAGGAGACCTACTTCTCAGAGTCGGTTGACAGCGACGACTTCGACGCTCTCGGCATCGGACCGGGACTCGGACAGCAGGAAAACACGGCTATAGCATTCATAACCCAGCTGAAAAGGGCTCAATGCCCGGTAGTAGTCGATGCCGACGGACTGAACATACTAGCCAACCACCGCGCATGGATAACCCAACTGCCTAAGGGAATAATCCTCACTCCGCACCCGAAAGAGTTCGACAGGCTGTCGTCATCGCCAAGCAACGGAAGCTATGAACGTCTGCACAGGGCTCAGGAAATGGCTCAAAGCCTGCACGCATACATTATTCTTAAGGGGCACTACTCTGCCCTCTGCATGCCAAACGGACACGTGGTGTTCAATCCGACTGGCAACAGCGGAATGGCAACGGCTGGCAGCGGCGACGTTCTGACGGGCATTATCACAGCATTGCTGGCACGCGGTTACCGCCGGGCTGACGCTTGTGTAGTGGGAATGTACATGCACGGACTGGCTGGCGACCTTGCCGCCAAAGACCTCGGGAAAGAAAGTCTTGTAGCTGGCGACATTGTCCGTTATCTGCCAAAAGCATTCCTTTCGCTCGCCGATTAACAGTCTTTTACAACGTAAGACATACCCCGTTGCGTTGTAAAAGATACCGTTTTAGAAATAAAAATAAATTATTTTTGAAAGAAAATAAATTAAAAAAGGGAGAAAAATAAATTATTTTTCTCCCTTTTTCGGTATCTTTTATCCCCTCATAAGGCATTAACCATAACGTAAGAGGATATTTTTCACCTTGTAATAGGTTACTAATGTGAAAGCTCTATATTCTGAGTATTGCCGTTGACGCCATAGAACTTGAAGACAAGTGTCTGGTCCTTCGGGAACTGGTTGAGGTCGACCGAAGCCTTAGTCATACGGTGCAGCCCCTGCGAACGCAGTACCTTGCCGGAAGCATCGCACACCTCTACTTTCTCAAGAGGTGAACTAGCCTCAGCCTGAAGCACGAAGTCCTTGTCGATTTCAGCAGTCGGGATAAGGGTTTCGTTGCTGCCCTCGTGGCGAATTGTATCGACCGAAATGGTAACAGCCCCCTTACCGGCAGCCGCATCCTCAGGCAGGTCAGAGCCAAGGTCGTAGACGCTGGCACCAGTACCGGCATAATTGTCAGGCACACGCGGTTTGCGCATCTGTGTGGTGCGAGCCTTGGTAACCCTCTTCCGTGGACGACGGTTTTGCGCCTGGGCGCCGACAACTATCAGCGCCAGGAGCATTGTCAATAGAACTTTGCCTATGTTCATTAGTCGCAGTTAGCAAGTTTGTTCTCACTTCCAAGCACGTCAGTAATCTTGTGCTTGTACATCTCGATCATGTAGTTGCGGGCAACTTTACCGTAGCCACGTGGGTCGAATACCTCTGGATGCAGAGCCAATGTCTCACGAACACCAGCTGTGTAAGCCAAACGAGAGTCAGAGTCGATGTTGATCTTGCAAACAGCGCTCTTTGCAGCCTCGCGGAGCTGCTCCTCTGGAATACCAACAGCGTCAGGCAGCTTGCCTCCGTACTTGTTGATGATGTCGACATACTTCTGTGGAACTGAAGAAGAACCGTGGAGAACGATTGGGAATCCAGGGAGTTTCTTCTCGATCTCGTGCAGAACGTCGAAAGCCAATGGAGGAGGAATCAGGCGACCAGTCTTCGGGTCACGTGTGCACTGCTCTGGTTTGAACTTGTATGCTCCGTGGCTTGTACCGATAGAGATAGCCAGAGAGTCGCAACCAGAACGCTGTGAGAAGTCGATAACTTCCTCAGGCTTTGTATAGTGAGACTCCTCAGAAGAAACCTCATCCTCAACACCGGCGAGTACACCGAGCTCAGCCTCAACAGTTACATCGTACTTGTGAGCATACTCTACGCACTGCTTTGTCAGGGCGATGTTCTCCTCGTAAGGCTTTGAAGAACCATCGATCATAACAGAAGAGAAACCCATATCTACGCAGCTCTTTACAAGCTCGAAGGTATCACCGTGGTCGAGGTGCAGCACGATCTCAGGATGATGACATCCAAGAGACTTTGCGAACTCAACAGCACCCTCTGCCATGTAACGGAGAAGGATTGGGTTAGCGTAGTTGCGTGCGCCCTTAGAAACCTGCAGGATGACCGGAGACTTCAGCTCAGAAGAAGCTGTGATGATTGCCTGAAGCTGCTCAAGGTTATTGAAGTTGAATGCCGGAATAGCATAACCACCGCTAACGGCTCTCTTGAACATCTCGCGGGTGTTGACGAGACCTATTTTCTTGTAATCTACCATAGTTGTTTTATAATTTTAATGAATAGTTAGTTTCTAATTTTTCAAGTGCAAATATACAACTTTAAGTCCGTTTTTGCAAAGGTGAATTATTAATTGATGTAACAGAATTGTTAAAATGTTTAATTTTTATATTACTATTTGATTACAACATCACTTTTGCAAAACGGACTTTGCAAAACACTGGCGGGATTTAATCTTTCTTGCCTGATGGCTCAATGCCCTTCCATACGAGTGAGGCAAGTGCGCCGCCAATCAGTGGAGCAATGATGAAAATCCACAGGTTAGTCAATGCTGTACCACCCTGGAATAGTGCAGGACCTATGGAACGTGCCGGATTGACTGATGTTCCGGTGAAACGGATGCATGCGAGGTGGACAAGGATAAGCGACAAGCCGATGGCAAGACCGGCGAAGTTGTTGGTTGCCCCGTTGGTTTTTGATGTAGCTCCGAGCACTACCAAAACGAAGACGCAGGTGAAAATAGCCTCAGCCAGGAATCCGGCAAGCGGGGTAATGCCTGTCTGCAGGTCGTTGGCGCCTGTTCCTACAGGACCGCCTTCGCTTGTGCTGCTAACGATAAGATACAGCAGAAGGGCTCCGATGATTCCGCCGAGAACCTGACCAATCCAATAACCTACCGCATCCTTGGCGCTCATGCGACCGCTGAGAAGCACGGCGAGGGTGATTGCCGGGTTGATGTGGCAACCGGAAATTCCGCCGATGGTGTATGCCATGGCAACAACTGAGAGTCCGAAGGCAATGGCTGTGCCGACCATGCCGGGAACATTTTGTGGATTACAGTCGAGAGCTACTGCGGCTCCGCATCCCATGAGTGTCAGCACCAAAGTACCGACCAATTCTGCTAAGTACTTTTTCATAACCTTGTAAGATTTTTATTCCTCCATCCCGATTCCCCACCAAGCCTCCCCCAAGGGGAGGATGTTTAGTTACCAAAATCAAATGAGGTTTTGAAAGAGAGGATTTATTGATTATTATTTATTTGTTTATTGACTAATTAATTGATTTTCAAGCGAGTGAAATCGGCATATCCTGAGTCCCCGTTACAGAAGAGTCCGACGGTAACTCCGGTGAAGCCGCCTGCAACCTCTGTAGACAGAAGTGAACAATTGAGTGAGCCTAATGAATTCCACTGACCGTTGCCGTCCTTTACGAAGAAGTTATACATTAAGCCATTCGATGTAATGCGCAGTGCGACCTTGCCAGTCTTCAGAGCCTTTGAGTTGGTTATAATCTGCGAGCCGACAACATAATCGATAGCCTTAAGCTTCATGCGAAGTTGCGATTTGATTGTCGATTTTGTCTTGCTGACTACCAAATCGGCATGACCGTCATTTATCTGATATACACTCATACCGGCAGCGGCATCCTTCAATCCGCTGCAATCAATCTCTGCTTCGTAAGAAACATTCGGAGAAGTCTGCCGGAGTCCAACCCAAGTGTTTGGATCAGTACTGTCGTGAGTTGCCTTGGATGCATGCAGCCGCAGAGCCTTACCAGTGAATTCGTATGCTTTTTCGTCAGGTTGTCCGAGATGAATCCATTCCGGTCCGAATTGCGTCATAGAGCCGAAGTTATAATCTTGCGGTGCTTTTGGCATTGGCTGCAAAGGAAGTGTCTCGGCATGCATAATTGTATCGATAGCCTCACCGCCATATACTGTAGGCCATTCGCCCTCAGGCCATGACACAGGAGCAAGATATGTCTCACGTCCCAGGTGATGGTAAGAGCCGCCGAAGTTGCGGTAAGCAAGGAATACAACCCACCAGTTGCCGTTCTGGTCTTGTACGAAGTCGCCATGACCGGTACCTTGAATCTGCTTTGACTCACCTTTGTGGTTACAGTTTGTAAGTATTGGATTATTGGGATTTGCCTCGTATGGGCCATAGATATTGCGTGAGCGAGCTATAGTCAGATGATGGGCTAGCTCAGTTCCGCCTTCAGAAATAAGAAGGTAATAATAGCCGTCCTTCTTATAAATATGTGGACCCTCAGGATAGCGTCCGCCTGTACCGTCCCAAATAGGAGTACTCGGCGAGAGTTGCTTACCGGTATTAGGGTCGATCCGGCAGAGGGTTATATGGCTATTGGGATTGGAAACCATCCAGCAGGTATCGCCTTCGAACAATAGGCTTGGGTCGATGCCTTGCTGCTGTAGCCAGACGGGCTCACTCCAAGGACCGCGCGGGTCTTTGGCTGTGACGAGGAAGTTGCCGCCGTTGCCGACATTTGTAGTAATCATGTAGTACGTCCCGTTGTTATAACGTATGGTCGGGGCGTAGATGCCGAGCCACGATGTTGCGTCCTTAAGTGGCAACTGACTCTTGCGGGTAAGCACATTGCCAATCTGCTCCCAGTTCACGAGGTCACGGCTGTGGAATATTGGCACACCGGGAAAATACTGGAATGAGGAGTTAACGAGATAATAGTCAGCACCGACACGCACACAGGACGGGTCGGGATGATAGCCCGGAATGATTGGATTCCGGTATTCTTTGGCAGTCTGTGCAAAGACAGTCAGAGCCATAACTAACGAACAGGCAGCGATTAGCAGTTTCTTCATACGCCGAATGGTTTAGTTTTATCTAATTGTTTGGTTTTCAGCGCAAAGATAAGAAATTCATTGCTAACCGCCAAGCGAAATTTAATATTTTTTAATTAGGCATGTTAAAATCATTATTAATTTGGATGTTTTGGAAATCATTTGCCATAACTAACCCTTTATAGGTATAAGCCGAACGAGAAGGTCTTGTACTTCAGACCATACTTGCCATCCAGCATACTGCATGGACTATATTTTCCATATACACCGATGTTACCGAACTTTATCATACATATAAAGTCGACGGTAACAGGATTAACGTGTATGTCGTTGAAGTACTGTTTCTGCTCCACCCCATCAGTCTCCCATTTGTTTTTGATACTACTCTTCACATTAAGGTTGACGACAGGACCAAAGGCAAACGTTGCTGCTTTAGTCCAGTAATGAGCCAGTAATGGGAAGCTGACACTCAGAACTTTTATCCGTGAAAACTTAGGCGAAGCTCCTTCCGGGAAAGTTGTTATAACGTTATTACCATTGTCGTTCTTCATAAACATATTACCATCCTTTATTCGCCAAGAGCGCCAGAACAAGCCGACTCCTGCCGAGAAATAGAACGGTGCCTTCTTTGTGTAAGGTTTCCAGAAGTTGTAGCTAAATGTAAACCCTATCTCCCACGAGCGGAACAGCTTCACGTCAGCAGCCTGAGGCATTCCTGGTGCGCCATTGAAACCGACGAAGAAGTTTCCGGTTACATCATCCCGTTCGTCAGAATTACTACACTTCTTTAACGGTCCGATACTATAAGAGAAATCATGGCTGTTTATAGCCGATGTACTGGTATAATTAGAATCTGTGAGTTCGATCTTACTTTGATAAGTGAAGCCAGGATCACCCTTCTTGCCCTCTATACGAACTGATTGCAGAGAGTCGGTGGTCACGACTGTAACACGATTCGGATTTTCAACCACAATAGTGTCATTGTCGTTAACTTTTGCATTGGCTGTTACAACCATAGCAAAAGCAATAGTTAATAGCATAATCTTTTTCATAACTTATATGCATTTATTTTATTAATTTTCTTAGTTCATCAATACTTGCCACACGTCCTTCCATATAGACAAGAGTGATATCCACATTCTTCTTCCCACCATAAAGGAAGCAAAGATAGCGGTGTGTTCCGCCATGATTAGGCATACTCAAGATAAACGAATGCTCGGAGCCTTTGTCACGATGCTCAGTACTTGCAGCATTCTGCGCATCCTGCGTTACCAGTTGCAGTATTCGCTTGGTTGTATTCTGATTTGCCCTGAATCGCACGCTATGATAGAACGTCAGGCCATACTTGCTCATGGCACGTCCACGCACCTTCACCTCTACCATTTTGTCCTTCGGAACCACACCGCCATTGAACACCACATTGCTGTGCATGCCTGACTGAGCAAAGGAGGCAAGCGGAATAAGGAGAAGGACAAATAGAAAAGTCCTCTGAATATATTTCAATATATCGGTAATCATAATTATGAATTTTGAATTATGAATTTTGAATTCACATCAACACATCTTTCAACTGGTCATCAACCGTTGGCTGGTCGGTGGCATCAATTTCCTTGAGAGTAGAGTTCATTTCTTTCATTACGGCAGTCTTGTTGGTAACCTTCTTGCCATAGACGAAAGCCTCACAATAGTTCTGACTTCGGTCAATACCGATCGCGGCAACAACCAATACAATAACTATAGCGGCAGCAGCAACAAACCGACGGAGTAACCTGACATGACGACTTAACGATACATTCTTTGCTTTCAATGGTTCCACATCGACTTCATTCGGCTTCAAGGTTTCGTTTGCTGGGACTTGTAAAGCTCCCATTGCGGCGAAATAGTCCTTCCATAAAAGCAGACTTTCGTCGATATTATCAGATGAGAAGTAACGGTAAAGCATACGTTCTTCATCAAGAGAAGTGCCGCCATCCATAAACTTCTCAACCAGTTCCTCTATATATTGCTTGTCAATCATCATCTTCATAGTTTTGTCATTTCTTCGAGCATCAGTTTCCTCAAAGCTATTCGCCCACGACTAAGACATTTACGTACTGCGGGCTCCGACATTCCGGTCATCTCAGCAATGTCCGACATCTCCTCACCACTGATATGCCGGAGACGGATAACGAGCTGTTGCATTGGCTTCAGCCGTCCAATAAGCCGCATCATGAGTTCCACCCGGCTATCGTCCGAGGGTACATCCTCAGCATCATGCCCTTCCAAAGCAACAGTGTTATGCTTATGTCGCAGAGCCGACACGCACATATTCCTTGTCAGAGTAAGAGCCAGAGCATCGAAAGGCAAACGGAGTTCGTCACGGAGTTCCCACAGCCTCATCAGGACGTCCTGCACTACATCATCGGCAGATGTGGCATCCGACATATATCGCTGTGCCGCGGCTTTCAGTCGTGGCATCAGCCTTTCTGCCTCTGATTGGAACTCAATATCAGTCATTCGTTTTGCTGTTGATCAACTATAATACGCAGAAGGAAGGAATTTGTGACAGGGGAAAAGAAGAAAAATAAAAAAGGATTCCCACCAAGCCTCCCCCAAGGGGAGGATGTTTAATCACCGAACGACTTTTGAGAGTAATCACCGAACGACTTTTGAGAGTTGGCTTATATTAATGAAGGTAATCAAAGACCTCCCCTTGGGGGGGGATTGGTGGGGATTCCGGTTTGCTTTTTTTACTTCAAAAGTTTCTTTAGCAGGAACGTTGCATTCTGATTCCTTGCGACGCCAGGTGTTATCTTATAAGAATAGGTAACATCAGTGCCAAGGGCAATCTCGAAACAGAAGTTGTGGAAACGGTCGGGCTGTTCGTCAGCCATTGCCGAGAGCTTTAGATCGTGGGTAGCAATGACGCCCGTGACATTTTTCTTCGAGACATACTCCAAGAACATTCGGGAACCGGAGAGTTTATCTTCGGAGTTGGTGCCCTTGAGGATTTCGTCCAATATTATTAGAGTGGGATATTCTCCTAAAGATCCACCACAGCCCTCCTTAGAAAGGATGGAGATGGAATTACCTTGACTATTATTTAAATCATGAGTTGTATCGATGCTACTCGTTGACGGATTGCTAATAGAATCAAGGATTTGCTTGAGACGCAGAAGCTCGGCATTGAAATAAGATATTCCGTGGGTGAGATCATCAGTTGTACGCATGGAAGTGAAGAGATTAAAACGGCCGACTGTGAACTTATCAGCGAACACCGGCATACCATTCATTGCCAAGATATAGTTTATTCCCAAACTTCGCAGGAAAGTACTCTTTCCCGCCATGTTAGCTCCCGTGATGATATAGAAGTTGCGGTCGACTATCGAGAAGTCATTACGAACAGCTTTCTTCCCGAGGAACGGATGGAACAAGCCTTTTGCTTCATAGACGACTCTATCCGAATCGAAAACCTCAGCATCCGTTGTCAGTCCTCTTTCGTTATAAGCGAATGTAGCCATCGACATGAGCATATCATATTCGCTGACCGTATCTATCCATCTGTCGAAACTGTTGGAGTATTGCTTCTGCCAGTTTGCAAAGCTACTCAATATGCGGAAATCCCATAGGAAGAGCATATCAAATATGAACAACCCGAGGATATTGCCACGGCTTTCCAGCTTTTGAAGTATATCATCAAGTTTCTGCAATGATTCACTGGCACCCTTAACTTGATTCTTCAAGCCATTCAAAACAGGCTCATCAACTTCATGATTCTCTATGATTTTAACTAGTTGAACATATAAACCGAGTTGCTTTATCAGTCCACCAACAGCATCCGTCATACTCTTCATGCTCTTATTACAGATAATGTAAATGACAAAGAAGTTTATTATACACCACCAAACCATCGTAAGAAGATGCTGTTGCATAACAATACAAGCCACCAACAGGCAGAGGAACACCACCATGTATATCCAACTAACGATTCTGACGACCTTGCTCTTAGCCCACCAAGGCAGACTAATATTCTGCATCTTGGCAAAAGCCTTGCGGACGGCATTAGTATCGGCAACACCACGCTGCCCCCAACGCTTGAATTCAGTTTGCAGTTCTGTGTCTTCCGACAGTGTCTTTATGGCAGCAAGCCGCTCATCATGGAATCCATTGGCGAGCCGGAAAGCATCAGCCAATGCATCGGCTCCACCAGTCGTTACAGCCCGGCAAACCCGTTGGTAAAGGCTGTTCTTGCCGAAAATATCTAAGTCCAAAGTGAAAGGATGCTTCGGATCAACATACCGTTCACCATCATCAAACTCATTAAACTTGCCCTGCAAGAAATTCATTTCCTTCTTACAAACCGAGAGAACATCCTCCAGTCGGTGAATTTCCTTGTCAGTTTTTGAGTCCAATCGACGGATTCCAAGATAAACGGCAATCATCAATATAGCGAAAATCCCCATCAAGTTCTGCTCCGTTCCATTGGCAAAGAGTATTACAGCGGCTATAAACAAGACAAACGTAAGTATCTCGCTGACAATGAAAAGCTTATTGCGAGAGCGAAGGACGGAAAGTTTCTGACCGTTATCGACTATAGTTTTCTCATAATATGTTGACATAATCTATTTTACTTTATAATGTTTCTTACTCAACTTCCCAATTACAATCAATAATATTTGAATGTTCATAAGGAGGTAAATGAATTTCGAAGGATAGACCAACCGCGGCCATTCAGCCTGAGCGCCCACAACCGTCACGATGATATTACTGACTCCGAGCATCAACAGGAGGAATGAAATCCACGGCAATTCCCTGTATCTGAAGATATAAACGACAATAAACAGCGCATAAACCAGCACCGTCAGGAAGCCGCAAATGATAGCATAATTAAAGAAAACGACCAAAGCCGGTTTACCGTCACGCACCTCAACACCCATCAAATAATGGCATCTTATCAGCACGCCTTGCAACTGATTCTTCAAAGTCTTCGACCCATGAACGGTAGCACTCAGCGTCGGAAGGTCCCAACTGTAAAGCACAAGGCTGTCAAAATCCTGCTCCAAAGCCTTTGATGTCATCTTATCATAGCTCGGGCCACGCCCATAAGTATCATAGATATAAGTAATGTTCTTAGCCAATTGGGGACTTGGAGATTTGTCAGGGTCGAGCGAGCCATCGAAATTCATCATACACAAATCATTAATTATGCCAACCCTTGTACATGTAAAGACTCCATACGAACGCTTGAAAGCCGACATATATGCCAACGTTGAAGCACTTACTAAAGCAACAACAACTATTCCCAACACTGCATTAAGCCTCAACCCTCGCTTCTTTATCGCCATCAGAACAAACGCAACCAGCAATACCGGAAGCAAATAGAGGAACGACGGACGCATGAATATAAGGAAGAAGAGCCAGAAAGCCACACCAATGATGTTCGCTTTCGACCCTCCGTCATACAATCGGATTGCACAATAAACAAGGAAGACAAGCCCAGAAATCGATAGCGACTCAGTAAGAATATAACTTCTGAACAACGTAAACAGAGGCAGGCAGATTAATATTAAAGCCGAGATGAACGCAACGGTATCCGAGTGAAATACCCTTAATGCCAACTTATAGAAGTACCATGAGGCTATGCAAGCTACAATATTCTGAATGACGAATACCATAAGGAGCATACCGTTCTCGCCCGCAATAGCTTTGCATAAGCCTATCAGACAAGGATAAACCGGAGTTCTGATAAGGTCAATATGTCCAAAGGATATGCTTTTCCACGCATTAATATAAGAAGGTGTATCGCCGGAAGTACCCACGCTATCGAAGACTAATATATATAATGTAACGGCGACAGCAACAAAAGCGACAGTCCACCGCTCACATTTCCGATAGTTTTCAATTAACCATTTACCCAAACCTGACATTCCCAATGCTACCGACTTATAATCTTTTACTTAAGTTTTCTTTCTTATTTGCCACAAAGGTACGATAATTTTTGTCATTACAGACATATTTTACTACTTTTGCATCATTGTAAACGAATAATAATGAAACCGCTATGCAAGCAAACAAGAAACTTCTTTCCACAATAATAGGCATTCTCTTCACGGCTATTTCTTTCGCCGGACCTACCATTCCGATTCACGGCAACATCGTCAAAGCCAACAATCCGGGAATACAATACATCGGACGAGTTGATTTTTCCAACCCTGAGCGTCCTGCATTCAACTTTCCCGGAACAGAGATTCGCGCCAACTTCGAAGGCACATCGCTGAAAATGATAGCACGTCCAATGAGCGGATACTTCATGGTTCAGATAGACAGTTGCGAGGCTTTCAAGGTTAGTCTGAACTGTCCTGCCGACTCTGTTGTGACACTTGCCACCGCGCTACAGGAAGGCCGGCACTCTGTCAGAATAGCTTACGCAATGGAAGGACTGGAGACTCATCCCGAATTCCGGGGCTTCGTACTCGATCCTGAGTGCGAGATTCTCAAGCCAACACCACTGCCTGAGCGAAAGATTGAGTTCATCGGCAACAGCATAACCTGCGCATACGGAGTGGAAAGCACTAAAAAGGACGCCCCGTTTGAGTATGCCACAGAGAACCACTTCTACAGTTACGCGACACTGGTCAGCGACTCTCTCAATGCCATCCACACATCAATATCACGGAGTGGAATAGGAGTCTACCGCAACTACAATGGTCCGAAGACCGGCGACAAGGACTGTATGCCACAGGAATTCACCAACACTCTCTTTGCCGACAGCACTCACAAATGGGATTTTTCACGATGGCAACCGCAAGTTGTTTGCATCAACCTTGGCACAAACGACCTCTCGACAAACAACTATGACGCCCGGCTCTACGAGAACGCATACCGCAACTTCATACATACTGTCCGTAACGTCTATCCTAAAGCAAAGATTGTTCTCCTTTCGGGACCAATGCTTGGCGAGAAGGAGAACAACATAGAGAAGTCGATTCTCGACAAACTTCAGAAGGAATTCCGCAAGAAAGGCGACAAACAAATCTACCGTTTCGACTTCACTCCACAGGACGGCAGCCTCGGCTATGGTGCCAGTTGGCATCCAAGCTACCTCCAGCAACAGAAGATGGCAAGTGAGCTCACGCCATTCATCAGGCAAATAACGGGTTGGGAATAGCTTTTATCTAGTGCTTCCAACCTTATAACCCAGCTCATAGCCAGCCTCGTAGCCTTTTTCATAATAGGTTTTCGCTTCATCACTATTGCCCGACCAATCGTCATAATTGGCTCCATATTCTTTGCCAGCCATAGCATCAGAGCGTCCCTCGTCGTATCCATCATCAAAGCCACTATCATAATAATCTTTGAAAGTCCTCTGCTTTGCCGGCTGTCTATGGGCAGGTTTGGAAGTTCTTAAGGTATAAGTATCTGGCTCAGAAATCCATTGCTCTATTTTCCTTTGCTTTTTAGCCGCCGATATACTGTCGGAAACTCGCACTCGTTCTTGCCGTGCATCTTCCCCATCATCATATTCAACGCACGTGACAATAGCAAATATGACTAATATTACTCCTCATTCAACATTCCTCACTAAAACTACTCCTTCCTGTTTCTTGCCGTCCATCATTATTTTCAGGGGCTGCGGGAAGCAGACATGACGGACGTGGGCTGTTTCCTCGACAGCCGGCATGGCATCGAGGATGTCACGACGATAGACACCCTCATTCTTATATGGGTTTATCGTGAAGTAACCGACACCGAAGGAAGTGAGGTTCTGGAAGAAATGAGTGCCCTGGCTAGGGTCTACCCGATAGTTTCTCAGACCTTCCTCAACGATGACACGGGCAGCCGAAATGTGCGGCCACTTCACAGGAATGCCCAGCCACGGGTCACTGCTTCCCCACCGTCCCGGACCAATGAGGACATAGTTCTTTCCATTGTCAAGGAACTTATGGTTTATTTCCTCTATCTCCATAGCTATCTGCGGGTTGTCGGATGCCGAGAAATTCTCGTCAGCCTTGACATAAACGACATCCGTTACATCCTCGCTGACACCATGTCCGAGGCTGTTGTGCGACCGCAACAGACAATCATCATCAGGTATCTTAGTCAGGTCCTCGTCGAGATTCTGCTTGTCATCGACGATAGGACGAATCTGCAAGAGATAGAACTCGCCAGTCCTGTCGGCATTAAGATTGCAGGCAAACTCTATCTCCACCGGACGGCGCATAGCCCCCGAGCCATACTTCATGGACATCTGCAGAATCTCAGGCAGCGGGAACACGCCTTGCTGCAACACTCCGCAGAAGGATATTATCTTCCGTCCGCCCTCATAAATACCGTCATAAATGGTCTGGTCGTAAGGCAGATAAGTCGAGGCGAGGTAGTTAAGCGAATTATCGGCAACGGCATCCTTGACCTTCAACTTCAATATATTGAACCCATCGTCGGGTTTGAAGTCCTCGCCGACGTGCTTCATGTCGAGCGCATAGAACTGGGTCTGTGTCTGTCGGAGAGCCAGTTCCGTCTCGCTCATCTGCAAGACATGGTCGGGATGATACGGACAAACTCTCAGCGTCTGTCCGCCGTCAACGATATACTTACCCAGTCCGACAGCAAGCGAAGCCACTCCTTCCTCGGCTTTCTCATCGCCGATAGGATAGTAGTTGAGCGAGCGGAGCACACCGGAGATGTTCGGATAGAACCTGTCGCCATACTGCTTGCCGACAACCTGCTGGAGGATTACAGCCATCTTCTCCTGGTCGATGACATTGCTCGTCGCCGTCATGTAGGCCTTCGAATCCTTGAAGAAGACTGACGCGTAGACACCCTTTATGGCACAAGCCAACATCCTCAGCATCTCATACTTGTCGCTGAGCAGCGGAATCATATAAGTATTGTATATTCCGGCGAACGGCTGATAGTGGGAATCCTCTAGAAGCGACGACGAGCGGATGGCTATCGGACTCTGTGTGGCATCGAAGAAGGCGAAGAAATCGCCTATGAGCGAGTCGGGCAGCTGTGCCTTTAGGAACTCCTGGAGTATCTCGTCGTCACTGGCATCACTCAGGGCAATCTGGTAGAGATTGTTCTGCTCCATGAAGTTGTCGAAGATGTCGGTACACAGCACGACCGTCTTAGGAATCTGGACAGAAGCTCCGTGCAGGTCGTTGAACTCGGGATGCATCTTGATAATGTTGTCGAGAAACGCCAGTCCACGTCCTTTCCCACCCAAGGAGCCATCGCCGATGCGGGCAAAGTGGGCGTACTTGTCGAACTTTGCCTTGTCGAACACGGCAACGATGCCCTGGTTTCTCATTCGGCGGTACTTCACGATAGCGTCGAAGATAATCTGCCGGTGCATGTCGACATCCTGAAGCTTATGCCACGTTACGTTCTTCAGAAACTGCGAAACGGGGAATATGGCACGTGCCGAGAGCCAGCGGCTCATGTGGTTGCGGCTGACATGATAGAGCATGGAGTCGTTGGGAATCTTGAAGATATTGTCCTGCAGCTCCTTAAGGCTGTGGATGCGGAGAATCTCCTTGTGGGTTTTCGGGTCACGGAATATGAAGTCGCCGAATCCCATGTGCTCCTCAAGGATATTCTTCAGGTCGACACTGATTTTCTTGGAGTTCTTGTCGACAAAGAGGAAATGGTTCTCCTCGGCAGCCTTGCGGTTCTCCGACTCCGAGCTTTCCATAATCAGCGGCACATACTCGTCCTCACTACGGATAGCCTTCAGGAGCTTAATGCCGGCATGAGGGTCTTTCTCCTCGGAGTTCTTCTCGCCGACAGCGTATGGCTCGCCGGGCTTGACATTATGTATCGGGAACCTAACGTCGCTGATAACGCCGAGGCAATTGTCCTTGTACTTCTCATAGATAGCCCATGCCTCTTCGTACGTACGGGCAAGCACGACCTTTGGACGACCACGCATTCGCATTGTAGCGGCATGGCGGTTGAGGGCTTCGGTGGAGAAGTTCTGGCTCTGCTTCAATATATAATTGTAGAGGATGGGCAGCAAACTGGAATAAAACCGGATGGAGTCCTCGACAAGAAGAATCATCTGCACACCGCCTTCCTGCACGTCGTGTTCCAAGTTCATGCGGTCCTCGATGAGCTTTATTATCGAGAGAATGAGGTTGGTGTTGCCCAGCCAGCAGAAGACATAGTCGAATATGCTCAGGTCTTCGTCCTGAATCCGCCGTGTAATGCCGTGGCTGAACGGGGTAAGTACAACACAGTGAATCTCCGGAAACTTCTCCTTGACGGCACGCGCCACGTCGAAAGCATCATTGTCGGCATTGCCAGGCATACAGATAACGAGGTCGATGTCGACCGTCTGCAATACTTTCTCAGCCTCTTCGATGGTGCTGACCTGTGTGAATGTAGGCGGATAGCGGAGCCCAAGTTCCATGTATTCGTTGTATATTTTCTCCTCCACTCGTCCGTCGTCTTCGAGCATGAAGGCATCGTACGGGTTAGCTACAATCAATATATTATATATACGGCGCATCATCAGGTTGACAAACGATACGTCCTTAAGTATGAATTTATTCCATTCGGCGGGTATTTGTTCCATTCAGTTCTAATTCAAAATTCAAAGTTCAAAAATCAAAATTATGATTACTACCAAGGAAAATAGTAATCAAACATCCTCCCCATTCGGGGAGGCTTGGAGAGGCCTAACTACCGTGCAATTCTTAATCAGTTCCTTATACCTGAAGCAATAGTCACGATGGTCGTTGATTATGCCTATGGCTTGCAGATGGCTGTAGATGATTATGGAGCCAACATACTTGAAGCCGCGCTTCTTCAGGTCCTTGGATATGCGGTCGGAGAGGTTGTTGCGGGTTATCCAAGTATGCTGATGGGACGGATAGACGAGTGATTTGCCATCGGTAAATCCCCAGATGTATTTGTCGAAAGAGCCGAATTCCTTCTGCACCTTGACGAAAGCTTGGGCATTGGCAATCATTGCCCGAATCTTCCGAGGCGAACGGATTATGCCTTCGGTGTTCATTATCCGCTCGACATCATCGTCAGTAAAGGCGGCAACCTTGGCGGCATCGAAGTCGGCAAAGCACCGGCGGAACACTTCACGACGCTCCAGCATCATCTTCCATGACAGTCCGCACGACATCGACTCCATAAGAAGGTACATGAAGTGGTCGCGGTCGTTGTGGACTGGCGTACCCCATTCGTTGTCGTGATAGGGTATATAAATAAGGTCATCGGGAAAGTCACGGCAACGGACCGGGTTCTGCATGTGGCGCATGGCATGACCGCCCCACGATGTCTCGCCGACTACCCGGAAGCCAAGCCGCTCATAAAGGCGCTGAGCCCACGGATGGGTATGGTCGACGAGCAAGCCAAGAGGAAGGGGATTCTCCCCTGCCCTCTCTAAAAGGGAAGGAGTCCAACCCTGCGGAATGGGGTCATGCTTCACACAAGATTTTATCAAGAGGGTTGCAATACCATGATGGCGGTACTCCTTCTTCACGCAGAGTGAGTCGAGATAGAACTCGCCGGGTCCTGCCTCATCGTCCATATCGGAGTAGTCCCGACCAAGATATTCCTTTGCGGCTTCGATGAAACGGCGGCGCAGGCGGCGCAGGTCTTTGCCATTATAGCCGACAAGCGCTCCGGCAATATCGTTGCCAGACATTGCCACGAGGGTGTTGCGAAAGCTGTACTGGCTGTCGTCCATCTCGACAAGGGCTGTCATCATGCGGTGGAAATCATCGAGGGTGTGGTCAGGACCGGCAAAGTTCTGGCAACAATCGTAGTCCATCGCTTCCATGATGAGCGACGCTATATCCGACGACTGCTCACGGGTGGCGGGACGAATGTCTATCTTCAGTTTCTTGCTCATTTGTGCTTTTCCCTAAGTTTTCAGTTCTTTTTCAGTCCGTAAAGGTACAACTTTTTATTGAAATTCACAACCGGAAAGGCTACAAAAAACCATCTGTTGGCATGTCTAAGGACAATAGTTGAAAGGTGGCGGGGCATTAGTTGGGTTGTAAACGGGTATCTTTTAGAAATGAAAATAATTTATTTTTCTATTGTTTTTAATTTATTTTCCATCAGTTTTTAATTTAATTTTATTCCTAAAAGATACACTTTTACGATGCAAGAAGCCGTCGGTTACAATATAATAAGGTATAAAGTATAAATTGGCAGACGCAGTATGACAACGGGAAATGTGTTCTGTCAGTTTGTCAGATAATATATAATGGATGGCATTGTTGGCACAAGGTTTGTTATTTTGATGGCGAATGATGACAACGAAAGGTGTCAGAGTTCCCGAAACTCCAAACTGGAGCGGATGAAATTAACGTAGAAATAACAAAAAATAAAATATAAATATTATGGGAAAGATTATTGGAATTGACTTAGGTACAACTAACAGTTGTGTTGCCGTATTCGAAGGCAATGAGCCTACAGTTATAGCAAACTCTGAAGGAAAGCGCACCACACCTTCTGTAGTCGGTTTCGTTGAGGGCGGCGAGCGTAAGATTGGTGATCCTGCTAAGCGTCAGGCTATTACCAACCCAAAGAACACCGTTTACTCAATCAAGCGTTTCATGGGTGAGACCTATGAGCAGTGCAAAAAGGAAGTTGACCGCGTGCCTTATACTGTCGTGAACGACAATGGTTATCCAAAGGTTCAGATTGGTGACCGTAAATATACTCCGCAGGAGATTTCTGCAATGATTCTGCAGAAGATGAAGAAGACCGCTGAGGATTTCCTCGGACAGGAGGTTACCGATGCAGTCATCACCGTTCCTGCATACTTCTCTGACTCACAGCGTCAGGCTACTAAGGAGGCTGGTGAGATTGCCGGTCTGAAAGTTCGCCGTATCGTCAACGAGCCTACAGCCGCAGCACTTGCTTACGGTGTCGACAAGGCTAACAAGGATATGAACATTGCAGTGTTCGACCTTGGTGGTGGTACGTTCGATATTTCTATCCTGAACTTCGGTGGCGGCGTGTTCGAGGTTCTTTCTACTAATGGTGATACACACCTTGGTGGTGATGACTTCGATCAGGTAATCATCGACTGGCTCGTCAAGGGCTTCAAGGAAGAGAATGGCATCGACCTCTCTACCGACCCAATGGCTATGCAGCGCTTGAAGGAGGCTGCCGAGAAGGCAAAGATTGAGCTCTCCAGCTCAACAACCACTGAGATTAACTTGCCTTACATCACCGCTGTTGGCGGTACTCCAAAGCACTTGGTTAAGACCTTGACCCGTGCTCAGTTTGAGCAGCTTGCTCACGACCTGATTCAGGCTTGCCTCGTTCCTTGCCAGAACGCAATGCGCGACGCTAAGCTCGACAAGAGCCAGATTGATGAGGTTATCCTCGTTGGTGGTTCCAGCCGTATACCTGCCGTTCAGGAGCTCGTTAAGAACTACTTCGGTAAGGAGCCTTCAAAGGGTGTTAACCCTGATGAGGTTGTCGCTATGGGTGCAGCCATCCAAGGCGCAGTGCTGAACAAGGAAGCCGGTGTAGGCGACATCGTTCTGCTTGATGTAACACCTCTGACTCTCGGTATCGAGACAATGGGTGGTGTTATGACAAAGCTTATCGATGCCAACACTACAATTCCTTGCAAGAAGAGTGAGGTATTCTCTACCGCAGCTGATAACCAGACCGAGGTAACAATTCACGTTCTGCAGGGTGAGCGTCCAATGGCAGCTCAGAACAAGTCTATCGGTCAGTTCAACCTGACAGGTATTGCTCCTGCTCGCCGTGGTGTTCCGCAGATTGAGGTTACATTCGATATCGATGCCAACGGTATCCTGAACGTTAGCGCTAAGGATAAGGCTACCGGCAAGGAGCAGAGCATTCGCATCGAGGCTTCGAGTGGCTTGAGCCAGGAGGAAATCGACCGCATGAAGGCTGAGGCTAAGCAGAATGAGGAGAACGATAAGAAGGAGCGCGAGCGTGTTGACAAGCTCAACCAGGCCGACTCTGTTATCTTCACCACCGAGAACTTCCTTAAGGACAACGGTGACAAGATTCCGGCCGACAAGAAGCCTGCTATTGAGGATGCCCTCAACAAGCTGAAGGACGCTCACAAGAGTGGCGATGTCGCTGCTATCGACCAGGCTATCAACAACCTCAACACTGCCGTTCAGGCAGCCAGTGCTCAGATGTACGGCGCAGCCGGTGGCCAGCAGGCTGGTCCTCAGGGCTCAGCTAACGCCGGTGCAGGCGCTCAGGGTGGCTCCCAGAGTTCTTCTAACAACAGCAACTCTGACGATAACATCCAGGACGCTGACTTTGAGGAGGTGAAGTAATATTGACAACTATCAATAACGATAAATAATGAAATGGGTGTAGCTCAATGAGTTACACCCATTTTTATTTTGGTTAATCTTTGT
>OMZV01000016.1 GCA_900315635.1 uncultured Prevotella sp.
GCACTACAAAGATACAAAAACTTTTGGACATTCCTTCTCTTTTCTCTTGATTTTTAAGACTTTAAGGGCGAGCTATTTGCAAGTGGGAAACTTTAGTTAACATTACTTACTAAAGGCTTTGCCGGGGCGGCATTAATGCTTGCCGTTCCTTCAACAGCCCTGGCGCAAGGACACGTTATTACACAGATGTTCGGCAAGAAGTCGACAGCTGTGAGCGCAACGCCTGTCAAAGCGCATCAAAACGTCCCCGGAAAATTCCTTGGCATAGTACAGAAGCCATCGGCTTTCCCAAGTTCACACAAGGTGTTCGTTCCCTACTCTGCCAAAAAACAGAGCATCAAGGGCAACCTGACAACGAACAACGATGTTGAACTGTGGGGCTCTATCTGCTATCAGGACACGTGGACACAGGATTACCGCCCGTACGGACTGTACACATTCAATGCCTCATCGCCAATTCAGGTCGATTCCATCGGACTTGATCCGATGTTGCAGGCTAATGGCGGTGCAGCATACTATGACGGGAAATACCACTATGTAAACTATCTGGCAATGCTTGCCAACGACCACCGCTACTATGAATATGATGTCGAGTCGAAGCAGATAACACGCCGCGAGGACTTGCCCGACTATTCTCTTGTAGCCGAAGAGACCGCTTACGACGGTATTAACCACCGTGTTTACGGTATTTTCTGGGCTGCCGACATGTCAGCACTACAGTTGGGTATTGCCGATTACAGCAATCTGACACGTACCACTATCGGCAATGTCCAGCACAACTATGTAGCATTAGGCGTTACCAGCAAGGACTCCATTTACGGAATCACCAACGATGGCGACCTCTACCGCATCAGTTCTGTCGACGCAACAGAGACCCTTATTAAGAATCTCGGCATAAACCTTCAGCCTTACGGCAATGGACAATACTATCTGCAGGGCGGTGAGATAGACCAGCGCACTGACTTTTTCTATTGGCTCTGTGTCGACAAGGACGGTCGTCATACATTATATAAGGTAAATGTTGAGAACGGCGATCTGACCAAGATTGACGATATGCCTAACGGTTCCCAGCTTCAGGGTATCGTTATTCCTGACGCTGTTGACGGCAATGTTCCTGCAAGAGTTGAAGACGCACAGTTGATTTTCACTGACTCTACAACAAACGGAACACTTATGTTCACCGCTCCTGACAAGACTTACAACGGCAACGACCTTACAGGAAATGTTAACTATACCGTTTCTAACAACGAAGGACAGACCATCGCTTCTGGTTCAGCACAGGCTGGCGCCGCTGTAAGCATTAACGTTACACTTCCTGAAGGTGCTCAGCGTTTAGGTATAGTTGTAAGCAACGATAAGGGAAACTCACGTGAGGCTTTTGCAAACGCATGGGTAGGATTCGACACGCCGTCGCACCCTGAGAATGCAAAGCTCAACAAGGACAGCCTTACTGCTAAGGTTACATGGGACGCACCGTCATATACTCTGCATGACGGATATATGGGTGACCTCTCATACGATGTCTTCCGCTATTCAGAGAACGACTCACTGCAAGTTGCCAAAGGACTTAAGGCTACCCACTTCGAGGAGAACCTCCCTGAAGAGATCAACAACTACAACTATGTAATCTACGCGAAGAACAGTAAATACACAAGTTCTGGAATCAGCACTGATACTGCTTCTATCGGCAATTACATTATTCCGCCTTATTCACAGGACTTCTCGACAGCAGCATCGGCAAACGGTTATCTCGTTCTTGACAAGGATAGCGACAACAAGACTTGGAATTATTCAGATGAATGGAACGCATTCGAATGCCGTCCGGGAAATGATTCGTCAGACGACTGGCTGCTGACTCCATTCTTCAAGCTCGAGGGTTCACGCTCTTATCAGTTGTCTTTCCGCGCATGGAGCCCATTGTCTTACTATAAGGAGAAGTTCCATCTTGCTTACGGTACCGGTGACGATCCAACGTCATACACGCTTCTCGGCGACACAATAAACCTGAATTCAACTGACGGAGACGACAGGAACATCTCATTAGAGATAAAGACTACTGCCGACGGACTCTACCGCATTGGCTTCCATAACATCAGCGATGCCGGCTGGGAGGCTTATACAACAGTCATAGACAATATCAAGGTTGAGCCGCTTGCTTACTATGAGGCACCTGACTCTGCTACATCGTTCAAGATTACTCCTGACCCTCAGGGTGCTGCACAGTCTGTGCTCGCATTCAATGCTCCTACAGCAACTGTCAGCGGCAATCCTATCACTTCACTCGACAGCATAAGCATCGAGCGCAATGACTCGGTTGTTGCTATCCTCAAAGACGTTACTCCGGGTAAGGCTTTGACCTACACTGACACTAATGTCACACCAAACGGACTAAACACTTATAAGGTATACGCCTTCAACGATAAAGGATTCGGACGTCCTGCAACAAAGACTGCATTCGTAGGACAGGATACTCCGGAGCCACCTGATGTTGACCTCATCGACAACGCAACGGCTATTCATGCACAGTGGCAGAAGGTTTCAAACGTTGGCGAGAATGGATATTATGTCAACCCTGACCAAGTACACTACTGGATGTACGATTGGTATTCAACTTACTATGGACCTTTCCCAGACCCAGACAAGCCTATATTCGAGGATATTGCTGAGACTTCATACGATATTCCGATGAATACCGACGCTGAAGTCAGCGATGAGGACGGCGGGCTCTATGGTCAGAAGATGATCTATTATATGGTTTCTGCATCGTCAGTTGGCGGTCATGGCAGCTTTATGTCTACACAGCCTATCATCGTTGGTGCTCCTTATTCACTCCCGTTCAACGAGAGTTTCGCTAATGGAAACACCAGCCACTATATGTGGGATATGTACATGTATCAGTCAGACCTCAGCTTCGATAATGAGAAAGTACAGGACAACGACGGTGCTTCGCTTGCATGGAAGTCGTACACTGCAGGAGAAAAGGAGATTTACTACACCGGAAAGATTTCTCTCGAGGGTACAGTCAATCCACATGCTCTGTTCCAGGCTTACGGCACAAGTCGTGGCGGAGAGCTCATTGCCTTCGCTCAGACTCCTGACGGCAACCAGTACATTCTCAAGACCATTGATTACGACGCTAACAGTAATGGCGAATGGCAGGAAGCTAACCTTGACCTCAGCCAGTTCACTGACCAGCGGTACATCATGCTCGGCTTCTTCTTCAACAACAACACAACTGATGGAGAAAGCTATGAGCCTGTAACCATTGGCATAGATAATATTCAGGTATTCGATGTTCTCGACTATAACCTCACGGCTGTGAGCGTCAAGCCTCCATATAAGTTGCATGCCGGAAAGTCAGACGATGTCAGCTTCATCTACAAGAACTATGGTTCTCACGAGGCAAAGAACTACACTGTAAACCTGTTTGTCGATGGTGAGAAGACTGATTCTGTTACATTCGACACTCCATTGGCTTCAATGGCACAGGATACTGTTGCTCTGAAAGCTAAAGTCCGTCCTGACGCTGGCGAAACAGTCAATGTTTATGCAACTATTGATTATGACCTCGACCTTGACCAGGATGACAATACCAGCAGCAGTGTAGAAGTCAATGTCGTTCCGACAACGCTGACAGCAGTCAACGACCTTGCTGCTTCTACAGCCGACAAGAACGTCAATCTGACTTGGACTACTCCTATTCTGCCTACCGAGCAGTCGGTAACAGAGGACTTCGAAAGTTACACTCCATGGACCACGACTGACTTTGGCGACTGGAAGGTCGTAGATGGCTCCGGCGACAATACTAACACGACATGGGGACTTGACTTCCCACACAAGGGCGAACCGTACGCATGGATTATCAGCAATCCTGGCAGCCAGAACTTAACTGACGAATGGCTTACACCTCACAGTGGCAGTCAGGCTGCAATGAGTTTCACTACATACGAAGAAGGAGAGAACTGGTGGGAGCAGAACCGTACCGTTGCCGACCACTGGCTTATCACTCCAAAGCTCTCAGGCAAGCAACAGACTATTTCATTCTACGCTACAGCTTATACTTCGTATTATGATGCCGATTCAGTAGAAGTTCTATACTCGCTGACTGACAACGACACTGCAAGCTTCATTCCTCTCGACTCATTCGCTTTGAGCACATCAGCAACAGCCGACGGTGATTGGGGCAATGCTTACAGCTTTACAGTTCCTGAAGGAGCAAAGTACTTCGCTATTCGCCATATTTCAAATTCTACCGGATTTGTGGTACTCATCGATGATGTTTCATTCATCGCTGCTCCTGCTGAGGGCGCAATACTGGGCTACAATGTTTACAGAGACGCGAAGTTGGTAGGATACGTCAAGGCTAATGCTGACAAGTCCGACAACTACAGCTATGACGATAGCTTCGATAATGCCGGTAACGGCTCTCACAGCTACAATGTAACTGTCGTCTATGAAAACGGCGAGTCTCCTTTCTCTAACACCGCTACTACTATTGTAGACGCTATAGCAAGCATCAACGCTTCATCGTCAATAGCTGGTCATGACGTTACAGTCTATGCACAGAACGGAGCGTTAGTAGCTAAAGGACGCGCAGAGAACATTAATATTGCTTCGGGTGCTTACATCATCCGTGATAATGTAACCGGAAAGGTTTACCACATCACAAAGAAGTAAAAGTCTTTTTCTTATATACAGGGGACGGTTCCCTTATTAAAGGAATCGTCCCCTTTTTAGTTTATTGTCAATAAGATAAAACCAAGAACAAACCTACAACATAATGAGTAAACTGAGAATATTCATAATAGCCTTGCTTCTCCTGACTATTAACTTTGTTGTTACCGCTGCACCTCGTTCATTGGCTCAAATGCGCCAAGCTGCACTGAGAGTTCTGTCTGCTCAACAACTGGGGGTGAAGCATGCTCCGAATGTAAAAGGACAAATAAAGCTATTGCGTCAAGAAAAAGGAACATGTATTTTAGGCTATGAAAACGGTGGATTCGTTGTCGTAACGACTGACGACTTGTTGCCGGAAGTTATCGGCTATTCCGAAACAGCATACAAAGCTAACAGCGGCAATGAAGGATTTAAATGGTGGCTCAATGCCACAGAGAAAGCTGCAAGGGAAGTTATAAAGTCTGGAACGAAGCACATATCCATCGCTCCAGCAGACAATGGATTTCCGTCTGCTATCCCGGAACTGCTTACTTCAAGGTGGGGACAAGAGACGCCGTATAACAATCTTTGTCCTATAGGTACTAGTACGAGCGGCAATGGTAGAGGAAGATGCATGACAGGATGTGTTGCCACTGCTATGGCTCAAGTACTGAACTACTTCAAAAGCCCTTTAAAGGGAATCGGAACTTACACAATCGGCGTTAAACAAAACGGTGGTGGCACTGACAGTACTACCATAGACTATGGAAGCACGGCATTCGATTGGGCTAACATTCTGGATGAATATCACGACGGAAGCTATACAACCGAAGAGGCGAATGCCGTGGCAACGCTGATGGTATGCTGTGGAGTAGCAGCCGATATGCAATACTATACTGATGGTTCAGGCACCCTTACACAGAACGCCGTTGACGGATTAAGACGAAACTTCGGGTTCGCAAACGCAAGAATGCTCAAGCGTGCCGACAATGTATACCAGAACTGGATGGACACAATATATACCGAACTGAGCCACCTACGCCCGATTTACTATTCAGGAATGGACTCATACTATGGAGGCGGACATGCTTTCGTATTCGATGGATACGACAATCAGGGTAATGTACATGTCAATTGGGGATGGGAAGGCGACGCCAATGGATACTATGACGTACAATTGCTCAACGTGATGAATTATGACTTCACTGCCGATCAGGACATGATTATTGGTTTGCAAGGCGACTCTGCCATCATGGACACAGTCACAATTGAGAATAACAAAGCCGGAGGATTATCTACTGCCATACCGGAAGAAAACAGAACGTCTATAGCCTATCTAACTGTTACAGGCGAAATAAACTCTTCCGACCTTAAAATTATAAGAGAAATAGCCGGACGAGACTCTGAAGGTAAAGGTACTCGAGGACAATTAATGGACCTAGATATAAGCAATGCAAAGATTGTTTCCGGCGGAGAACCATACCTGGCAGAAGATGGCGAAGCGTTTACTACAAGCGACAACGAGATTCCTTACAAGGCATTCTACGCTACAAGACTCAGAACTATCGCCCTGCCAACCTCCACCGAATATATCAAGCCTGGTGCTTTCACCGCCTGCAATCGTCTTGATACTGTAGCATTAGCAAAGGATTATGGCAAAGGTTTCACCATAGACGGCAAGTTAATTTATTCGGAAGACACTACAGAACTTATTGGCTCGCTGCCAAATGTCGAAGGAGACATAACCTTACCACAAACTGTCACTACTATAGATGATTATGCCCTCTACAATTCTCATGGAGTAACAAGCATTACAATTCCATCATCGGTAACAAACATTGGAGTTGCAGCCTTGTCCAGCAATGGTCTGACAACAATAAAGATTTACGCAAAGAAGATTCCTGCTACAGGTGACAAATGCTTTTCAAACGTCGATAAAACAGCTTGTACGTTGCTTGTTCCTGCCGGATGCAAGAAAGCTTACTCTGAGGCAAAGCAATGGAAAGAGTTCGTCGGAACGAGAAAGGATGGCATAAAGGAATTCGGTACCATACTTAAAGCACGCAATGCAATACGTGAATATGGTGATGACAATCCTAAATTTGGATGGGAAAAGGTTGGTGAAAACGTAACAGGACGACCGACTGTTACATGCATAGCCGACAAGAATTCACCAGTTGGGGAGTATACAATAGTCATTGGCTATGGTACTATAGACTCTACTGACGTAAAACTTCAAAACGGAACACTCAGAGTGACTGCAGCTCCGCTTACCGTTAAAGCAGACGACCAGACCCGTTCTATTGGTGAAACAAACCCGGATTTAACATATACATGTTCCGGATTTAAGAACAACGAAAATGACACCGTGTTCACTATAAAGCCATTATTAACAACGACAGCTGTTACAGGCAGCCCAATAGGTGATTATCCTATCTATGTAAGCGGAGGCGAAGCAGCAAATTATGAGCTCAACTATGTTGAAGGAGTTCTACATATAACCGATACTACAACAGGAATTTCTTCGATAGAAGCCTCATCCTACAATGGCGGAGGCTTCGTCTACTCCATTAGTGGTCAACGGGTTTCAAATCCAAAGAATGGTCTCTATATCATTCAAAAGGACGGAAAAACCTATAAGAAGGTCGTAAAACAACCTTAAGACTTCCTATATATCTTATACTTTATAATCAAAAATCCCTCAGTAAAGCACTGATTCTTTATTGAGGGATTTTCTTTATTGTAATCGTCTTCCTCTACCTGCTCATCATTCTGACTTCCTTGCCGAGGCGCTTGGCAGGGTCTTCCATGAAACGCCAGTAGGCGACAGGCATGACGGCGAGGATGAAGAACATAGTGATGAGGGTACCCCAGAAGATGACGGCAGCCATAGGCATCCAGAGACTACTGCCGCCGAGGAGCATCGGGACGACACCCATAGACGCACAAGCCGACGTGAGGAAGATAGGACGCATACGTTCCTTTGCAGCCTCAAGGATAGAGTCACGCATAGACAAGCCCTTGGTGTTGTAGAGCTCATGGGCATAGTCGAAGAGGATTATACCATTGCGCACGAGGACTCCCATCAGCGAGACGAAGCCGAGGACACACGTCAGGCTCAGGTCGATGCCGGACATGAGGATACCCGCGGCAGCTCCGAAGACACAGAGCGAAAGGGAACAGAGCATGATGAGCGACTCGCGGACATCACGGAAGTGCCATATCAGGACAACGAAGATGATGGCTATAGCGATGATGAGGGCACTGATGATGTTAGGCATCTGTTCCTGGTCGACCTCATACTGACCGCCGTAGGAAACACTGACATTCGATGGAAGGTTCATTCCCGATACCATCTTCATTATCTGTCCGGTGAGTTTCTCGACGTTCTTGTTCTGGTCGACCTCGGCAATAACCGATATGGTGCGCAGACCGTTGCGGTGGACAATCTGTCCGTACTCCATCTTGTTCTCGACGGTGGCAATCTCACGCAGCGGAACGCTCTTCAGTCCGCCGACAACCGGTATCTGCTCGTTGAGCAGGTCGTTGACCGACGCGCTGTCGGAATGCTTCGACTTGATGACACACTTAGGTCCGTAATCGCCGTCCCACATCTGCGCCACAGGCAATCCGGTGGAATATCGCATGGCAAGGGTCATCTGCACGGCGGCATTAGTAAGTCCGAGGCGTGAGGCGGAATTATCGTTGAGTTTAACACGGGTGGTGGCTAGCGGCTCACGGAAGTCGGTGCGGACGAGCTCCAGACCGTCGACATGGCGGAGATGGGCTACAACAGTGTCGGCAGCCTTGTTAATGCTGGCAAGGTCGTCGCCGGTGATACGCACCTCGATAGGGTTCTCTTCCTTACTGTACGACAGGTGCTTTATCTTGACAATGCCCTCGGAGAAGTAGTTGGTGTACTTCTTCTTAGCCTCACGGACGATGTCCTCGGTATCGTCGATACCGGTTGTATTGACGATGAACTGGGCGAAGTTGTCGCTAGGAATCTGCGGAGCGTAGGTCGTCTGGAATCGGGGCGACGACATTCCGTGGAAGTTTGCCACGGAGACAACCCTCGGATCTTTCCTCAGCATGTGCTCCAGCGAGTCGGAGAGCTCAGTTGTTCGAGCCACGGTAGTACCCGTAGGCATGAATATCTCGACGGCGAACTGGTCGCGCTGGGCTATTGGCATGAGCTTCTGAGGCAGGCTGATGAACAGCAACGAACCAAAGACGATGGTCACCACGGCAACAGTCAGCACGGCTCGATGGTGGGCAAAGCACTTCTCGATAGCCCAGTTGTAGAACCGCTGCATGTAGTCGAGCAGGTTGAACGCCTTCTTGCCGTTCTTGGTTACGCCGGTCTCAATAGGCTTGCGGATGCAATAGTACATCAGGATAGGCAGGAGGGTCTGCGCTATAATCATGCTGACGAAGAGGACAATGGTGATAGCCCACGGGAACATCTTCAGGAAGTCGTGCATGACACCCGTCATCGTGACGAGGAACGGGAAGAAGGTTATACTGATGCAGAGCGTTGCCGAGAAGATACTCTTCAGGAAGTGGCGTGTCGCCTCGACAGCACTCTTCCATCGGGTCATGCCCGCGGCAAGGTTGTTGACATAGCCGTCGATGATGACTATGGAGTCGTCGACAATCATTCCGAGGGTCATGATGAGGGCGGCAAGGGTCACGGTGTTGAGCTCAAGGTCGAAGATGTAGAACAGTCCGAGAGAGATGAATATCGTCACCGGCATTGTCGCGGCGGCAACGGCTGCCACCTGACGCGGCATGATGAGCACGACGACAAGGAGTACGGTGGCAATGGCTATGAGCAACTCACGAAGGAAGTCGAAAATGGAGTTGTCGACAACCTGCTTCTGGTCGGTTATCTTGCTGACCTTGACGTCATGAGGGAGCTCAGCCTCAACGTTGGCTAACTTCTTGTTGACCTCAGTTCCCATGCTCGATATGTCCTTGCCCTTCTTGTTGGTGACGGAGAGGAGCAACGCCTTCGTGCCGTTGACGGTGACGTAAGAGTCGAGGTCTGGGTATTCGTACTTCACCGTGGCGACATCCTTCAGGCGGACAATGTTACCGCGAATGTCGCTGTAGACAATGGCGTTCTCTACATCATATATTTTGTTAAGGCTCGGGTCGACATAAACAGGACTTTTATAGTCTTTGTCGCCGATGCGCCCGCCCGTCGAAGTGAATCCCTTTCCGGCGAGAGCCTGAGCCACGGAAATGGTGTTGACAGCAAAGTGGGACAGCTTGTCGTTGTCGAGATATATGGCTATCTGCGGCATTTGCATTCCGACAACGCTCATCTTTCCGACACTCGGTATGAGTCGGAGCGAGTCCTCAATGGTCTTCATATAGTCGTTGAGCTCACGGTAGGTCTTGTCCTTGCTCTCAAGGGAGATAAGCTCGGAGCTTACATCACCGAAATCGTCCTGCACCTGAACGGTAAGGACGCCGACCGGCAGATGGGCTGTCTTGAAAGCCTGAACGCCATGCTTGAACTTCGACCAGAACTCGTCGTTGTCCTCAAGGTCCTCATTGAGCTCGACGACAATGATGCTCATTCCGTCACGCGAGTAGGAATAGGTCTTTTCCTTGAGTACTTCCTTGTAGGTGAATATATAGTTCTCGAGAGGTTTCGTTACTTCCTGCTCGACTTCCTCTGACGTGGCGCCGGGATAGACGGCGGCAACAATGCCCTCGCGGACGGTATAGTCAGGGAATTCGTTCTTATTGATCTTTGCCAGTCCGTAGACTCCGAGAGCCACAAGGCACGTCACCAGCATGATGACTATCTGGCGGTAGTAGAGGCATATCTCCTGAAATGGTCTTCTCTTCTTTCTCATGGCTCTCCTTTACTTGATAATCTCACACGGGGTTCCCTCACTGACTTTCTGTTGTCCGGAGACGATAAGCTGGTCGCCCGCCTCCAGTCCGCCGTTGACACGCACGCCCTGAGACGTATCGGCAACATAGTTGATGACTCGCTTGGTAGCCTTTCCGTTCTTCACAACCCATACGAACATCCGGTTGTCAGGGTTGAGCTGAATGACATTGGCAGGAACGAAGACGCTCATCTGTCCACGGGTGAAACTGGTGTAGACGTCGCAAATCATTCCCGGCAGGAGCTTGTTGCCCGTGTTGTCGACGAGAAGCTTCACATCGTAAGTGCGGCTCAGCGGGTCGGCAGAGACGCCCTTCTCAACCACCTTGCCATAGAGGTCGGCGGAACCGGCAGCTGAACAACGGACAAGCATCTCCTCGCCCTTGTGTATCTTGTCGATCTCTTCCTCCGGCACGCTTATCTTTATCTTCACACGGTCGATATGGACAAGCTCCACTACCATCTGACCGGGTATGACATTCTGACCGACTTCTACATTCTTCCTAGCCACATAGCCGCTGAACGGAGCCACAAGGCGGGTGTCGCGCGAGCTCTTGTCGGATATTGTCTCCAGAGCTGCGGCAGAGTTCACTGCCTGTCGTGCCGCATCCAGGGCTGTCTTAGCCGAGACATAGCGTGAGTCGGATATTACTCCCTCGTCATGCAAGCGCTTGGCACGGTTGTAGTCGTCCTGAGCCTTCTGAAGAGCGGCACGAGCCTGACCGGTAACGGCATGGGCGCTAGCCTGCGCTCCCGCCTGGTCGATTCCATCGACGGTGGCAACGAGCTGACCGGCATTGACTATCTGTCCTTCTTCGACACTGACGGAGCGGAGTGTTCCGGCAACGGAGAAACTGAGACTTACCCCACTCTCTTCCTCGACGGTTCCTGAGTAGGCATGCTCACCGTTGACCTGAACGGAACCTATCTGCATGACTTTCACTCTCACAGGCTTGTTTGCCTTCGACGGCTCACTGTCGCCACAAGAGCCCAAGACTAATACGGCGGCAATGGCTATTAAAAAAGAATGTAATGTCTTCATAAAATCTATTTGACAATTGGCTGTTGGCATACCAACAGTGTTTTATATTTCACAGAAATTTCTGCAAAGGTATACATTTTAAGCCAATTAGTATTCTTTTTTTTTATTATCTTTGCACGCACAACAAAAAGTAAGAGGAAAGAGAAATGAAGATAGCAGTATTTTGCTCGGCAAACAACAGCATTGTCGATAAATATGCCAAGGAAGTAGAGGAACTGGGGCGCTGGATGGGCTACGAAGGTCACACGCTGGTTTACGGCGGTGCCAACACGGGGCTAATGGAATGCCTTGCCAAGAGTGCCCATGAGGCTGGCTCGATGGTTATCGGGGTTGTTCCGCAGATATTGGAGAAAGGCGGAAGGGCGTCCGACTATATCGATGTCGACATTCCGTGTGACAATCTCTCCGACCGTAAGGACCTCATGCTGGCACAGTCGGACGTTACGGTGGCGCTTCCCGGTGGAATCGGGACTCTCGACGAGCTGTTCACCGTTGCCGCAAGCCGCACCATCGGCTATCATCAGAAGCGGGTCGTCCTGTATAATATCGGCGGGTTCTGGAACAGCCTAATCGCTCTTCTCGATGACCTGCAGGCCAAAGGGATGATTCGCGGACAGTATTCCGACGGTATTGCCGTGGCAAACAATATCGAGGAGCTCAAGAAGGAATTGGGATTTCAAATCTAATCAAATCTTTCAACTTTATTATTTAATCAACAAATCCAACAAATAAAAAATCTTCGATTTTTTCGTGAAAGATTTGTTGTTTAATAGTTTGACAGAAGTGCTGATAAACGGTAAAGCGCATAAGTATAAAACTTTTTTACCCGGAAAGCCATTTCTGTAAATAGCTGATAATCAAATGGGTTGTAAAAGATGCCCTTTTACATTCTAATTGGGTATCTTTTAGAGTCTAATTGGGTATCTTTTACAAACTGAAAGATACCCAATTAGAATGCGTTTAGCCGTTACTTAGGAAGCGGTCGATATTCTGTCATTATTTTATCAGGTGGAAAATGCCACCGGCAAGGGGCTTGACGATACCCTTAAGCTCAAGTTCGAAGAGCAATGCCGACAGCTTGCTGACGGGCAGCGATGTGCTTTCAGTGAGCATGTTGAGCTGCTGGTCGTTGGCGGTGGTAAGGGCGTTGACGAGCGTTTTCTCGTCGGGCGAAAGGTCGGGGAAGAGGTCACGCTGTATGCCCGCCTTCTGAGCTTTGCGCAGTATGACTTCGTTGTCCCACTGCATGGCATGCACGAAGTCGTAAGCCGACGTTATCAGTGCGGCACCATTGTCACGGATGAGCTTGTTGCAGCCCTCGCTGTATTGTGAGCCGACATTGCCGGGGAAGGCGAAGACCTCACGGTTGTAGCTCCGTGCCATACTGCACGTGATTAGTCCGCCTCCCTTTGCCGCGCTCTCGACGAGTATCGTGGCATCGGAACAACCGGCTACTATGCGGTTGCGGCGCACGAAGTTCTTGGCGAACGGCTCGGTGTGAGTCATGTATTCGGTGAGGAGTCCGCCCTGCTTGAGCATGTAGATGGCTGTCTCCCGGTGGGCACGGGGGTAGATGTCGTCGAGTCCGTGGGCTAGAACTCCTACGGTGTCCTGTCCGTTGACGAGTGCTTCACAATGGGCTGTGATGTCGACTCCGTAAGCCAAACCACTGAAAATAAGCACGTTGGGGCAGAGTTTCTGCAGGTCACGGACAAAACTCCGGATGATGTCCTTGCCATAGTTGGTGCACCGGCGGGTTCCAACGATGTTTATCGTGTGGAGCTGGTTAAGGTCGGCATTGCCAAGGAAATACAGCACCAGCGGGGCATCGGAGCATTCCTTCATTCGTTGCGGATAGCGTGGGTCGTCGAAAGTCAGGACCGAGATGTTGTGCTTTTGGTCGTATTCGAGTTCCGCCTCGGCACGGCGCTGAGCCTCATCGATATGCTTCAGCCCGTCGATGAGATAGCGTGAGGCGTCGGGTATGACGTCCCGGATGTTGTCCTTGTGCTCCAGGACTGCCGTGGCTGAGCCCAGCCGGTGGTAGAGCTCAAGGAGTCCGGCGGGATGGAAGCGGTCGATGCGGGTGAGCACCATCGCTGAAAGCTTTTCCTTTTCGGTTATTTCGACCATAATTGTTATTTTAGATTGCTATTACCTGCGGAACGGCAACATGCGTTTTTACTTGAAGTTCTGTTGCCTTCTACTTGATGTACGGGGCGAAGGCGGCATCATACTCGGGGCTTACACCCAGCCGTCCGTTGATAAGCGTCACGAGTTCAGCAGTGCAGTGGAAGCTGAGCCGTTCGTCGGATGCACGGAAGAGGTCGTGGGTGAAGACATAGCGGATGCCTTCCTTACGGAGTTTCATGCGTGAGATTATCTCATCGTCACAACGCAGTGGAGCCTTGAACTGCAGGTTCATTCGTGCCACAACGGCATCGATGCCTTTCTCGTGCAGCTGTGAAAAACTTACACCAATGCTCTTCAGGAAGCGGTGGCGCGTGTGTTCGGTATAGTGCAGGTAGTTGGCGTTGTTGACGATTCCCTCTATATCGCACTCATAGTCACGCACCTCCATACGGGTTTCGAAGATGTAAGGAGAGGAGGAAGTCCCCGCCAAACCTCCCCCAAGGGGAGGCTTTTGATTACCTAAAAGTTTATTTGTTTCGCTGTCCATATTATTTTCTATATTGTTGTCCATTGTTATAACGTTAAGTTTTTCCTTGGTGATTAAACATCCTCCCCTTGGGGGAGGCTCGGTGGGGATATTAACCTTGGGGGAGACTTGGTGGGGATTTTCGCAAATATTCATACCCAAACCTGCACCTGAGGCAGTCCTTTCTGTCACAATACTCATTCTTCAGCTGTATCAGAGCCTGCGAGTCGCCGGCATTATCCACCGGCAAACCGACCTCACGCCATAGCCTTGTTATGTGGTTGTCCTCAGCCCGAAGCTCTTCAAGGAAGTCAAACGAGCGGTCGCACAACCGGTCGTCGCCCTTATGGCGTCCGTAGGCAAAGAGCATTGGCACGACGGTGTTTATCAGAAGCAGGTTCAGCGATGAAGCAGAAAGGTTCTTTTCATTCCTCGGTCCGGCATTGCCGAAGGTGTAATGGGTCTCCCAGTATTGCGTCACATGGGTTTTCATAAGCTCTCGCGCCTTCTTCAACGTGTCACATTCAGTCAAAGCGGCAAGGCTTGTCTTGTGGTTATAATAGAGATTCACAAGCTGACTGATTCTTATATGTGGGAAATTCTGCGGTCGAAGACGGAGAAACCGCCATAGTCCGGAGTCGATTGGATGAAGTGAGAATTTATGGGAAAGATAATGGTATTCGTTTTGCAGACGGGTGAAATACCCTTCTGACAGTGCATCTTTCCGGTAACGCTCAGGCACGGTATTGATGTCCAAGAGTCCTGCCTGACCCAGAAAGAAAGCCTCAACTTGGAAGATGTCATCACGATGGTGGGCTACATCATTCAATGGGATGTTCTCTGCCCATGTCTCAAAAGCCTGACCGTTGATCCCGAAACCGTAATTGCGGGCAAGGGTTATGAAGTAAGCCTGCTCCCAAGAGCCGTTGAACCGCTTCGCACGCTCGGCTATTGCCTCGGTTTTCTGCTCAAGGCGCTCGGTCTGCAAAGCACTCATCCATGAGTGGACGGTCAGTCGTGAAAGGTTGGGAATAATCTTATAACATGGCGGATAGCTGTCGGTCGTGAGAAGTTCCTTATAATGGTCGGCAACTTCCTTGGGAACAGCGAGCTGCATTTGTGGCGGTACAGACCCGTCGGCGGTATGTACCTCGGTGTCAATGACTCCTGCCACGTGGAGTATTACGTTGTCATAGTGATGGTCTTTGTCGTGACCATGAAGAAACCAGTCGCTCGACTTGTCGTGAATCTCGACATTGCCGACCCACAGCGTGCCCCCAATCTTCACCTTTGCGTTGAAGAAGTCGGGACCGGCATTGCGGTTGTGGAGACCCGGGTCGATGACTTCAACGGTCTGGTTGTCGGTGGTACGTAATTCAGTGAGCGGAAACATCTTGTGTTTCCAAACATAGTGCAACAGTTGTTCCATAATAGATTAATGTGCAAAACTACATAAAATTTCTGTAATACTTAAGTAAAACCGAGAAAAAAAAGTTACCTTTGCATCGTTTTAATTCGAATTAAAAGACTTTTGATATGAAGATTGCTCTTATCGGCTACGGTAAGATGGGGCACATGATTGAGCAGATTGCCCTTAGCCGCGGCCACCAAATCGTTTGTAAAATTGATGTAAACAACCAGCAAGACTTCGATTCTCCGGAGTTCGCCAGTGCTGATGTTGCAATAGAGTTTACCAATCCAACAGCTGCCTACGACAACTATCTCAAGGCTTTCAAGCACAATGTAAAGGTCGTCAGCGGCTCAACAGGATGGATGAAAGACCACAAGGCTGATGTCGAGGCTCTCACAAAGGACGGAAAGCAGACTCTCTTCTGGGCTAGCAACTTCTCCATCGGTGTCGCCATCTTCTCAGCTGTCAACCGCTATCTGGCTAAGATCATGAACCAGTTTCCACAGTATGACGTCGAACTTGAGGAGACTCACCACATACATAAGCTCGATGCTCCGTCTGGAACAGCCATTACTCTTGCCGAAGAGATTGTCAACGACATCGACCGCAAGACTTCCTGGAAGAAGGGAACAACCCGTTGGGACGACGGACATGTTGATGGAAGTGACGACCACAAGCCTGACGAGTTGCTCGTCAAGAGCATCCGCCACGAGGAAGTTCCTGGTATTCACACCATCCGCTATGACAGTGAAGCCGACGAGATAACCATTACTCACAATGCTCACTCTCGTAAGGGATTCGCCCTCGGTGCAGTTCTTGCCGCTGAATACACTCTTAATCATACCGGCTTGCTGACAACCAGCGATTTGTTTAAGTTCTAACATAAATTCAAAATGCAAAATTCTAATTTGAAGTAATCATAATTTTGCATTTTGAATTTTGCATTTTGAATTAATAGATATGATCGACAAGGAAAAAGCTAAGCTGAACCCACGCAAGCAATGGCTGAAGTTCGGCATCGTTATAATTATCTACGCCCTGTTCATTGCATGGGTTGCGCCACAGAGCATAACCGGATGGATACTCACCATCATTGGCGCACTATTCTTCTTTGATGTCTACATAACGAAGAAAGTCCACTGGAACTGGTGGAAGGAAGGCTCACCCGTAACACGGACAGTGATGAGTTGGGTCGACGCCATCGTCTTCGCATTGGTGGCTGTATACTTCATCAACCTGTTCTTGTTCCAGAACTTCGTCATTCCGTCGAGCTCTCTTGAGAAGAGTTTGCTCACCGGCGATTATCTTGCTGTCAGCAAGGTGAGCTACGGACCACGCATTCCGGAGACTCCGCTGACAATGCCCCTTACTCAGCACACGCTGCCAATCGTCAACTGCAAGAGCTATATCTCATGGCCGCACTGGGACTATCGCCGCATGAAAGGTCTCGGAAACGTTGAGCTCAATGACATCGTGGTGTTCAATTTCCCTACCGGCGACACCATCATGACTGCCGACGAGTATCAGGCTCAGGATTACTATTCCATCGTTTACAACAATGGTACAGGGCTGATGGCTCAGCAGAACCCGAACATTGACCTGTCGAAGATGAACGCTCAGCAACTGCGTGACTTCTACACCAAGGCATACGCTCTCGGACGCCAGTATGTCCTCGACCATCCTCAGGTATTCGGAACACTGGACACTCGCCCAGTTGACCGTGAGGAGAACTACGTTAAGCGTTGCGTCGGACTGCCGGGACAGACTCTACAAATCAAGGATCACATCATTTACCTTAACGGAAAGGCAAACAAAGAGCCTGACAACGTCCAGTATACTTACTTCGTGAAGTTCGCAAACGGAATAAGCGCTACCGACCTTATAGGCAATAAGTATGACGCTCTGCGCAAGGAACTGGGAATAAGTGAGGAAGACGTTCAGTCGCTCGGACTGCTCCACGGCTACAATGTTGAGAACGGAAGCGTGCTCAATCAGTCGGTTCTAGACAAATATGACGGCTATATGCCAATGACAAAGAACACTGCCGCCCAAATGCTTAAGCGCCATATATTCACATCCGAGAAGATAGTAACAGATAAAGACTTGTTTACCGGACCTGTCTATCCACTGAACGGATATTACGGATGGACCCGCGACAACTACGGTCCTATCTGGATTCCAAAGCACGGGCAGTCGATTAAACTGACGCTGGAGAACCTGCCGGTATATGAACGTTGCATAACCGCATACGAAGGCAATACTCTTCAGGTCAAGGGCAACCACATATACATCAATGGCAAGCTCACCGACAAGTACACATTCAAGATGGACTATTACTGGATGATGGGTGACAACCGCCACAACTCGCTCGATTCCCGTTACTGGGGCTTCGTTCCTGAGGACCACATCGTCGGCAAGCCACTGTTCATCTGGTGGAGTTCCGACCCTGACCGCCATGGATTCAGCGGCATCAGATGGAATCGCCTGTTCAAGTGGGTAGGCGACATTAAATGATTTTTCCCACCAAGCCTCCCCCAAGGGGAGGATATTTAATTACCTAATTGAATATTAAAGCAAAGCAAAGTAAATATGAATGAGCAGGAAACTCATACTGGCTTAGGTAATCAAACGCCCTCCCCTTGTGGGAGGCTTGATGAGAATATAGCTTTAGTTACCACCACATACTTCGGTCCAATCCAGTGGTATCAGAAGCTGAACCGGTACAAGACATGCTATATTGAGCGCTATGACAACTTTGTCAAGCAGACCTACCGCAACCGCTGTGTCATAGCAACAGCCAACGGAACACAGAAGCTTACCATTCCGGTAGAGGGCACCGATGAAAAGGGAGGGAAGATCCTAGACCGTGATATTCGCATCAGTGACCACGGAAACTGGCGCCACCTTCACTGGAACGCCCTCTCGTCAGCCTACGGCGAAAGCCCATTCTTCGAATTCTATGCCGACGACCTTCGACCATTCTTCGAACGCCGTTGGACTTATCTATATGACTTCAACTGGGAAATAACGCTGAAGATTTGTGAACTTCTCGACATTCAGCCCGACATTCATCCCACAACCAACTATCTTCCGGAGGAAAAGTCCGATGAATCCGGCAATCTTTCCTTCCTCAGAAGCGATGGAACCGCCGATTTCCGCTCCGCCATTCGTCCGAAGCGCCCTCTCCCCGACCCTTCCTTCGAGCCTCAACCCTACTATCAAGTATTCCGCCAAAAGAAAGAGCAAGCCTTTCTGCCGAACCTCAGCATACTCGACCTGCTCTTCAATGAGGGCAACGAGGCAGTATTGTACCTATAATACTGCCCCATTCTATTATTTGTTTATCACCTTAACTTTCTCTTGTCTGCCATTGGCAAAGGTTCTGACGATAATATTCAGCCCCTTATATGGCACCGCAGACTCCTGTCCGGCTACATTATAATAACGCTCACTAATCACTTGTGAGGCATTCTCTGCCGACACAGAAGCTATTCCATCAGTAACCGAAGGGATAACCTTTGCCACGCCACTGTTGAAGACTCTGCATCCAGAACGCTTCTCTGGATTATATGCATTAACGAAAGCAACGACCTCAAGATGCCTTACTATGCACGAATCTTTAAGTTCAGCACCTGTAGACGGATTCTTCTCCACTTTCTCATGATTAGTCCAATACTCAGGAACTATAACAGAATAATCGGCAGAAGCATTATTCCCATTCCATGTTATAGCGTCGCCCCATGTAGAACTTATTGTCTCACGATAGACATGACCGTGCCTGAAAGGTGAATCCGACGAATAGCCAGCCTGATGGTGCTGCGGCACACTGTCCTCAATGAGCACTACCGACAATCGAGGTTCACTGCAAAGAACATCGAGAATACCATTCTTATTCACGTCTACATGAATGGCGATTCCATGGGTCGACGGGTCGTAAGACACACTCGGTTCAACCGAAACGAAAGCAGGCTTAGCCAACGCATACTGCAATATAGGGCGGAAATCATTGGCATAACCGACGCTCATGACAGGGACAAGCATACCGACCTGCCGTGGATAATTTTCATCAGCGTCACGGTCGAGCATTGCCGCCGGGGCGTAAGTACCATCATTCCCATATAGCCACTCATACTCCTTGTCGGCAGGAACAGTCAGGAAGTCGCTCTTATAACCACAATGATGCGTTATCTGGTTGAACTCAAAGCCCTCGTTCCTCATGGCATCAAGAGTCTTGATGGCACGCTCACAGTTAGGACACTCCTCTGTACTGAACTCCTCAAGCAACAGATGATGGTCGAAAGTATCACCTTCGCCATAGACAGCAAAGCCCAGTTCAGCATTAGCCGTATTATCGCCTGACTGGGCTGTGAATGTCACATTGCTCGAGAGATCGCGGCTAAGCTGTGATGCAGGAACAACAACATTAATGGTGTCATGAGCCTGCTGAGTCAACAATGCCGTCGAAGACGCAGTTACAGGCGTCCCGCCATTGATACTGTAGGTATACTGATAGCCATTAGCAGCCTGCTCACCTAGATTTGTTACTACTGCAGTGAAAGCAAATGCAGAGTCCTTATTTACAGCCAGTTGTTTGGAAGACAATGCTACCGACAGGTTCGTTGCCGGAAGACGGTCGTCCTCAATGACCAGCTCTACACAGACACTGCCGTCATAGCCGCTAGTCTCAGAGCGGTTTTCCCACGTCCCATTCTTTCCAATCCAGCAACCGTTGAAGGCAGGAGTATAATCATTATCCTCGTCAGGACCGCCAAGCAGAATGGTCTTGCACGACTTCTGCTGATTGAAACTGTAGCCAATGGCAAGGTCTTGCCCCTCGGGTACAACAACAGGCGACGAAAGACTAACCTCATTCCACCCTGCTGACGGCGACGATACCGAAGCCGAGCCGAGGTCAACGCCCTGAACGCTGTCACGAACCCATGCCTGCAAATCGGTGAGACCGTCGGTTTTGGCGATGGCAAACCGAATCTTGGTGATATTCATACCGGCATAATCGCTTAGCATACCGGCAGGAATGACGCAGGCAGCCGATATTGTTCCACTGCCCGGCTTGCTCTTAGCCTGTGACGCATCAGACATCTGTCCGTCACAAAGCCCTACTATAACAGAACCGGCAAATGCCGTTGAGCTCATAGCAATGAGCGCAACGGCACTAACCATAGTCTTGAAGAAACTATGCTTTATCATATATTCCGAATCAATAATCCTTATTACTTCACAACCTTATAGGTCTTATTGCCGTCGCGGACAATGAACAATCCGTGGAGATTGGCAGCATTCCGAACCTTCATTCCGTCTATGGTATAGTATTCCTTAGCACCGTTAGACTTAGCAGCCTCAACCGAAGAAATTCCATTATATGTCGGAGCATAGACTGTTATGACATTCGACGGGTTGCTGACCTGAGTACCGAACTCACCGGTTACACTGTAAGTGAAGACATCATTTCCAGTGAACGGAACCTCAACATTATATGATGTAGCGTTGTAAGGCAGTGTGACAGTAGCGTAAGGAAGTGTGTAAGTATCGCCCTTCTGTGCTATTCCAGTGATTGACAGCGAGTCGAACAGAGCCACGTCACCACCTTCGGCAGCATCAGTTATCTTAAAGATGAGTCGTGAGTTGGCTGTACCGCCGCTTATCTCCTCATTGAACTCACTACCGGTTGTACTGAGGGTGAATTCCTTAGCTCCATCATTGAATGTTACCTCCTTGGTATTCTCGTCGATAGTACCAAATCCTACCTTGACAACAACGTCGTCAGAAGCACTCATTCCGGTACCACTGACCGTTGCCTTGCCGCCACAGATAGAGTAATCAGCCTCAGGACCATAGAGGACATCCATTCCGGTCAGTCCGTAAGAGTCATAAATATTTGTGATACCGAGATAACCGGTGAAACATGTAGCAAGGTAAACCGACCAGCCTGCATTGTCGATTAAGTCGTCGAGCGAGAACGGAGAACCGATTGGATTGCCAAAGACTGTGCTCTGAGGATCGTCATTAGAGTAAGGAATCTCACCGAATCCATCGTTGAAATAGCTTACTTGCTCAGTGCCGTCAGTTACGGTATGAGTGCGGACAAGGCTCAAAGTATAAGTATGGGCATTGTCTGACTTCTCCCAGTTTGCCGTGAAACCATTCTCTGTGACGTCGGTAGCCTCATCGGCAACAGGCGCAGCAACCTCATCGACCTCAAGATCATCACTATAGCCGGAGCCCGGATAAGACTCTCCGTCGGCATTCTTTGCAACAACTGAAACCAACACACCATCGGTTACGACGAAATCACCGGTAAGGTCGGCGGAATTGGTTGTCACCTCGGCAGATGTTATAGAATCACCTGTCTCATGGTTATACAATGTGGCTACATAGCTTGTCGCTCCATCAACAGCATCCCAACTGGCTGTAATTGTAGAGCCGTTCTTGACATTGGCTTTAACATTTTGTGGAGTGTTCAACGGATAGACAAGCCGCTCAACACTGACACTGTCGACCAGCACCTTGCCTCCCCAGCCAAATAACATGACGGCAGTCTGCTTTACACCGCCGCTAGTGGTGAATGAGCACTCGGTGAATTTGTCGGACGACATCGGCAGACCGGCTGCCTGGATGATTCCGCGAGAGGTGGAATCGTTGTTCATCACGAAATACTGGAGTACCTGGTCGCTTCTGTCCGGATTGGCATTCTTAACCCACATCTTTACTCGGAACACGCCCTGATCGCCCGAAAGGTCAATATTCGGGGTCATAAGGTAACCCGGGTCGCCTTCCTTTGTGTCAACATAACTTTCGTAAGCATTGCCACCAGCCTGATAGATGTGCCATGCGCCCCATCCCGGAATCAGTATGTTAGCAAGAGAATCCGTGAGTTCTACAGTGTCAGGAACTTCAGCAGAACCCTTCGTCAGACTGCTGAAGCCCTCCGAAAGAGCAACAACCGGAGTAACGCCTGCAGGGGTGGCGTCGGCTTTCTTCACACCTTTACTATAAGCCTTCATCACGTCGGCAGCCTTGAAGTTCTTTCCGACAGGCGTCTGGAGGAATGCCTTCACACCGGCAGGTATATTTTCGTTAGCTCCTTTCAGTGAAATGTTTGTCTGTGCTGATGCAGTTGCCGACAACATGCAAACTGCTACAGCCGATAGAAGTAGAGATTTTACCATAAAATTTATTTTAGCAGTTATAATTATTTATTATTTTCGACCACAAAGTTACTAATTTTAAGTAAAATCAAGAAATAAGTCACGAAATTAACATTCACTTTTATAAAAGAGAAACTATTTGAATGAATATACTTTACAAATAGTACTAAACAAGCCCGTTTAAAGAACAATTAATGCCCAACTGAGTTGTAAAACGGTATCTTTTGGCTTCTAATTCGGTATCTTTTGGCTCGTAATCGGGTATCTTTTACGAGCCAAAAGATATCCAATTAAAAACGCATTGATTATCAACAAGTTACAAAGAGCGTTTCCAATAAAGCGAAAGCGGTGTAAAAATATTGACTCATTGATTATATCCAGAATTTAATTAACACAGAAAAAAAATGCCTGGACGATGGCATAACGATTATTTTTTATACCTTTGTAAACATGAAGAAAAACCTGGCACATCATATATTTCTGTTGGTCATTTGCCTGTTTTCGTCCATTCCATCGGTCGGAAAGCCTGTCGCCAATGCCGACTCGCTATTGAAATGGGGCGAGAAAGACTACTACAATGAACTGTATTCTGACGCTGTCGACAAATACCTGAAATGCATAGAAAAGGCAAGAAACGACGGCGACGACTACCATGAGGCATACGCTCTGTGTGAAATAGGCATGGTGTATACCCGACTGAACGATTACCAAAGGTCGGTTTTCTACCTGCAGAAAGGTTTTGAGCTGGCTCGGAAAAGCGGTTGCCGTGAGGTCGAAGGCAAAGCTGCAGCCCATCTTGCTGCAGTATATGCGTTCAACGACAAGTTGGCGGAAGCAAAGAAGTACTACGCCATAGAACAGAAACTGCCTCATGTCAGCGAGGGATTGCGTCAGTATTTCCTGCTTTACAACAAGGCACTTATAACCCAGCTGAGCGGACAATCCGACAAGGCACTGCAGCTTCACAGGCAAACACTGCGCTGTGTTGACAGATTCCATCTGAACAAACATTATTCATCGTCGGTCTATGGATTGATAGTCTATCTCTACTTGGACAAAGGAAATATTGCTATGGCAAAGGATTACTGTGAAAAATACAGGGCGTTTATAGGCAAGGACGGGCGTGTCTTCATGGAAGCTTACTATGAGATGTTGCGCGATGTCTGCAATTATTCAGGCGACAAGGCAATGACTGCCAACTATGAGCGTAAGGCCGACTCCATTTCCATGGCGATAATAACCCAGCAGCAGATTAACGCCGTCGACAACAAGGTGGTACAGTTTGAAGATGAGCAGTCGCAGAACACTATCCTTGAGCTCAGCGATAAGGTGACTCACCGTGACGTAGTTATTGCCCTGACAGTGGTTGTTATTGTCATGCTGGTTCTTTTGACCATTATTATCGTCCGCAGCAACAGGAAGCTAAAGGACGCCCAACGGATTCTCATAAGGAAAAATCAGGAGATAAGGCTTGAGGCACAGAACTACAGAAGCCTGCTCAACAACAATACAGAGACAAAAGTGAAAGCCTCAAGGGAGGATGAAGGGAGCAAGGATGACACCCCGACGAGCGGCAATAAGCCCGCGGCTCAACCTCTGATGTCAGAGGAGCAGACTCGCCGGTTGGCAGCCGAAATAACCAAGGTGATGAATGATACAGAGGCTATTTGCAGCCCTTCGTTCAGCCTTGCAGTACTTGCACAGATGGTAGGATCGAACACAACGTATGTTTCATATACCATAAACAAGGTCTACAACTTCAATTTCAAGACTTTACTGAACGAATACCGAATCCGGGAGGCTTGCCAGAGACTTGAAGACCAGAAGCATTATGGGCATTTGACGATTAAGGCAATATTCCAGGGACTGGGCTACAACAGCTACAGTAATTTCGTGGCGGCATTCAAGAAAGTCAACGGAATGACGCCATCAGAATACATGAGGCTGGCAAGCAGTAAATAAGCCGAAAAGACAATGAATATGGTTACTGACAGTTATGGTTGTAATTTTGTAACCTAAAAAAATATAAAAGTAGTGTCGGTTGGGGCTTATTGTCTGTAGATTCTGTTAACTTTGCACCCTAAATATCATTGTATGAATAAGATATACTTGGACGAGAAGACTACTCCGGGCAAGCCACTGGTGGCTACAATCGGGTTTTTCGACGGTGTTCACCGTGGTCATCAGTTCCTCATAAAACAGGTTTGCGACGAGGCTAAAGCCAGCGGAATGGAGTCGGCGGTAATAACTTTCGACGAGCATCCACGGAAAGTTCTGCATCAGGACTATCAGCCACGGCTATTGTCGACTCTTGAGGAGAAGCTCATTCTGCTCTCGAGGACAGGCATCGACAATGCTGTCGTGCTGCACTTCGACCGTGAGATGGCGGGACTCTCAGCCCATGACTTCATGGAGAAGGTACTGCGTGACCGTCTGAACGTCAAGAAACTCATCATTGGCTATGACAACCGTTTCGGTCATAACCGTGCCGAAGGGTTCGACGATTACGTCCGTATGGGCCATGAAATGGGCATAGAGGTCATTCAGAGTCAGGCTTTCAGCCTCAACGGGGTAAACGTCAGTTCGTCTTACATACGCAAGCTTATAGAGAAAGGTGAACTGGAACTTGCCAATAAGTGCCTGGGCTATCCTTATGCTATATACGGGAAAGTGGTTTCCGGCTATCAGGAAGGGCGCAAGCTGGGCTTCCCTACTGCCAACCTAGACCTGTCGGGATCAGGGCAACTGGTGCCCGCAAATGGCGTCTATGGCGTTAAAGTGAGGTTGCAGGACTCCATGCAATACCGCCGTGGAATGATGAATATCGGCACGCGTCCTACTTTCAATGGCAAGAATCTGTCCATTGAAGCATATATTTTCGACTTCTCCGGCGATATTTACGGGCAGACTCTAGTGGCAGCGTTTATCCATAGGATTCGTGACGAGCATAAGTTCGACAGTGCTGAGGAACTGGCTGAGCAAATGAGAAATGACGCAAAAATAATAGAAGAACAATTTGATAAAGAATCAGAAGATGAAGAATAGGATAACAAGAGACATACTGTACATCATACTGTTTGCCGCAGTATTTTTCCTTATTCAGTTTATCATTGAGGCAGGAGGTGCCTTTGTTTACGGATTGGCTAGGGGGCTGAGCTTCCGGACAGTCCTCACAGGCATGGCGGCAGGCAAATACAGCGAGTTGCTGACAGCTACTGTTGTACTCAGCAGCCTGATAACCATTGCTCTTTACGGGACACTTAAATGGTCGCCAATATCCCGCACATACATTAAGACAAAGCCTTGGGGTGTGCTGTTCTGGGTCGTTTTCCTGGCTTTTGGTACCATTCTGCCGACAGAATGGATATATGAGAAGATTCAACTGACTATGCCGGAGCAGACGGAACAGCTCTTCGAGGGTATAATGAAACAGCCGTGGGGCTATGCCGCAATAGGTCTGCTTGTGCCAATAGCCGAAGAAATGGTGTTCCGTGGTGGTATTCTAAGAAAGCTTTTGGACATCTTCGGACAGCGTTGGCACTGGGCTGCAATTGCCGTTTCAGCCATTCTCTTCGGTGCTCTGCACGGTAATCTGGCCCAGGGCATACATGCGTTCATCATCGGATTGCTGCTTGGATGGATGTACTACCGCACAAAGAGCATCATTCCGACCGTTGCGCTCCATTGGGTTAATAATACTGTGGCTTATGTTATGTACAATATTATGCCTCAGATGAACGATGGAAAGCTCATTGACTTATTCCACGGAAGTGATAAGATGATGTACTTGGGACTGGGATTCTCGCTCTGTATTCTCATTCCTTCCATCATCCAGCTTGCCGTAAGAATGAAGCCTGCTAAATAAACGGGAGGCCCCCACTAAATAAAATTGTAAGTCCCCACCAAGCCTCCCCCAAGGGGAGGATGTCTGATTACCTAAGATTTGCTGAAAGCTACATTATAGTCTTTTAGGTAACTGAACATCCTCCCCTTGGGGAAGGCTTGGTGGGGACTTCCCGTTTGTTTGGACTTCCGTCTCTATTTCATACCGACGAGCAGGGCAAGAGCCTTGTTTTCATTGGCTTCCATTATCTCACGCTCGCCCGGTCCTTTGTCATTTATTCCACAAAGATGAAGTATGCCATGGATAAGGACACGACGGAACTCATCGTCGAACGACTTGGCATACTTCTCTGAATTGGTGCGGACGGTGTCAAGAGATATGACTATATCGCCATTGATGGTGTCACCTTCGTCATAGTCGAATGTTATTACATCGGTGTAATAGTCATGCCCAAGGTACTGGCGGTTGGTCTCCAGTATCTTCTCATCATCTACAAACATGTAGCCGACCTCACCAACCTTGCGACCGTATGTGGCAGCCACGGCACGAATCCATTTGTTCGCCTTGCGCTTGTGGAACTTAGGCATCCTTACTCCGTCAACATTGTATGTAATCATTACTACTGGTTTTTACAGATTTACATATAATTTTCTATCACAATATACATTCTATCCGGCTCTAACGGCTTACTTGGCTCCAGCGGCTTTAAGGGCAGCCCGGAGCACATCATTCTCGTCATTCCATATCTGATAGTACTCATTGAGCGACCAGAGGTCACGGGCTATGAGGGCCTTCAGCTGAGTCCGGAGCAACGGGAGAGTCGCGTCGAGTTCTGCTTTGTCCTTCGGCTCAACCTTCTTCGACTTGGCGTCGGCAATAATCGAGTCTGTAAGAACTGCAGGAACGGTATAGTTGCGCTTGAAGTCAGCAAATGACTTATACCTTTTCAGCAATGGCTTGCGCTCGTGGTCGACGTAAGTAAGCAGATGGTTGATGATGATATTCTTCGCAGCTAACTGCCGATGGAAGTGTGTTATATTCGTACTATCGAACGGAACGAATATGTCCGGCATGATACCACCGCCTCCATAGACCACACGATGAAGCCGACGGGTGTAGTACTTCTGGTTCTTGTCGAGGTGGATGGAATCGATTGACGTGAGCTCGCCGTGCTTCAGACGGTTCTCTATGTCACGGGCATAGTCGTCAGGATCACCCTTCTTGTATGGCTTCTGTATGCAACGACCGGACGGAGTATAGTAGTGGGCAATGGTAATGCGCATCATACTGCCGTCAGGAAGGTCTACAGGACGCTGTACAAGTCCTTTGGCAAACGTCCGACGACCGACTATTGTAGCACGGTCGTAGTCCTGCAAAGCACCGGAAACTATCTCCGCAGCCGATGCCGTATACTCATTGACGAGAACATAGACCTTGATGTTGCGCAAGCGACCGTTTCCACGGGCTGTATAAACCTTCATAGGAGTGGCTCGCCCGTACATGTAAACGATGGTATCGCCGGGTTCCAGGAACTCGTTTGCTATCTCCACAGCTGCTCCCATCAGTCCACCGCCATTGTCCTCAAGGTCGAGAACAAGCGTATTCATACCGTGATGAAGCAGTGAGTCGACACCATCCATAAGCTCCTTATGGGTCTTTTCGCCGAAGCTTGAGACATGAACATAGCCTATTCCGGGCTTAATCATGTAAGCAGACTCTACCGAATGAACTGGAATAACATCACGTTTTATGGTGAAATTCAGCCTCTCGGAAACTCCGGGACGGATTACTCCAAGGCGAACCTTCGAGCCTTTCTTGCCGCGAAGGAGCTTCACAATGTTGGCACGTGGCATCTTCACACCGGCAATAAGTGAGTCATCGACCCACACGATACGGTCGCCGGGACGGATTCCAGCCTTCTCCGACGGTCCGTTAAGTGTCGGCTGAATGACTACAAGGGTATCGCTAAGTATGTTGAACTGCACGCCAATGCCCTCAAAATCGCCTTCTAAGCTCTCGTGCATGGCTTTCGCTTCCTCCGGAGTGGAGTATGAAGAATGCGGATCAAGCCCCTTCAGCATGCCTCTAATGCCGTCCTCAACGAGTTTATTCTCATCAACACTATCGACATAAGCACTGTTGATCATCATTTCGGCAAGCTGCAATTTCCTCAAAGGAGAGGTCCTGCCGGTATGAAAGGTGAGCTGTGCAGAAGCAGTTAAAGGTAAAAAGGTAAAAAGGTAAAAGAGTAAAATGAAAGGAACAAGCCTTCCAAACACCCTTTTAGGATCCACCCCGACCCTCCTTAAAAAGGAGGGAGATATAGTAGGATTCACCCCGACCCTCCTTAAAAAGGAGGGGGATATAGTAGGATCCACCCCATCCCTCCCTAAAAAGGAGGGGGATATAGTAGGATCCACCCCGACCCTCCTTAAAAAGGAGGGGGATATAGTCACAATATTAAATATTGATGTTATAGAGAAGCCTTTGTGAGTGTTGCCAATAGCCATAATAATTACTTATAAAATATACAGTTCTGCCAATTCCGGTTATCTAACCGTCGTTGTTCTTTATTGTATAACCATCATTCAGAATTCAGATTCAGATTCAGAGAGTTATCTAACCGTCGTTGTTCTTTATTGTATAACCATCATCTATACCCTAATCCACGAAACATTCTGCTCTTCTTCCTTTTAAAGGAGGGCTGGGGAGGATCTTTAAGGAGGGCCGGGGAGAATCCCTAAGCAGGCTGTTCCTCGTCTTCAGGCAAGTCCTCTTCGATAACAAGGTTGTCAATGATGAAGTTCTGACGCTCCATAGTATTCTTGCCCATATAGTATTCGAGGAGCTTCTGGACCTGGTCGTTCTTGTGGAGAGTGACCTGTTCGAGACGCATGTCGGGACCGATGAAATGGACGAACTCGTCAGGGCTGATCTCACCGAGACCCTTGAATCGGGTTATCTCAGGGTCAGGACCGAGGTCACGGATAGCGTTCAATCGCTCCTCCTCAGTGTAACAATAACGCGTTATGAAGTCATTTTTCTTCTCCTTAGCGCCAAGACGGGCATCGGCATCCTTGATAACCTGCTTGTTCTTAATCTTAGTTCGCTTGTTGCGGACACGGAACAGAGGCGTCTGAAGTACATAGACGTGCCCCTTCTTAATCAATTCAGGATAGAACTGAAGGAAGAACGTGATGAGAAGCAGGCGGATATGCATTCCATCGACATCGGCATCGGTAGCCACAATGACCTTGTTGTAACGGAGATTATCGAGTCCGTCCTCAATATTCAGGGCAGCCTGAAGGAGATTGAACTCCTCATTCTCATAGCAGACCTTCTTCGTCAGACCATAGCAGTTCAATGGTTTTCCACGTAGAGAGAACACAGCCTGCGTGTTGACATCACGGCTTTTCGTTATGCTTCCGCTTGCAGAGTCACCCTCGGTGATGAAGATTGAAGATTCCTCTTTACGGTCGTTCTTAGCGTCATTATAGTGGATTCGGCAGTCACGGAGCTTACGGTTGTGCAGACTGACCTTCTTTGCCCTCTCACGGGCAAGCTTAGCCACTCCAGCCATAGCCTTGCGCTCACGCTCAGCCTCCTTGATATGCTCTTCCATGATGTCGGCACAATCCTCTTTGTGGATATGAAGATAGTTGTCGACATTCTGCTTGACGAAGTCACCTACGTACTTGTTGATGGTCTCGCCATCAGGAGCCATGATGGTAGAGCCCAGCTTAATCTTCGTCTGCGACTCAAAGACAGGCTCCTCGACATTGACGGCAATAGCAGCAACAAGTCCGTTACGGATGTCACTGTACTCATACTTGCCGAAGAACTCCTTCACGGTGCGGGCGAAATGCTCCTTGAAAGCCGTCTGATGCGTACCGCCCTGAGTTGTGTGCTGACCGTTGACAAACGAATGATACTCCTCGCCATACTGCTTAGTATGGGTGAAAGCAATCTCGATGTCGTCGCCGGTAAGGTGGACAATAGGATACAACGGCTCCTCTGTCATGGTATCGACGAGCAAATCCTTAAGTCCGTGGCGGCTCAGGATGCGGCGTCCGTTGTACATTATCGTGAGACCGGTGTTCAGATAAGTATAGTTACGGAGCATGGTCTCGACAATATCGTCGTGGAACGAATAGTTCTTGAAGAGCGAATCGCAGTCGTCCGGCTGGAAGAATATGTAGGTTCCGGTCTCATCGTCCGACTTACTTGTCTTGTCGCTCTTAAGTACTCCCTTCTCGAAGACAAGGTCACGAACCTTTCCTTCACGGTAACTCTTAACCTCAAAGCGGGAGCTGAGGGCATTTACAGCTTTTACACCGACACCATTCAGTCCAACGCTCTTCTTGAAAGCCTTGGAGTCGTACTTACCACCTGTATTGAGGACAGACACAGCCTCAACGAGCTTTCCCTGCGGAATACCACGCCCATAGTCACGGACGGATACCCGGAGGTTGTCCTCTATATCGACTTCAATCCTGTCGCCTGCGTGCATCTTGAACTCATCGATGGAGTTGTCGATGACCTCCTTGAGCAGGACGTAAATGCCGTCCTCGGGCAGAGAGCCGTCGCCGAGTCGTCCAATGTACATTCCCGGACGGGTGCGGACATGCTCCATGTCGGATAGATGGCGGATGTTGTCGTCGTTATAAACTACTTGTTCTGTATTGTTGGTTTCTGGCATGTTGTGTTAGAAAATTTATTGGAGGGGTGAGGAAGGGGGTGATAGGCAGAGTGGGCTTATTAGGCATAATAGGCTCATTAGGCAGAGTGGGCTTATTAGGCATAGTAGGCTTATTAGGCATAATAGGCTCATTAGGCATAGTAGGCTTATTAGGCATAATAGGCATAATAGGCATAATGGGCATAGTAGGCTTAATAGGCAAAGCTAAAAAGCTGGACCTACAGCTTAATAGCCTTCTTGTAGCAGCGGCGGCGCTTGTGGTTCACCGGGTTGAGAGCCCCCCACTGGCGCTGAACACCCTCGTTGCTTTCCATCTCGACCTGGCTTTCACCCCATTTGAAGCCATAGTCGATGTAGCGGGGAATGAGGTCGGCGAAGAGAAGAGCGTTGGCACCCTTGGAGCGATACTCCGGGAGAATGCCAAGGAGCAGCAAGTCGACGCCCTCAGACTTATGGAACTTACCCGCACGGAGAATATGCCACCAGCCGAAAGGCAACAGCCGACCACGGTGGCACTTCTGTGCCGCACGGCTCATCGACGGCATGGTGATGCCTATTCCAACGAGCTTGTTGTCGGCGCTGGCATCCTCGACACACGTCACGAGATTGAGGTCGAGAAGCGGAAGGTACTCCTTGGTGTACTGGTCGATCTGCTTAGGACTCAACTCCGAGAACCCGTAAAGATCCTTGTAAGTATCGTTGATAAGCTTGAAGACCTTGTGACCATAGCCCTCACGGATATCCTTCGTCGTTATCTTGCGGATGTGGAGGTTGTAGCGCTTCTCTATCATTGCCGCAATCTTCGAGTACTTCTCAGGCACTTTCTCCGGCACCTGCATGTAATACTCAACATAGTCGGCGTCCTTCTCCCATCCACCTAGCTGTTCGATGTGGCGCGGATAATAGTCATAGTTGTATATCGTCGGCATAGTTCCGAGCTTGTCGAAGCCCCAGATGAGCATTCCCTCCGGGTCCATATCGGTGAAACCGAGCGGTCCGACAACCTCAGTCATACCCTTCCTGCGGCCATAATCCTCGACGGCATTGAGCAGCGCACGGCTGACCTCAATATCATCGATGAAGTCAATCCAGCCGAAACGGACACTCTTACGGTTCCACTTGTTGTTAGCCTTATGGTTGATGATAGCCGCAACACGTCCTACCACCTTGCCATTCTCGTCGAGGGCGAGGTAATACTCAGCCTCACAGAACTCAAAGGCAGCATTCTTCTTCGGCGAGAGGGTGTTCTTCTCGTCCATGTAGAGATTCGGGACATCGTAAGGGTTACCCTTGTAAAGGTCGTAGTGGAAATCGATGAACGCTCGAAGCTGTTTCTTCGTCTCCACCTTCTGTATCGTAATTGATGACATGCTTCTAAGTAAATATTGTCTACTATTAAACATGCAAATTTAGAAAAAAAATATTACCTAACCAAAATTAGAGGATTTTTTTGCTTATTATTAAGACATGGGAACCGTCGGCAACAGTCGTAGCGAATATGTAGACATCGCCTCCGTCGGCAATTTTCAGCCTCTTCCGCAGTGCCGGAACCGTCATGGGGAAGTTGCGGACGGCGATATTCGCCCGGTCGATGCCCTGCAAATTCCGCCTGAGTTCCTTCTTGTTCATCGATGAAACCGCCATAATTTCGAACCGCCTGCCGGGGAAAGGCATAATATCGGCATTGCTGACAAACAGATGGCTGTCCCTGCCTATCGGACTTAGGCAATACGAATTGGCGACATAGCCGAAGCAGCCTGCCTTCATCACCGACGCGTTAGGCACGAAGAGGGTCATGTCCGGGCGTGGCATTTCCTCAGAAATCGCAGGAACAGAGAGCGGATCGGCGACCCCTTCGGTGAACCGGAACTTATAATCGAACCCGTCATTGACGCAATGGACTTCTATACTCGCATCCTCCTTTTGCCTGGAGAGCACCACGAGGAGCTCCTTGCACTCATTATCGACCGACACGATATGTACCTCACTGACGCACGGAAGCTCACGGACAGCCTCGTGCCAGTCGAACATCGGCGAGAGCTTAATTATGACCTTCTGCGCCTTCTCGAGCAGTTTGGGAGCCAACTCAACGGCATTGGGCTGGCAGTCGGCAATATTGTATACCCTGTTGCCATGGCTGTCACGGCGGGCGGGGTCGAGGTAAACAACGGCGTCAGCCACTCCGTCGGGCAAAGCGTAGGACGTGGCATTGACTATCTCCGTGTTGTCCATTCCAAGCAATTCGAAGTTATGGGCTGCAATGGTGCATAGCTTAGGATTCTGCTCGACATAAACAGCATGGCGGGCACATTGCGACATAAAACTGAAATCGACTCCGAAGCCACCTGTCAGGTCGACAAGCAGACCGCATGCGCCCATCTTCTGCAATAATGCAGCCTTGTAGCGTGCTGTAGCCTCACTGGAACACTGCTCCATATTGAGGTGAGGCGGATAGACGATACCATCGGTTGCAGCCCAAGAGGGCAGCTTATGGCGTGCCGTCTGCCAGCCCTGTATCTGGTCGAGAGCCAGCGGCATGTCGACCGACGGGTATTTATCGGCTGCAAAGGCTAGCTTGCGGACATCGTCGGTGCGGTGCTCGTGGATGAATTCGGATGTTGGTTTGTCTATCAGTTCCATGCTTATTGTCTTCCCAAATATGCCGTCTTACGTTCTGTCGGGGCGTTAATTGCATTGTAAAACGGTATTTCTTAGAAATGTTTTTAATTTATTTTTAATTTAAAAACAATTTATTTTTATATGCTTTTTAATTTATTTTCTTTCGTAAAAGACCCCCAATTGCAACGCAATGAAAGCCTAACGAAAACGTAAAGAATGTCCAATGACATTGCAAGGAGATCCTGACGACAACGTAACCAGCCGATAACTAGAAGTGGAAGGAGCCACCGATAGTGAACTCGTAGGTGTGGCTGCGCATGCTGTCGTGGTAGTGGTAGTGGGTTATGCGGTTGTAGAAAGCTCCACGAAGGATGAGGTTCCAGCCACCGCCGATGCGGATCTCAGCCATCGGAGCAAAGACGAAGAGCTGGGCATTGCTCTTGTCGCCCTGCGCATTGAGGTACCGGGGGTCGAAGTCGGGAGCCTCATAGTCCTTCTTCTCGAAGCCCTTCCACGTCCAGAGACGGTAGTACTCGACATTGAGGGCAAAGGAACCGAACTTCCTGAAAATCATCCGTGTGTTCGACTTCCAGCCGAATCCGCTGCCGATATTGTAGTCACGGTCGATGAAATGATAGTAATCGCTCTTGCTTCCGCCGAGCAGAATGCCATTGAGAAACATGCGCTGCTCAAGCAGGGAGAGGCTTCCCGTGGCAGGAATCTGCAAGATGATACCCGGTCCGAATGCCGCCGTCTCACTTATCTCGAACGGATTCTTCATGTCGGAGCCCTTTATACTGTCGGAGGCATAGTAGTCGAAGTGCTGGAAAATGCCCCACTGAGCCCTGATATTCTGCCCCTCATAGAGGTCGTGACCATAGAGACGGCCGATGATGTGGATGTCGGAGAGGAACGGTTGAGAGCCTATCTCGAATCCGAAATCGGCAGAGAAATAGTCGTAAGGCTTGGTCGGCTCGTCGGCAAAGGCATCGCCATACTCGAGATGGAAGCCCAGACGGAGGTTGTGGCTGCCGCGTGCGAAGTGGCTCTCGTCGGCAACATATCGCCCGCCGATGATGAAGGAAGCGTCCACCGGAATGCGGTTGAAGTCGTGGTAGAGGTTATGGTTCGTGCGCACCCGCCATGCATCGCCGTGGATTATGCGGTTGAAAGCCCGCACAGGATTGAGGATTCCGGCGGCAAGCTCATGCCAGAAGCGCGGCCATCCGACCTTGCTGTCGTCGAGGGCAAAGGCTGACGTGCGGAAGAGAACCTCGCCGAGAGCCATTCCGCCACAGGTCGTCGAGATGACATCGTTGATAGCCGGTGGGTCGGTTTCGCCCCAAAGTTCCCACATAAGGCTGCCGCCGAGGGTATAGGGAATGCTCTGCCAGTAGTTCAGTCCGTTGGTTCGGGCGGTATTGAAGTAGAGGTTGCCGTGGTAAGGATGAGCGAACTGGTTGGTCGAGAACTGGTCGTTGTCCCACACGAAACCCTTGCGGAAGTTCCTGGCGAGTGACGACGGGTTGGTTTTGGCATAGTCGGCATTGAGGACGAACCGGTCGAAATAGTGGACAAAGAGGTTTATGCCCACCAGTTCAGATGCCGCCCACCACGGGTGTTTCTGCTTGTAATATGGCAGATTGTAGGCGAAGATGCTGTCACGTGCCGACTCGGCGTAAGGTCCGAACTCACTGTCGAAGTGCTCGGCATACTTCATTACGCGTTGCGTCCGGGTGAGATAATTGTCAGACTTGAACGGCCGGAGGTCGACGGTCAGTCCTGCCTCGATTATCGGTTTGTCACGGAACTTGCGATGGTGGTTGTACCAACGGGTCTGTCCGTAGCCCGTCGAGATGTAAGCACCAAGGTAGCGGTTGAGCTGCCAGTCGGCATTGATGCGCCATTGGAGCGAATAAAGGCGCTCAGGACGCTCGGAGGCTTTCTCTCGGAAAGTCTCTATGTGGGAGTAGCCGATGTCGCCACTGATGGAAAGTTTTGGTGAAATATTGAGATACTGGCCTATCCTGTAGCCGATAGAACCGGAATAGCGTGACGTGCCGAGCCCCGAATGGAATGAGCCGATGCCGAGGATATAGTATGTGCTTCGGTTGCGGAAACGCACGGCAGTGGTTAGTTTGTCATAATTGCCGACCGAAGCCATGAACTGGATTCGGGTCCGTGGATTGATGTTGATAAGCCCGAGGTGGCGGCTGTCACGCTCATTGGTCATGTTGACAATGCCTATCTGATAGCCTTTGGTCACCCGGTCGGCAACATTGATTAGTCCGAGCTGGAAGCCGTGGAGGGTGTCGGTGAAGTTATATTCGCCGAACTGGAAGCCCCGCTGCACTCCTGCGTTGATGTTCAGAAGACCTGCCTGAACACCGCCGTCGATGCCACGCGAGACATTGGAGATGATTCCGAGCTGGACGCCTTCGAGCGGCTGGGAGGTTATGTTGCTCAGAACTCCTATCTGAACACCGTCCTGCTTGCCCGCGAAGTTGATGGCGCCAATCTGAAGTCCACGCATCCGCTTGACAACAAGGTTGGCAACACCGGCTATCTGAACACCCGAGGAGTTGCCGAAATTGCCATTAAGGATACCGCCGATACTCAGTCCACGCATCGACCGTCCGGCTCCGCTCTTGAACAGTCCCAGCTGGAAACCGCTCATGGAGTCGACATAATTCCACAGTCCGATGTTCAGTTTTGCCACACGGAGTGAGTCGGACTGACGACGGTGACCGCCGAAAGCAATGTTTCTGTAGAATCTTTTGGGAATGGAATATTTGGGAGTTTTTGCCGTTTCAGCCACCGTTGGAGAATTGCCAACGGCAACAGATTGACTATCGGCTGAGGCAGTCCGACCATCAACTGGCATGGTCCGGCTGTCGGCATTGGTAGTCTGGCTGAAGCAAAGCAGTATTGCCGAAAATAACAAGCATAGAGTAAGCAGTCGTCTCTTCATCGGGTTGACCATTTGATAATTAGCTGATTAACCCCACAAAGTTACGAATATTTCTTCCTTCGGCAAACACCTTGTGTCCTTTTCTTCGCTTTCAAGCCATAGAAAGGGACATTTTGAACAATGGAAGACGATTATTTTATGCCGATTAAACCAGTTTGAACCTGTTGAGCATTGGCTTGAAGAATGTCCGTCCCATAGGAATGGAATAGAGATGGAACGGCTTACGGAGGCGCACCTGGGTGTTGCCGATGAGACGGACGTGGGAGAGATTGACGATGAAGGACTGGTGGCACTGCTGGAAGAGTGGGTTGAGCTGCATGATGTCGCGAGCCGTTGTGCCCTTGCGGAGGGTCAGGGCAGTGGAATCTTCGAGGATAGCCGTCCACAGCTTGCGCTCGCTGTTGTAGCGGAAGAAGCCTATCTCACTGCATTTCGTCGGGCGAAGCTCATTCTTCATAGTCAGCATGGCGATGGTGTCATAGAGCTTTCCCTTGCGCAAATCGGGTGTCTGGGTATCTGTATTGCCGTCGAGTGCCTGATAGCGGCGGATGACCTTGTCGAGCTCGTTGGGTATGATAGGCTTCAGGAGATAGTCGTTCTCGCCACGCTTGTAGGCTTCGCCATTGACTCCCTCATAGAAAGCAGTAAACACGATGACGTACATGCCGGGATGATACTCGTGGACAAAGTCGAGAAGGTCCATACCGTTGCCGTCAGGGAGCTCAAGGTCGAGGAAGAGGATGTCGGGCGACTCGCTGCTGAGTATATGCTTGGCTTCCTCTATCGTGCCAGCGACAAGGATTACTTTGATGTCACTATAGGCTGCCAGCATATCGTGCAGCTTGTCCTGTGCCGACTTGTCATCATCGACTATCATTACTGTTTTCATAATCGTTTATTGAGTTGTTTATTCGTTAAGTGGCTTATAATTGTACCCGGAAGGGATGGATATGGCTACATGCCAGACTCCGCCTGCCTGCGGACCATAGACGAGTTGGATAGGATTGGAGTTGTACTTGTTGAGCAACTCGACGGTCTGGAGGACTACCTGAAGTCCTGTGTGGGTACCGTCGGTGGAATGCTGGCGATCGGAACCGTTGTTGTCGATGGTTATCGTGATGCCTTTGGAGGCGTTCGCGGCGACACCGATGTGGAGGTATATCTGTCCGTTCTGACCACGGAGACCGTGCTTGACGGCATTCTCGACAAAGACCTGTATCATCATTGCCGGTATGTCGATGGACTGGGTGTCGACGGACGGATCGACATTCATCGTGTACTCGAATTCTGTGGAGAGTGCCTTGCGCTCCAACTCGACGTAGGTGTCGACGAAATCGAGCTCCTCAGATAGCGGAATTATTGAGCGGCGGACTAGCAGGAGGTTCTGGCGGATGAACTTGATGAGCCGCTGGACGCCTTCGTTGTTGAGTGAGAGCTCGCGGCCGAGGACGTTCATTATGAAGTGAGGCGATATTCTGTTGCGGATGTTCTCAAGTGAGAGCTCCGTCAGCTGGTTCTGGAACTTCATACGGAGTATCTGCCGTTTGCGGCGCTGCGACCATAGGACAAGGGCTATGACGGCGAGGGCAAAGACAATGACGATAATGGTTATCAGGCGAAGATTGCTGACGTGCTCTTTCTGTTGCTTTATCTCTGCCTGCTGACCGAGCATCTTCTTGTCGTGTTGGTAGCGTTGCTGGGCGTCTGCCATCTGCTCGCCGAAGAGCTTGTTGCGGAACTCGGACTCATAGAGGCGGGCTTGCTCGAGGTCATTGTATGCACTGGCATTGTCGCCGGTGAGGTGGTGGAAGTCGGCAAGTCGCTCATAGTGGGTCATCATGTAGCGTGGCTCCTTGGCTATGGCAGAGGTGTCGGTCGAGCGGAAACGGGCTCTGGCGCCTGACATGTCGCCGTTGTGTGCCATGACGGAGGCTATCAGGTCGTTGAGATAAGCGGTAGAGCGGGGATCGCCTCCACCTGATTTCGCTATGGTTTGCTCGGCATTGAGAAGCAGAGGCATGGCCTGGCTGTTCTTGCCCTGGTTATGGAGTATTTCGCCCTGGTTGGACTCGGCTATGGCTACAAAGGCTGGATTGTTAAGCTGTTGGGCTATCTTCTTCGACTCGCTGAAGTCATTCCACGCCTGAGTGTACTTCTTGTCGAAGAAGTAGCGGTTGCCCCGGGCGTTATAGAACATGTACTGGTCGTTGAGGTTGGCGTCGCCAATGTTTTGTGCTGCCTGCTTGAAGTAGGTGTCGGCGATATTGAAGCTGTACATGTCGGAATAGACGGCGCCGAGCATGTAAAGGACTGCGAAACGGATAGTTGCCGGCCGATTGCTCTTGCCTTGCAGCAAGACGAGCGCTTGCTGCAGTACACGTGCCGCCCAAGCCATGTCGCCACGCTCACGGAGGAGTCCCGCAAGGTTGATGCTTACATCGCCTGCACGGGCTGTGTCCTTGGCTAGGACGAAGTCGTGGTTTGCCGACTCGAAGCATGTTATGGCTGAGTCACGGTTGCCGGAAAGCATGTTGGCTATGCCGCAATCGTTCCAGTAGAGTCCTGAGAGGGACTTATCATCGGGGTGGGACTGGCAGTACTGGCGGACGTCGTCGATGTTCTTTTGGAATCCTTTGGTATCGCCCTGGAACATTCGCTCCATTCCTATGAAGAGCTGCAGGCGTTTCCGGGCACTTGTATCCGACAGTTGCTTGAGCACACGGGTAAGGTGCTGTTCGGCTTCCTGTGGGTTGGTATAGAATGAGTCTTGGTGGTTGTAGATGAGTGTCTCTGCTATTTGAATGTCGGTAGGTTTTGTACCCGTGCTCTGGCGGGAGCATGAGGCAAGTGAAAGCATGAGAACGATTACTATTGGCAGTAATAGGTATCGCATACAGTTGGGTTTTAATTATTGTTTGCAAAGATACAACTTTTTGTTGAATATAGCCAAATATTGTTACTATTTGGCTAAAATTAGCAACTATTCTGCTTTACAAGGATTTTCTCTTTTACGTAAAGGGAGGTTACATGACCTAACACCTAATACCCGTTTCTTACACATCTTACACCTTACAGACCTTACATTAAGGTGCTTTCAGTGTGCTAATGGTTAAAAGATAAACTTATTTATTATTATACTACTTACATAATATAATTATAATTAATATATTATATATAATATATGTAATATATTTTCAACCTATTAGTAGGGCTAGTGAAAATGGAATGTGCTTAATGTAAGGTTTGTAAGATGTAAGGTCTGTAAGAATCAGAGGGCTAAATGCAGTGTAAAACAATGTATATTATCCTGTAAGACAGGCTGTTTTACACTACATTTAGCCCTTAAATATGACCTTTATAATCAGTCGAGATTATCTATTGGTATTCCAGTGATTTTGGATATTTGCTCCGGCGACATGCCACTGGCTTTCAAGGCTGCCACCATCGAGCGAATCTGGTTCTTCTGCTGAGAGATTGTGTTGTTCTGCTCGGACAAAGTTTTCTTCTGTTCGGAGATTGTGTTGTTCTGCTCTGAAATCTTATTGTTCTGTTCCCTGATTTTCTTGTCACGATTCATTATAGCCGTGTCACGATTCTCAAGAGCTGAATAGTACTCGTCCTCTACATTCATATCCTGACGCATATCAGCATCGGCGGCTGCCTCAGTAAGACGATGGACGATATACTCCATATTGTCGTCACCTTCATACGTCTTTTCGTCAAGAGTAAGGACATGCGGGTCATACTCGTCAGCCTTGGTCTGGTCGAAGACACTCAGAACCTTGTCCAACCGATTGTTTATCTGCCCGTGAAGCAGAGGTATCTGAACTATTATGCTATTGTGAACAAGACTCTCGATGAATGGATCGGGCATACCCTTGGTAACCACATTGCCATCATAGTCGTAGGACTTATGATTAACATAAACCACTGGCTCTTCAATATCGCCAACACGATGACCCAAGAGATAGATGGTAACCATCGGGATTGCATACCCTTCTTTGCTATCCTTGCGGATGTTCCTCTTATTGCTATACTGAGCTCCCAGATACTGGCGGAAGCGCAGAGTCTCGGTTTCCAGCCATGTCTTTTGAAGTTCAACAAGGATAAGGTGTTCCTTGCCGTCAGTCTCACGGACAGTAGCAGCAAAGTCAATCCGGAACATTGAGATCTTATCACGGGTCTGATTGGAATACTCATGAGGACGTGCCTCAATGCTGACGACATCTTTCTTAAGAAGTGCCGACAGAATTGTCTTTGCTATACGCTCATCTTCCATGAGGTATTTGAACACGGAATCGTAGATAGGGTTGGCAATGTGAATTATCATATCCGAATAACTTTAACGACTTTGAATGCTGCAAATATACGATTTATTTTCCGTTTTCCAAATATTATGCGCAAATATTTATTGCTCAATAACTTAAAATATAACGACCTCATGACTAAGGTGGCAAACAATTACTCGTCATTTAGTAGCTGATTTTCGACAGATAGTAACCAGGGGGTTGTTTTGCTTTATTCTTATTAATATATTTGCGGGCAGAACACGTAACGACATAATTTACTAACTTATAATTCAACACGAGATGAAAAAGAACAAATTCCTAAGCATTTTAAGCCTCATAGCGCTGATAACTGCAGCCATGCTGACAGTTTCATGCGGAGGAAGTGACGATGACGACAGCGGCGGCGATTATGGCTCTGGTGGAAACATCGAGGTGCCATCGCAACTAATCGGAACATGGAGCATCACCGGACAGCAGCAAAACGGAAATATCATAAAGCTGGTATTCCAGTTTGCATCTGGCGGTACGGGTAAAGTTGCGACCTACAACTATTCATTTTCGAGCAACAGCTTTGAAGAAGAAGGTAGTGCCAGCTTTAACTACACATTCGATGCTTCGACATCAAGCCTGGTCATTACCGACAACACCGGAAGTGTGACTTATCATGTGGATGAACTGACTTCTGAGAATCTTACATTGAGTGATACAAGCGGAAACGTCTATAAATTCATATCCGGATGGGGAATATCGACTGTAAGCAGTGACACCGGATATGCTCCTTCGGACGCTACTAACCTGCATATAAAAGTCGGAATGGGTAAGACGGGCGGTTCATTTGACGGGTATTTCCTGTCCAACATTTCGATAAACACGTCTTACAGTAGATGGATTTTCCTTGAAAGACATTTTATAACTTCGGCAAGCTACACCAAGACGGGTGCCAACACGGCAAAGATTGATTTCAGTTATGCTAAATCAGGCTATTATAACGGTGGTTCAAAAACCATAGAACTAACCTTTACGTCGTCAACTGGTGGAACAGCAACAAGCGGTAATCTGGCCAGCGGAGTATTCACTGTCGAAAAGTTCGAAAAAGCGGAGAACATTCAGGCTCCTTACAACCTGTCGGGCAAGCGGCTTTCCGTTCCTTATGGCAAAGATACTTATTTTGTATTTGGTGATGGCATTAGCAATTACTATCCAATTAAAAAATATGACGGCATAACTGTTTTTGGATCTATATCTGCCATCTATAACCGAATAAGTGATACACGTGCTGTAATTACTATTCGCGACAAGACTGATTACAGCACACGGGAGTCAACTTACACACTTGATTTCTATACTTCGACCAGCGGAAAATTCAGTTACTATAAGGATAACGGAAGTTTTGGAACTTCATCATGGACTGGTGATTTTACATTGGAATAACATCAATACACCTTCATGCTGGATACTGACTCACACAGAGTCAATGGAAAGACACACAAGGATTCATACATTCTCGAGATAAATATTTGACAAAAGAAAATCGTGTATTACCTATAGACAAAAAGCCCGTCAAGCAAATTGCCTGACGGGCTTTGGAATTATGTGATTAACGTGTGATTAATCAGCAAGTTTTGCCTTGATGAACTCGCGGTTCAGACGGGCGATGTTGGCGATTGACTCGTTCTTCGGGCACTCAGCCTCACAAGCGCGGGTGTTGGTGCAGTTACCAAATCCGAGCTCTTCCATCTTCATAACCATAGCCTTGGCGCGTTTTGCAGCCTCTGGACGGCCTTGTGGAAGGAGGGCGAACTGACTTACCTTTGAAGAGACAAAGAGCATTGCAGAGCCGTTCTTACAAGCTGCTACGCATGCTCCACAGCCAATACATGTAGCACAGTCCATAGCCTCGTCGGCATCATCCTTAGGAATAAGGATTGCGTTGGCATCCTGAGCCTGGCCTGTGCGGACTGATGTGTAACCACCGGCAGCAATAATCTTATCAAATGCTGAGCGGTCGACCATACAGTCGCGGATTACAGGGAAGGCAGCTGAACGCCATGGCTCAACGGTGATGACATCGCCATCGTGGAAGCGACGCATGTAGAGCTGGCAGGTTGTAGCACCCTGAGCTGGTCCGTGTGGATGACCATTGATATAGAGCGAGCACATGCCGCAGATTCCCTCACGGCAGTCGTGGTCGAAGACGAAAGGCTCCTTGCCTGCCTCGATGAGCTGCTCGTTGAGGATGTCCAACATTTCGAGGAATGAGGTATCGCCTGGAATGTCCTGCATCTCGAAGGTATCAAAATGACCCTTCTCATTTGGGCCCTTCTGACGCCAGACTTTAAGTGTGAAACTTATGTTTGTATCCATTTGTTTTTGTAGTCTAAAATGTTATTGAAACTATACCACTATCTGAACCTTTTCGGTAATCAGACATCCCCTCCATTCGGAGGGGCTTGGGGAGGCTTTACTTCTTATAGTTACGAACCTGAACCTTGATGTACTGATAGTTCAGAGGCTCCTTGAGCAGTGTTGGAGCAACATCGTCAGAGCCCTGGTACTGCCAGCAAGCAACGTACATGTAGTGCTCGTCGTCACGCTTAGCCTCACCTTCCTCGGTCTGGCTCTCCTCACGGAAGTGACCACCGCAACTCTCATTACGCTCAAGAGCATCGTAAGCGATAAGCTCGCCCATGGTGATGAAGTCGCGGAGATGGATAGCCTTGTCGAGCTCAGTGTTGAGTCCTTCCTTGTCGCCAGGGATGCGGACGTGCTCGTTGAACTCCTTGCGGATGTCCTTAAGCATAGCGAGAGCCTTCTTCAAGCCCTTCTCGTTACGTGCCATGCCTACATAGTCCCACATGATGTGGTAGAGTTTCTTATGGATATGGTCGACACTCTCGTCACCCTTGATGTTGTAGATGCGGTCGATCTCTGCCTGTACACCCTTCTCAGCCTCCTCGAACTCAGGAGCATTGGTATCGATGTGTGGTACCTGAATCTGGTCGGAGAGATAGTTCTGCATTGTGTAAGGGATAACGAAGTAACCGTCGGACAGACCCTGCATCAGAGCAGAAGCGCCAAGGCGGTTAGCACCGTGGTCAGAGAAGTTGCACTCACCAAGTGCGAACAGACCCTTGATAGAAGTCTGAAGCTCGTAGTCAACCCAAAGACCACCCATTGTGTAGTGGATAGCCGGGAAGATCATCATCGGGTTCTCGTGTGGGTCGACATCGGTAATCTCCTGATACATATCGAAGAGGTTTCCGTAACGCTCGTCAACACGCTTGCGGCCGAGGCGCTGGAATGCCTCAGAGAAGTCGAGGAACACAGCCAGACCGGTGTTGTTGACACCATAGCCGGCATCGGTGCGCTCCTTGGCAGCACGTGATGCAACGTCACGAGGAACAAGGTTACCGAATGCAGGATAACGGCGCTCCAGATAGTAGTCACGATCCTCCTCAGGAATATCACGTCCCTGGATCTCACCACGCTGAAGTTTTTTAGCATCCTCGAGGTTCTTCGGTACCCAAATGCGGCCATCATTACGGAGAGACTCTGACATAAGGGTCAACTTCGACTGCTTGTCGCCATGGACAGGAATACAGGTCGGGTGAATCTGGACGAAACATGGATTAGCAAAATAAGCTCCCTTACGGTAAGCCTGGACAGCTGCTGTGCAGTTACAGCCCATAGCGTTGGTTGAAAGGAAGTATGTGTTGCCATAGCCACCGGTAGCAAGGCAGACAGCATGAGCACCATAGCGCTCGAGCTTTCCGGTGATAAGGTTCTTGGCGATGACACCACGGCAACGACCGTCGATGATGACGATGTCCTCAATCTCGGTACGTGTGTGGAGCTCAACAGTTCCGTTGTGGACCTCCTTCATCAGTGAAGAGTAGGCACCGAGCAGAAGCTGCTGACCGGTCTGGCCCTTTGCATAGAATGTACGGCAAACCTGCACACCACCGAATGAACGGTTGGCAAGCATACCACCATACTCACGGGCGAAAGGAACACCCTGGGCAACGCACTGGTCGATGATGTTTGCACTCACCTCAGCCAGACGATAGACGTTAGCCTCACGAGCACGATAGTCACCACCTTTAATAGTATCATAGAACAGACGATAGACAGAGTCGCCATCGTTCTGGTAATTCTTTGCTGCATTGATACCGCCCTGTGCAGCGATAGAGTGAGCACGGCGCGGAGAGTCCTGAATACAGAAGTTGATAACATGGAAACCCATCTCGCCAAGTGATGCGGCAGCTGATGCACCGGCAAGACCAGTACCGACGACGATGATGTCGAGCTTACGCTTATTGGCAGGGTTTACAAGTTTCTGATGAGCCTTGTAGTTGGTCCATTTCTCGGCCAGCGGGCCCTCAGGTATTCTTGAATCTATTTGATTAGCCATAATCTTATTCTAAAGTTTATGAGTTTTTGAGTTTATGAGTTTTTTAGTTAAGCACAGTAGCTAGGTGCGAAACCGAGCCAGAATGACAGAACCAGGAAAGCGAAGACACCCATGAGGATTGTTACATAAACAATACCGATAGTCTGCCAGCGCTTGAGCCAGATCTTACCGCTCCAGCCGAATGTCTGCATAGCACTCCAGAATCCATGAGAGAGATGGAACCAGATGGCGCAAATCCAAACGAGATACAGGATAGAGAACACCGGATTAGAGAATGTCTGCTGAATCCAGGCGAATCCGTCAGCAGGGTCGTGAGCTACATCGAGGTTTGCCAGCTCAGCAAGCATCATGTTGCTCCAGAAGTTTACCAAGTGAAGGATTAAACCGAGCAGAATGATGATACCCAGAACGAGCATGTTCTGCGAAGCCCAAGAAACCTCAGGACGACGGTCGGTCACTGCATAACGCTCACTACCACGGGCGCGGCGGTTCTGCGCTGTGAGGATGAAGGCATACACGATATGGCAGACAGCGAGGAAAGCCAGGCCGAGAGTGCCAACAACTGCATACCAATTAGAACCCAGGAACTCGCACACTTCGTTGTAAGCGTCGGCCGAGAAAAAGGCAGCGACATTCATGCAACAGTGGAAGGTCAGGAATAGAATAAGGCAGACGCCAGTAACAGACATCACTACCTTTCTACCTATAGGTGAATTGATTAACCACATAAATTGTTGATTTTATTAATAATAATTTGTTAGAAATTTCCTGATAATTTGTTCGAACTTGAAACTTTTCCCTTGAATCCTCGCGGACTTTCTAATGAATAGTGGGTATTCGGAATACTTACTTTTAGGTATTCTGACCGCAAAAGTAATACTTTAAAATGATAAATCAAAGTCTTTCCCTTTAAATTTTCCAAAATAATTGGTACGTCTTATTTTGCTTTTCCACTCGTTTGCACTAACTATATATAAGAAAGATATAAGTTAGGCGGCACTCGGGAAAGAAAGAAAAAGCGACTTTTCTTTGCTTTTCCACTCGTTTGCACTAACTTTGCGGACAAATTAAAGGAGAAACAACATGAATTTTAATTATGACGTTCTGGTCATCGGAGGCGGCCATGCAGGTTGCGAAGCTGCCACAGCGGCAGCAAACATGGGAGCCAAGACATGCCTCATAACGATGGACATGAACAAGATTGGACAGATGAGCTGCAACCCAGCCGTCGGCGGAATAGCCAAGGGGCAGATTGTCCGTGAGATTGACGCGCTGGGCGGACAGATGGGTCTTATCACTGATGCCACCGCTATTCAGTTCCGAATGCTCAACCGCTCGAAGGGTCCGGCAGTTTGGAGCCCGCGTGCGCAGTGTGACCGCGGAAAGTTTATTTGGCAGTGGCGGACAGTACTCGACCACACCCCGAATCTTGACATATTCCAAGACCAAGCCAACGAACTGCTTGTCGATGAAAAGACAAAAAGCGTGATAGGTGTACGCACTATATGGGATATAGAGTTCCATGCAAAGGCAGTCATTGTAACCGCCGGTACATTCCTCAATGGACTAATGCACATCGGACACAAGAAGGTAGAAGGCGGACGATGCGCTGAGCCTGCCGTTCATCATTTCTCAGAAAGCATCGAACGATGGGGAGTACACAAGAGTAGAATGAAGACAGGCACTCCTGTCAGGATCGATAAGCGCTCCGTCCATTTCGAGGATATGGAAGAGCAGCCCGGTGAGAACGACTATCATCAGTTCTCTTTCATCGGACCGCACCGCACCCTACCCCAACTCCCGTGCTGGACATGCAACACAAATGAAGAGGTACACGAGATTCTCCGTGCCGACTTGGCAAATTCTCCCCTTTTCAACGGACAAATCCAAAGTACCGGTCCACGTTATTGTCCGTCAATAGAGACCAAGCTTGTAACATTCCCCGACCGCTCCAGCCATCCTCTGTTCCTTGAACCAGAGGGAACAGATACCAACGAGATGTATCTTAATGGCTTTTCATCGAGCATGCCTTGGGAAACTCAGTTGAAAGCAATCCACCACATCCCAGCTCTCCGAGACGCCAAAATATACCGTCCTGGCTATGCAATAGAATACGATTATTTCGACCCGACACAGCTGAAGCATTCGTTGGAATCGAAAGTGATAAGCGGACTCTTCCTTGCCGGACAGGTTAACGGAACAACCGGATATGAGGAAGCAGGAGGACAAGGCACGGCAGCTGGTATCAACGCAGCACTGTTTTGCGGTGGAAGCGAACCTTTTGTCATGCATCGTGACGAAAGTTATATAGGTGTACTTATAGATGATTTGACAACGAAAGGTGTCGATGAACCTTACCGCATGTTCACTTCAAGAGCTGAATACAGAATCCTGCTCCGTCAGGATGATGCCGATGCAAGATTGACAGAGATGTCCTACAAGCTAGGACTTGCTACTCGTGAGCGTTATGACTTATGGCTGGAGAAAAAGGCGTACATCGATAGAATCGTAACATTCTGCAAAGAGACTCCGGTGAAGCCGAAGGCAATAAATGGTTTCTTGGAGAGTCTTGGCACTTCCCCTCTCAAGGGAACAGTCAAGATTGCCGACCTGGTTGCTCGTCCACAAGTCAACTTCAAGAATCTTTCTGAGCAGATTCCAGAATTAAAAGAGGTATTGAATTCTCCGAAGAATCGTGTTGATGAAATCGATGAAGCCGCCGAGATAAGAATGAAGTACAAAGGTTACATCGACCGCGAGCGTGTTTTCGCCGATAAGATGCACCGCCTAGAGAACATCAAGATAAAAGGACGCTTCAATTATTCAGAACTTCATGACCTCTCGACAGAGTGCCGTCAGAAGCTCGAACGCATCCAACCGGAGACCATTGCACAGGCTTCGAGAATTCCGGGAGTATCGCCAAGTGATATAAATGTATTGCTGGTGCTCCTAGGAAGATAGGACTATAGAATTCCCACCAAGCCTCCCCCAAGGGGAGGATGTTTAATCACCTAAGACGAATTAGAGTTTCACGTGAAACAAAAAGATTATAAATGCATGATTCTGAAAGGTTTAGGGAAATGATTAAAGTGGAACTTAAAGCCATAATTGGTGGTGAAACAAAATGAAACAACAGACGAATAAACTCATAAACTTACACGATATGAACAAACAACTATTACTGGACAATCTGCGTTGCATACCTGATTGGCCAATCAAGGGAGTCAACTTCAGAGACGTTACTACCCTATTCAAGAATGCGGAGTGCCTGAAAGAAATTACAGACACAATGGTTGACCTATATAAAGATAAAGGTATAACCAAGATAGTAGGAATAGAAAGCCGTGGCTTCGTCATGTCTTCGGCAGTAGCAACGCGCCTTAATGCGGGTGTAGTTCTTTGCCGCAAGCCTGGCAAACTGCCATGCACTACAGTTCAACAGAGCTATGCCAAGGAGTATGGTATCGACACTATAGAGATACATGCTGACGCCATAGACGAGAAGGATGTTATCCTCCTCCACGACGACCTGCTTGCAACAGGTGGAACAATGAGCGCTGCCTGCAAACTGGTTAAAAAGTTCCACCCAAAGAAGATCTACTGCAACTTCATCATTGAGCTCGACTCTGAGTTCCCGAACGCAAGAAAGATATTCGAGGATCAGGGAATAGAAGTTACATCACTGTTGCAGTTCTAGAGACAAAACCGAAGAAAAAGCCTTGAAGAGGCTTAACTAATCAGTAACCCCGGACCAGCGAAGCGCAGTCTGGGGAAACTAGAATAAATATCAAGAAAAGTGCCTCGAAGAGGTACAACTTAAATATACACACAAGTGCTGTTGTGAGTCTTCGACTCACTAAGCAATAATAAACCTGATACTTATCCCCACACTTCGGTCGTTACACTCCCTTGTGTGGGGTTATTGTTCAATTAAGCCTCTTCGAGGCTTTGCGTTTCACGTGAAACTATTTATATCTTAAATGCTTTAAACAAAGGAGTTAGGAGAAATGACACGAGAAGAAAATGAAGCACGATTAGCCTACTTGAAGAACATAGTATTGAACCTTCCACACAAGCCGGGGACTTACCAATACTATGACGAGAAGCGGAAGCCAGGAGCAGAGGCGCCCGATCAAGACCATATTATATATGTAGGTAAAGCCAAAGACTTGAAGAACCGTGTATCATCATACTTCCACAAAGAGGTCGACAGGTACAAGACAAAGGTTCTCGTGTCGAAGATACAGGACATATCCTACTCTGTAGTAAACTCTGAAGAGGACGCTCTGCTCATAGAAAACCAATTAATCAAGCAGTACAAACCGAAATATAATGTTCTTCTGAAGGACGGAAAGACTTATCCTAGTATCTGCATAACCAAGGAATATTATCCACGAATATTCAAGACAAGGAAGATAAACAAGAAGTATGGCTCTTTTTACGGACCTTATAGCCATATAAGTTCCATGTATGCCATACTCGAGATTATCAAAAAGGTATTCAAGCCGAGAACTTGCCGTTTGCCATTGACACCAGAAAGGATAGAAAAAGGAGAGTTCAAACCATGTCTGGAATACCATATTCATAACTGTGGAGGACCATGCATCGACAAGCAAAGCTATGACGATTACCAGGAAAACATTCGTCAGGCACGCGAAGTTTTGAAGGGAAACACCCGAGATTTGGAGAATTATCTGCGCGAAAAGATGCAGGATTATGCATCAAAATTGGAGTTTGAACGTGCCGAAGAATACAAACAAAGGATAATAGCACTGGATAATTTTGCCGCAAGGAGCGAAATTGTGAGCCATACAATTACCGATGTCGATGTGTTTACTATCATTGACGATGACCAGAAAAAGAACGCATACATCAACTATATACACGTTACAAATGGTGCAATAAATCAGAGTTTCACATACGAATACAAGCGTAAACTTGACGAGACCGACGAGGAACTTCTTAACGATGCAATACCGGAGATTCGTGAACGATTTGGCAGTACTGCGAAGGAGATTATCGTTCCGTTTGAACTCGATTTCAAGATAAAGGACGCTGATTTTTTCATCCCTCAGAGAGGCGACAAACACCACCTGTTAGAGCTGTCTGAGATGAATGCCAAACAGTATAAATTCGACCGTCTGAAGCAGACTGAGAAGCTGAATCCGGAGCAAAAACAGACCCGTCTGATGAAGGAATTACAGGACAAATTGAAGCTGCCTAAGCTCCCTTACCAGATAGAATGTTTCGATAACTCTAACATTTCAGGCACTGATGCCGTGGCAGGATGTATCGTCTACAAGGGCATGAAACCATCAAGAAAAGACTACCGAAAGTACAACATAAAGACGGTAGTTGGTCCCGACGATTATGCTTCCATGCAGGAGGTCGTCCGCCGCAGGTATTCGAGGATGATGGAAGAGCATACTCCCCTGCCCGACCTCATCATTACAGATGGTGGCAAGGGACAAATGGACGTTGTCCGAGAGGTTGTCGAGGACGAATTACACCTTCAGATACCTATCGCCGGACTGGCTAAGAACGACCGTCACCGCACCAATGAGCTGCTTTATGGATTTCCTCCGCAGGTCATCGGACTGAAAACGGACAGCGAATTATTCAAGGTTTTAACCCAAATACAGGACGAAGTCCACCGCTTTGCCATCACCTTCCACCGTGACAAACGGTCGAAGCACCAGCTACACAGTGAACTTGACGACATCAAGGGTATAGGACCAAAGACCAAGGACTTACTTCTAAGAGAATTTCGAAGTGTAAAGCGAATTAAAGAGACTGACTATCAACAACTTAAAGACACTCTAGGAGAGTCCAAGGCAACCATCGTCTGGAACCATTTCCACCCGGATGAAACCCCATCAGAGCATTAATAATAATGTAAGAGGACATCTATTGAAATACAGTAGATGTCCTTTTGCTTTGTAAAACATAATCTTTTAGAGAGAAAAATAAATTATTTTTCTTTCATTTTAAATTTATTTTTTTTAGTTTTTAATTTATTTTTTATCGTCAAAGATGCCCAATTACAAGACCAAAGGGTATCTATTGGCTTTTAAACGATTGTCTTTAATCATTTAAACATCTGTTTCCTAACCTATAAATAGTATCGAAACAAAAAAGGAAAAGAAATATTTGCAATACTGAAAAAGAAGAGTTAAATTTGCAGCATGAGAATTGTTATTCAACGAGTAAGCCATGCTAGCGTCACCATCAACGGTGAGGTAAAAAGCAAGATAGAAAACGGTTTCCTTATCCTATTGGGCATTGGCGAGGACGACAGCACCGACGACATCGATTGGCTGGTAAAGAAGGTCGTGAACCTTCGTGTTTTCAACGATGAAAATGGGGTAATGAACCGCAGTATTCTTGACACCGGTGGCGACATAATAGTCGTCAGCCAGTTCACACTGATGGCAAGCTACAAGAAAGGCAACCGCCCCAGCTGGATCCACGCGGCTAAACACGAGATCTCTATCCCACTCTACAACGAGTTTGTCAGCCGCCTGACAACCGCCTTAGGGAAGCCAGTCGGAACCGGTGAATTCGGGGCAGATATGAAGGTTGAACTACTTAATGACGGACCGGTAACAATCTGTATGGACACCAAAAGCAAAGAATAAAAAACTACAAAACTATAATGCAAAGCAATAAAGAACCTATTAAGAAATACAATTATAAGCTACCATCAACCTGAAAATCGACCGGATGATAATAGTTGGAATCATAATGATTATATTAGGATTCAACTTTGATGAAGGTGAGATCGGTACTATCGGGTATATAGGTTTAACTGCATGCCTACTTTGGACAATATGTTCATTCAAAAGACTCGTTAGAATACGTATCGTTGGCATCCGGATTGCAGTTCTTTGGATAGGTGCATGGCAAATAATAACAATTGAAGCAATAAGACAATACATACAATGACAATAGCAGAGGCACAAAAGGCTGTAGACGAATGGATTAAAACATACGGCGTCAGATACTTCTCAGAGCTGACCAACATGGCATGTCTGACCGAGGAAGTCGGCGAACTCGCACGAGTTATAGCACGCAAGTATGGCGACCAAAGCTTCAAACCAGGCGAAAAACCGAACCTCGGAGAGGAGATGGCTGATGTTCTTTGGGTACTTATCTGCCTGGCTAACGAGACCGGAATTGACCTGACTGAGGAACTGAAAAAGAGCTTCGAAAAGAAGACAAAAAGGGATAAGAATAGGCATAAGAATAATCCGAAACTATATTCCTCACCAAGCCTACTCAAAGAGATTCATAAGTAAACATAAGACAAACAAATAATAAACAAAAACATAGAACAATTACCCACTGTAGTGGCGCACCTTGTGTGCGACCCAATCGGTTTTTAAAAACCGAATGAAATACAAATTTGTCGCCGCTGACGGCGATGGGGACGCACACAAGGTGCGCCCCTACAGTGTATAAAAAGATGAAGAAATGGGAATAATAAAGAATGCTGTTTCTGAAGACATAAAGAAACAAAAAGACGAATTACAGATGGAGAAAGAGCAGTACGGCGACAGCAAGTACGAGCAGGCTTTCAAGAAGTATAACCTCAACGTCAATGAAGACGAAGTCCGTGAGGCAGTGAAGAAGATTATAGCTGAGAAAGTACCGGAGAACGATACCATCGATGTTAAGAAATTCCTGCTTGGCAGCGTCGAGCTGACATCTCTTCATACCACAGATACAGACGAAAGCATACTTGCCTTGACAGAGAAGGTGAACAAGTTCGATGCCACCTACCCTGACCTGCCACACGTAGCAGCAATCTGTGTTTACCCTAGATTCACAGAACTGGTTGCTAAGAGCCTTGAAGTCGACGGTGTGGAGATAACCAATGTATCGGGGAATTTCCCATCATCACAGAGCCGTATGGAGGTGAAAATAGCCGAAACACAGCTTTGTATTGCCGATGGTGCAACCAACATCGATATAGTTCTGCCGGTAGGAAAATTCCTTAGCGAGGATTATGAAGGTGTTGCTGACGACATCAATGAGCTTAAGGAAGTTTGTGGCGACGTGCCAATGAAAGTTATACTCGAGACTTGTGATCTCGGAAGTCTTTCAAACGTCAAGAAAGCCGCAATTTTATCTATGTATGCCGGAGCCGATTACATCAAGACAAGTACCGGTAAGGAGAAGGCAGGAGCAACTCCTGAAGGCGTCTATGTAATGTGTCAGGCTATCAAGGAGTACTATGACGAGACCGGAATTCAGATTGGTATCAAGCCTGCAGGTGGCATCAATACTGTAATGGATGCCGTCATCCTTTATACAATTGTAAAGGAAGTCCTCGGCGAAAAGTGGCTCACAAACTACTGGTTCCGCCTGGGTACAAGCCGACTCACCAACCTTCTGCTCAGTGAGATAGTAGGAAAAGAGACAAAGTGGTTCTAAAAAAGATTGATTCACCACAAGGCAAATCACCAAAAAGTGAAATCCGGCCCAAGGGGGATTGTCCGTGGCAGGCGGATGCCGCTGCCTAACCAAAGAACTTGATATGATAGCGTGCTAAAACTATTTTTTTTGCTTACCT
>OMZV01000009.1 GCA_900315635.1 uncultured Prevotella sp.
CCCATACCCAAAGATAGAATTTATGCTAAAATGTTGATAATCAGAGTTAATTAAAAATAAATATAAGCCAATTATTTGGAATGCAACATAGAAGATACCCAATTAGATTGCAAAAGATACCCAATTAGAAGCTAAAACGGTATCTTTTACAATCTAATTGGGTATCTTTTTGTATGGGCTTTGATTATCAATAAGTTATAGAAGCATTAGACGAACCATCAATAACAACTAAAGAGCGGAATCATCTGATGCTATTTTTTATTACTTTTCTTGCTCTTCTTCTGCTTGTTCTTCTTATTCTTGTTACCAATTGTAAACAAGTCGCCAATAGTGTTGAAGTCCTTCTTCAGAATGAATCCTATGCCTTGAGTTGTCAGCGAGTTACGGGTGAAATAACGGTCATTGGTCTGATTGTATACCCTAATAGCCGCATTACCATTCGGAGTCAGAAGGTAACGCAGGTCGAAGTCGCCAATGAAGGATGAGTTGTTTGTAGTCACCTTGTCGCGATAGCCGAATTGCCCTTGGAAGAAGAGCCGGTTGTTGAGCATCCTACCTGACAGCAAGCCTTCATACTCGGCATCACTGAATCCCTCATCACCGGTCGAGATGTTCGCTCCGATGTTCCAGTTAGTATTATGGATGACACTCGAGAGGACATTGGACAATTGCTGTGAGAGCGTCCCTGAAAGCACGCTCTGCATTGCCAGGGATGTCCGGCTCTGCGATGCATTACTCTCTATCTCGGCATTGTTATTACCCGGATTGTAGAAACGACCAACCGCCAACAAATAAAGCACTTGCTGGTTCATGTCTTCCTCGGAATCCATAACCGAGCGAACCATCTGCTGGGCATCAGACGACAGTGTTGGCAAGTCGATGCCGAATGTAACGTTTGGCTTAAGAGGTGTACCGAGGATATTCATCAGGCAATTCACACGGATGTTGCCCGATGTAAAGCTTCTGCCCATCTGTAAGTCTGACAGGCTCACACCGTTAACGGTGTACTGAGCCTTGACATTAAGCCGCGCCTCGAACGGGTTGCCGCCAAACGTTATCGAAGAGCCGGGCAGGAAGGTAAAGTTCTTCTTGACCAGGTTCTGGATGGTCATAGTGTAATTGCCGAACTCCACGTTATAGTTGCCAAACATCTGAAAAGCACCCTTGTTATAGTAAGTTGCCCTTATGACTCCATCGCCATGAAAGTCCATGTGGTCGCCATTGCTCTCGTCCATCAGCACACGCAGGGTGAAGTCTGGCGTCGTGTTGATAAGCAAGTTCATTGTGAAGTCGCTTGGTATGTCAATTTCCTGAGGGCTACCCTCTCCTACGAATGCAGGCGGCCGGGCTGTACTGTCCTGTCTGACAAGCTTTACACTGTCGGTAGTTGCATCTTTCCAGTGGATAAACGAGTTGTCGTCAAGGGCTCCGCTGTAACCGGCGTCATACTCCATGTACGACTTGCCAACAGGCGTGATATTGGCATTGATAGTCGTCTCATTAGGACGTCCTATAACATCACACGAGCCAGAGCCATAAATAACGCCACGGAAGGTATTGTTGCCGAACTCCGGAAGGTTAAGGCAAAGCAGATGGTCGGCTTCGACATGAATGTCGAATGTCCATTGATGGAAGTTGTGATGATGGATTCCACCTGTTATTATTCCGAGGTTTCCGTCCCGGTCATATATAGAGTCATGAGCAAATTCTATCTCATCAGGCACGATATGGATATGAGAATTGTGCATGGTGTATGTAGTATTGGTCTGGGTGATACTCATGTCGCCATTGCTAATCATATCGCCGTCCATGTTTACCTCAGAGAGGTCACCGAATATCCGGCAAGTTCCATTGCCGGTAGCCTCAACATTGGACAGAACCGCACCTGCGAATCCTTCGAGGAACTGCAACTTCGTGTTATGGCAGACCATCGGGAGATTGATGTAATGTTCCTTGATAGAAACATAGCCGTCAATATTGGTGTAACAATCCGGTCCATCGTCGGCTACAGAGTTAATGTTTATCCGTCCTACATTATTGTCATAATCGACCTTAGCATGAAGTGTTCCGAACTCACCGCCCTGGAACCGGAAGTCGGCTATATCCAAGTTTGCGTATGCTTTAGGACTCTTGAAGAATGACTTCACATAACCACGGCCAGTTACAAGACCCGTGAACTTGACAGAATTGAAACCCACCAAATCAAGGACATACTTAAGATTGATATTGCTGAAATCGACTAGCAGTGAGTCGTTTTCATTGCCGGTAGTCTGTCCGTTCACACTGACATGCTGCTCACCGTTGGACACTTCGAAATGGTCGATGTTCAAGAGGTTCTGCTGATAAGTAAGATGCGACGGCTGGACAGCCACGTGGATGGTGTCGAATACTTCCACTGATGGATTAACATCAACGCTGAGTCCCAGTCCCCTTGCTGCCGAACGGAACAGATGGACATTGGCACTAAGGTCGCCATAGTTGTGAGTATTGCCCCGAAGATCCCATGTACCGTTAAGGGTTACATCATCGTTAGAAGCTGTGGCGTTGAGGACTATAGCCAGTGGAGTTCCATTGTCACTTACCCGCTCACCACGAATTTGACATTGCAGCCCGTCCTTTGTAGTGAAACCATCCGAAGGACCGAACTGCTCAGAGGTGTTTGGCGATATGCTGATGCTGGCATTCTTGATATGGTTGCCGTTATAAACGACTTCAGGCGCGGTAAGGTTCAAGTCGATGGCGTGGGCTAAATCATTTACCGAGCCATTGATGTTGACTGGACCGTTGAAGTGAAGCGGTATTCCCAGAATGTCCCTTAGCACCTTGGCACTGACAAGACAGCCATGTACTGTAAATGCATTCCCTGACGAACGGCGCTCACCGGGGAACAGACTTGGCAGATGATGGTCGAGGACGCTTAAGAAACTTTTATGCAGGGTCTGATAATCATAGACTCCACTCAGGTGCAATTCACCGAAATCACTAGCCACATCGGCAGAACGATGCCGGAAGTTGTTCCTGACGTTAGCGTGCAACTGGTTGACAACGTATGACTTACCCTCGCCTATAGCTGAGAAGTCGGTTATGTCTAGCGAACCGTTCAGATGGTCGAGGTCAGAACCGGTGACATCAGCCTTAGCCTTCATGGAGAAAGAACGGTTGCCGAGGGCATTGGTCAGTTTCAGTTTGTATGGATTGAAATGCTGGGCATCAAGGGAAGCAAGAATCTTCGAGCGATTGATGGTACCTGCGAGATTCAGTTTGCCATTTGGGTCGTCGATGGAAGCCTTGCCGTTGAATGTCTCATTGGCGAATGTTCCGTCAACGCTTATATTTCTGTAGGAATATCCATGATAGTCGAACTGGCGGACGTTACCGCTGGCTGTAACGTTAAGGGCAGGCAGACGGAACGGATTAGGTATCATGCCGTGAGCCGTAATGTCGGCTATAACCTTGCCGAAGTCTTTATTGTCGAGGACATGACCTAGCTCGAAGCCCGGTGTCTTGACGGCTGCATTGAACTTTCCACCGTTATATTCTGCCTTCAAAGTGACATTACCGGCAGAGGTCCTGATGTCGCCATCGGCTGAGATATTCTTTCCTTGTCCGTTGGCCTTACCTTTAAAATAAATATCACCAAGGCGGATAACTGCGTCAGGCAATGTTATGTTATGATTCCTGAGATTACGGGCGACATACTTGATCCCGTCGGCACTGGTCTTAAGAGGTGACGCGACAAAGAACCAATGAGGAGTGCCCGACAGATGGTCGACACCGCCATGACCACGGACGACGATGCTCTCATCATCGGTAACGATACTGATTGTCTTGACGTTGACGTTATCTGATGTCCCGTCAATGTCGGCTTGCAGATTCAGCCTGTTTGAGAAGCCGCGCAAAGCGGGATCAAGGAATCCGAGGTCGGCAGGGGCAATATAGCTTTTGGCTAACTTTACCGTGTATTTCAGATTCTTCAATGGAGAGGATGATCCGGAATTTTTGTTGCCCGATCCACCAAAAGAAGCATGTATATATGGGAAGAAAACCTTAGAACGAGGAAGTTCTATAGTGAGGTTGCTCATTGTAGCCGAGTGCTTATCAGTCTTCAGCTTGAAGGCTAACTGCCGAAGATCCAGTCCCGACTGTTCCTTCAAAGCAAGACGGCGGACTGAGGCATCAATAGTATTGTCAGTGATATGATTAAGGAGGATATGAGCGCTGAGGTTACTGACATTCAAGTGATTGATGTCCAATAAGTTGCCCTTCGGCTTTTGATAATCATTCCAACGGGCTTTTCCGTTTCTTATGACCAGTGAAGCTATGCGCAAGTCAAGTGGTTTATGGCTTGTGGTATCCTTAGAAGCCAATGAGTCTAAGACAAACTGGAAGTTAGTCGGTGAGTTCTTTGACGTGCGATAAAGATTGGCATCGAGTCCGAAAAGCTGGGCTGACGATACAGAGACACGTCCTTCGAAAAGTGGGATTATATCTACCTTTGCAGCAACACGGGTTGCAAAGAGTAGCTTCTTGTGCTTTTGGTCATAAATGCGAACATCGTCAACGATGACGCGATTGAGAAATCCGACATCAACACGTCCGACCTCAACCCTCGTCCCGAGTTTCCCGGCAAGGGCAGAAGCGACTTCAGAGCCGACAATATTCTGTACGAACGGGATATGCAAGACCACAGTGACAAGCACAAAGAGTGCCACCACAGTCCATATTATATAGTTTATAACCTTACGAATTATCCGCATTTAAGATTCCCAAAAGCTGCTCAAAGTTCGCTAAATCATTGTGCCAAATTCACAAAATTGCTCTTTTGAGTTTGCAAATCTACAAAACTTTTGATGAAATTAAAAAATTAAACACGAAAAATTACGAACTTAAAGTAATTTTTTTTATTTTTGCAGCAACTATTCATTGCTGTTAGATAAATTATTATCAACTAATTGACCAAAAATATGGTAAATGTTATCAAGTTGCACAAGGGCTTGGACATTAATCTGAAAGGAGCTGCGGAGCTGAAGAAAGTCTCTGTAGGTCCAGTCAGTCATTATGCTTTGTTGCCGTCGGCTTTCGTGGGCGTTACCCCGAAGGTTGTTGTCAAAGTCGGCGACAAGGTACTTGCCGGAGAGCCTTTGTTTGTGAACAAGTCATGCCCTGACGTGAGATTTGCGTCGCCTGTTAGCGGAACAGTTACGGCTGTGGTCCGTGGCGAAAGACGAAAGGTGCTAGCCGTTGAGATTGACGCCGACGCACAGCAACAGTTCCACGACTATGGCAAGAGTGACCCATCGAAGCTCGACGCCGATGGAGTGAAGAAAGCACTGCTGGAAAGCGGTCTGTTCGGATATATCGACCAGCTCCCTTACGCAGTTTCAACAACTCCTGACACTAAGCCTAAAGCCATCTTTGTATCAGCACTCAGGGACAAGCCACTGTCTGCAGACTTTGAGTTTGAGCTTAAAGGAAATGAGAAGGACTTCCAGACCGGTCTGACCGCTCTCTCGAAGATTGCTGAGGTACACCTCGGAATTGGAGCACAGCAGAGCGCCGACGCCCTGGTTAACGCCAAGGATGTCGACATCAATGTCTTCGACGGCAAGTGCCCGGCAGGAAATGTAGGTATTCAGGTTAACCACATCGACCCGGTAAACAAGGGAGAAATTGTCTGGACAGTCGATCCTACAGCTGTTATCTTCTTCGGACGTCTGTTCAACACAGGCAAGGTGAACCTAACCCGCACCATAGCTATCGCCGGAAGTGAAGTCAAGGAACCGGCTTACGCTGACGTTCTCGTCGGCGCAAAGATCGGCGAGGTCGTAGGCGACGGCATCAAGACCGACCGCCACGTCCGTCTGCTCGACGGCAATCCTCTCACAGGACGCAAGGTGACAAAGGATGATTATCTCGGAGCACACACATCAGAGATTACAGCTATTCCAGAGGGCGACGATGTCAATGAGTTTGCCGGATGGATTATGCCACGACTGAAAGAGTTCTCAACATCACACAGTTATTTCAGCTGGCTCTTCGGAAAGAAGAAGCAGTACGACCTCGATGCCCGTATAAAGGGCGGCGAGCGCCATATCATCATGAGCGGTGAATATGATAAGGTATTGCCAATGGACATCTATGGCGAGTACCTCATCAAGGCTATCATCACCGGCGACATAGACAAGCAGGAGCAACTCGGAATCTATGAGGTAAGCCCTGAGGACTTTGCACTGGCAGAGTTCGTCGACTCTTCAAAGCTTCCTCTGCAACAGATTGTCCGCAAGGGTCTCGACATACTCAGGAAGGAGAACGCATAGTTTCCTCTTCCACGAAGGTAATCACAATTTTTAATTTTTAATTTTGAACTTAGAATTAAAATAATGAGTTTAAGAAATTATCTAGATAAGATACGCCCGAAGTTCGAGGAAGGTGGCAGCCTGCACGCTTTCAAGAGCGTTTACGACGGCTTCGACTCGTTCCTCTATGTCTCATCGGAGACATCGAAGAGCGGCACGTCAATCCACGACGCCATCGATTCAAAGCGTATTATGAGTATTGTCGTTATAGCACTTCTGCCGGCAATGCTCTTCGGAATGTACAACATCGGCTATCAGAACGCCGTGCTTGCAGGAAAACTCAGTGAGGCAACATTCTGGGGAATGTTCTTCTACGGTTTCCTGGAACTGCTTCCAAATATTCTTGTTTCATACATCGTCGGACTCGGCATTGAGTTCGCATGGGCACAATGGAAGCATGAGGAGATTCAGGAAGGCTACCTCGTTACCGGTATCCTCATCCCTCTCATCACTCCTGTCACCATTCCTCTGTGGATGCTCGCCCTAGCCGTTGCCTTCTCGGTAATCTTCGCCAAGGAGATATTCGGTGGAACGGGAATGAACATCTTCAACCCTGCACTCGTTGCGCGTGCGTTCCTTTTCTTCAGCTATCCTAGCAAGATGACAGGCGACGCAGTATGGGTTGCAAAGAGCTCTATCTGCGGACTGGGCTTCAATGTCCCTGACGGACAGACCATGGCTACCCCCCTCGGAGAAATGGCTCAGGGCGCAAACCTGCCGTTCAATATGGACTGGATTTACGGACTTATTCCGGGCTCAGTCGGCGAGACTTCTATCATAGCCATCGCGATTGGCGCAGTCATTCTGCTTTGGTGCGGAATAGCAAGCTGGAAGACCATGCTCAGCGTCTTCATCGGTGGTGGAGTCCTCGGCGCTATCTTCAACGCTACAGGTTCTCTGACATTGCCTTGGTACGACTACCTCGCTCTTGGCGGTTTCGCCTTCGGTGCAGTCTTCATGGCTACCGACCCTGTTACCAGCGCACGCACTGAGACAGGTAAGTGGATATACGGATTCATCGTTGGAGCTATGGCAGTGATTGTCCGTGTTTGCAATGCCGGTTATCCGGAGGGAATGATGCTTGCCATCCTTCTTGGCAACATGTTTGCTCCTCTCATCGACTATTGTGTGGTTCAACGTAACATCTCAAAGCGCGCTCATCGTGGCGAACAGAAATAAGAAAGGACAGCAAGATGAAAACAAACAGCAATTCATATACAATTATTTATTCTGCGGTACTCGTCATCATCGTGGCTTTCCTCTTGGCATTCGTCTTCCAGGCATTGAAGCCAGCGCAGGATGCTAACGTGGCTCTCGACCAGCAGAAGCAGATTCTCTATGCCCTCAATCAGGACCGTGGGATGAGTGATGCCGAAGCTGCGCAGAAATATAAGGAACTGATTGTTGCCGACGACATAATTGATGCCAACGGCAATGTCGTTACAAAGGGAACTCAAGGCGGAACAAAGGCTGGATTCAAACTGAACAGCCAGGACGCCAAGAACGGAAAACTTGCCCTCTACCGCTGCAAGGTTGACGGCAAGGACAAGTACGTTATCCCTGTCTATGGAACAGGTCTTTGGGGACCTATCAGCGGCTACATCGCTATCAATGAGGACAAGGCAACAGTCTTCGGAGCTTACTTCAATCATGAGAGTGAGACAGCCGGACTGGGAGCCGAGATCAAGGACAACGCTCAATGGCAGGCTCAGTTCAAGGGCAAACACCTCTTTGCCAATGACCCGAGCAAGATCGCCCTCTCTGTAGTGAAGAAGGGAACAGTGAAGAACCCCGACTATGAGGTCGATGGCGTCACCGGTGCTACCCTCACTTCGAATGGTGTATCGGCTATGCTCAAGGCTGATAAAGGCGGACTTCAACCATACGTTAAGTTCCTGAGCCAGAAGTAATCATAATTTTGGATTATGAATCATAAATTTGAATTCGTGCAATTATGAGTTTATTTTCAAAGCAAAATAAAAAGGTATTCACTGAGCCGCTGAACATCAACAACCCTATCATGGTGCAGGTGCTCGGTATATGCTCATCGCTGGCTGTCACCTCTCAGCTGAAGCCGGCAATAGTGATGGGACTCGCCGTGACTATCATCACAGCATTCTCGAACGTAATCATATCACTGATAAGAAAGACCATTCCTAACCGAATCCGTATCATCGTCCAGCTGGTTGTCGTGGCTGCCCTTGTGACCATCGTCAGCCAGATTCTGAAGGCAGTGGCTTACGATGTAAGTGTACAGCTTTCGGTCTATGTCGGACTTATCATCACCAACTGTATCCTGATGGGTCGCCTTGAGGCTTTCGCCATGACCAACAAGCCTTGGCCTAGCTTCCTCGACGGACTCGGCAACGGACTGGGCTACGCAATGATTCTCGTCATTGTAGGTGCTTTCCGTGAGTTCTTCGGACGCGGCTCTCTGCTTGGCTTCCAGATTATCCCGAAGAGCATCTGCGATGCGGGCTGGAACAATGGAATGATGACCATGCCGGCAATGGCGCTTATCCTGCTCGGCTGCGTTATCTGGATTCATCGTGCTTACTTCAGCAAGGACGAAAAGTAAAACCTAGGAGGACAAAGTAAATGGAACACATAATTAATCTATTCATAAGGTCGATATTCGTCGACAACATGATATTCTCATTCTTCCTCGGCATGTGCTCGTTCCTTGCCGTATCGAAGAACGTAAAGACATCGCTCGGACTCGGTCTTGCCGTCACTTTCGTGCTCGTCATCACCGTCCCTGTCGATTATCTGCTTCAGACCAAGGTGCTGGGTCCTGACTGCCTTATCCAGGGTGTCGACCTCTCCTATCTGAGCTTCATTCTCTTCATCGCCGTCATAGCCGGTATAACACAGATTGTGGAGATGGCAGTCGAGAAATACTCGCCGTCACTCTACAGCGCACTGGGAATATTCCTTCCGCTTATCGCCGTAAACTGTGCCATCATGGGTGCGTCACTGTTCATGCAGCAGCGCATTGGTCTCGACCCGTCGAGCACTCAGTACATCGGCTCCGTCTGGGATTCCATCGCCTACGCATTCGGCTCAGGACTGGGCTGGACCCTGGCTATTGTCTCAATGGGTGCCGTCCGTGAGAAGATGCAGTACTGCGACGTACCAAAGCCACTGCAGGGACTGGGCATAACGTTCATAACCGTCGGACTCATGGCAATGGCAATGATGTGTTTCTCTGGTATTAAACTTTAAACTAAAAGAAAAATGGGACAATTCATTTTTGCAAGTATAGGGGTATTCCTCATTGTCATAATGCTGCTTGTGGTGATACTGCTCATCTGTAAGAAGTATCTCTCTCCGAGCGGCAATGTCACCATTACCATCAACGGCGACAAGACACTGAGCGTAGCACAGGGCGAGTCGCTCATGTCAACGCTCAACGAAAACGGCATCTACCTTCCGTCGGCTTGTGGCGGTAAGGCCAGCTGCGGTCAGTGCAAGGTTCAGGTGCTCGAGGGCGGAGGCGAAATACTCGACTCTGAGCGTCCTCACTTCACCCGTAAGCAGATAAAGGACCACTGGCGTCTCGGATGCCAGACAAAGGTAAAGGGCGACTTCAAGATCAAGATTCCTGAGAGCATTCTCGGAGTCAAGGAATGGGAGTGCACAGTACTCTCCAACAAGAACGTATCGAGCTTCATCAAGGAGTTCAAGGTGGCTCTGCCTCCTGGCGAGCACATGGACTTCATGCCGGGTTCATACGCTCAGATCCGCATTCCTGCATACGACACCATCGACTATGATAAGGACATCGACAAGAACGATATTGGCGAGGAGTACATCGGAGCATGGAAGAAGTTCAACATCTTCTCTCTGAAGGCTCACAACCCGGAGCCGACAGTCCGCGCCTACTCTATGGCTAACTATCCGGCCGAGGGCGACATCATCATGCTTACCGTCCGTATAGCAACGACTCCGTTCTTGCCTCGCCCACAGGTTGGATTCCAGGATGTACCTACGGGTATCGGCTCATCATATATCTTCTCACTCAAACCGGGCGACAAGGTTATGATGTCAGGTCCTTACGGTGACTTCCACCCGAACCTCACCTCAGGCAAGGAGATGATTTGGATTGGCGGTGGCGCCGGAATGGCTCCTCTGCGTGCTCAGATCATGTACATGACCAAGCAGATTCACTGCACCGACCGTGAGATGCACTTCTTCTATGGAGCCCGCTCTCTGTCGGAGGCATTCTTCCTTGAGGACTTCTGGGAGCTGGAGAAGGAATTCCCTAACTTCCACATGCACCTCTCTCTCGACCGTCCTGATCCTAAGGCTGATGCTCTCGGCGTGAAGTACTATGCAGGCTTTGCAGTCAACTGTGTCCGTGATACTTACCTTAAGGATCATGAGGCACCAGAGGACTGTGAGTACTATCTCTGCGGACCTCCAATGCTTATCAAGACCGTTACAGAGTATCTTGACTCCCTCGGTGTTGAGCCAGAGTCAATTATGTACGACAACTTCGGGTAAGCACAGCTTATCAACTATAACTCAAACAAAAGCCACTGAACAAACAGTGGCTTTTGTTGTTTATATACATTTGTGCTAAAAATATCTTTGTTCATTTGTGAAATTCATTCGAAAACATTATCTTTGCAGTGCAATGACAATATAAAATAAAGAATGGGTAAAGAGCAAGATAAAGAAAACTAGGAGAGAGAAGTTAGGATGCTATTTTTATGACCTATCAAAGTTGACTTTCGCCGCATTAGTATTGGGTGAACACTAAAATAAAATTATGGATACATTGACTATTATTTTCTTGATAGGACTTATCGTAATTGGTGGATTAATAGCATGGACATACACAAAGAATGGTAAAAAGTGGCTAGAAAACCTATAACTAGCCGCAATAGAGTATTTAATGGATAAAGACAAATTATATCTTAGCGCATTATCGGGCGGTGCTGACAGTACCGCCCTATTGCTGTATCTACTCGAGCAAGGCTACAGGGTTGAGGCAGTCCACTGCAACTTCCATCTGAGAGGCGAAGAGAGTGACAGGGACGAAGAGTTCTGCAAGAAGCTGTGCAAGGAGCATGGAGTCGAGCTGCACATCGCCCACTTCGACACCACAGCTTACGCCACACTGCACAAGGAGAGCATTGAGACGGCAGCACGGAACCTTCGCTACAACTACTTTTTCCAGCTTGTCAGAGACCTTAGTGCAGGTGGGGTTTGCGTGGCTCACAACCGCAACGACCAAGCCGAGACACTGCTCATGAAGCTCGTCCGTGGAGCCGGAATTCATGGTCTGTCAGGCATGAAGCCAGTCACCCACATCGACTTCAACGGCACCGACATACAAGTCATCCGTCCATTGCTAAAGGTTAGCCGCAAGGAAATAGAGGCATTCCTTAGGGAGCGCAACCAGCCGTGGGTGACCGACAGCACCAACCTCGAGGACGATGCTACCCGAAACAAGTTCCGACTCGACATCATTCCTTTGCTCGAGAAGATAAACCCCGCCGCAATAGAGAACATCGCCAAGGCTGCCGAGAATCTGCAATCGGCTGAAGGCGTCTACAACGCTGCTGTTGGCGACATTATTAACAAGGTGGCAAACACTAAGGGAGACGGCAATCGAGAGCCACAGGAGACCCATATAGACATTCGTGGACTGCAAGGCGAGCCATCAGCCGAAGCCGTCCTCTTCGAAATTCTCAGTCCGATGGGATTCAACGGCAACCAAATAGCCGACATAGCAAGCCACATTGAAGGCACACCGGGAAGGGAATGGCACAGCCCCACCCACACGCTTGTCATCGACCGCAATGAGATTATCGTGGTCAAGACAGAGGCAACTGCCAAGAGCAAAGAACTCCGCATACCCGAAGAAGGCAACTATATCTTCGATAATTACCACAAAATAAGCATCAAGAAGGAGCAATGGACTGCAAGTTCTGTCATACCTAAAAAGTCTGACACAATAGCCCTTGATGCCGACAAAGTGCGCTTTCCGCTGACCCTTCGGACGTTCCGAAATGGCGACCGCTTCGTGCCATTTGGCATGAAAGGCTCAAAGCTCGTGAGCGATTTTCTTACCGACAACAAAGTCTCAATTATCGAGAAATGCCGCCAATATGTTCTTTGTGATGCTGAAAACAGAATAATTTGGCTCGTCAATCGGCGTCCTGACAACAGATTCTGCATTAAATCAGATACAAAATGCGCATTGAGAATATCTGTTTCATGACGTTCTCAAATTTCATAGAGGAAAATAGTTTTTGTTTTATACGGACAAAAAGCAAGCTGTAAGTCAAAGCAAGAGGAAATTATACTACAATTTTTATGTAATTATTTTTCTTTTGAAAGTGCCCGCTTTTGATAAGGTCAAAACAAAATCGCCACTCAAAGTATGAAATATGCCCTTTCAGGGTGCAAAATATCATCGTTGACACTGTAAAACAAGCCTATATTAATAATAACTATTACATATTATTTATTATTACATTCTATCCTCTGTTCCATTAGCTGACAGAGCCGGTAACAGTTATTCGAGTGTGAAAAGAAACTGAGATAACTGAGATTTTCACATTAAGCCGCCAAGGACTGGGAATGTGGTTAAATTGTTCAAAACTTATATACTTAAAAACTTTTTTAATATTATTTATGTAGGTCTTTTGTTCCATAATGCTTTTAAAGTTGTAATTTTGCGAAAAATTTAGAAACAAAACAAGCAATAAACATATAAATAAGCATTATGGCAGAACCATTGGATATTCGCGAGCTTAATGAATTGATAGAACAGCAGAGTGCTTTTGTTACCGACCTGACCGCCGGTATGAATCAGGTAATCGTTGGTCAGAAGCACCTTGTAGAAGCATTGCTGATAGGTCTACTCAGTGATGGACACGTATTGCTCGAGGGTGTGCCTGGACTGGCAAAGACCCTCGCCATCAAGACCCTCTCAGAGCTTATCGATTCGAAATTCAGCCGCATTCAGTTCACCCCGGATTTGCTCCCTGCTGACGTTATCGGAACAATGATTTACTCGCAGAAAGACGAGGACTTTAACGTCAAGAAGGGACCGGTGTTTGCCAACTTCGTACTTGCCGACGAGATCAACCGTGCCCCGGCGAAGGTACAGAGCGCACTGCTCGAAGCCATGCAGGAGCATGAGGTAACCATCGGCGACAAGACATTCAAGTTGCCTAATCCGTTCCTCGTCATGGCTACTCAAAACCCTATCGAGCAGGAAGGCACATACCAGCTGCCTGAGGCACAGGTAGACCGTTTCATGCTGAAGGTCGTCCTCGACTACCCGACAATGGACGAGGAGAAAGCTATCATCCGTGAGAACCTTGCACCGTCAATGCCAAAGGTAAAGCCTGTGACCAATGTCGAGCAGATTCTCAAGGCACGTCAAGTGGTCAACAGCGTCTACATAGACGAGAAGATCGAACAGTACATTGCCGACATTATCTTCGCCACACGTTACCCGGAACGTTACCAGCTGCCTGAGCTGAAGCAGATGATAACCTTCGGCGGCAGTCCTCGTGCAAGCATCAACCTAGCCAAGGCAAGCCGTGCCTACGCCTTCATCAAGCGCCGTGGATATGTCGTTCCTGAGGATGTGCGTGCCGTTGCACACGATGTTCTCCGCCACCGTATCGGACTGAGCTATGAGGCTGAGGCAAGCAATGTCACCAGCGAGGGCATCATCTCCCAGATTATCAACAAGGTTCAGGTGCCTTAACAGAGTGGATTCAGAAAGAAAATGGATACCGCAGATATACTTAAGAAAGTCAGGAAGATAGAGATAAAGAGCCGCGGACTGAGCCAGAACATCTTCGCCGGTCAGTACCACTCAGCCTTCAAGGGGCGTGGAATGGCTTTCTCTGAGGTGCGCGAGTATCAGTACGGCGACAACATCCGTGACATCGACTGGAACGTCACAGCACGTTTCAACCGCCCTTACGTCAAGGTGTTCGAAGAGGAACGCGAACTCACGGTCATGCTTCTCATCGATGTGTCGGGGTCGCTCGACTTCGGTACTCACCGCCAGCTGAAGAAGGACATGGTGACAGAGATTGCCGCTACCCTAGCCTTCTCGGCTATTCAGAACAACGATAAGATTGGAGTGATATTCTTCTCCGACCGCATCGAGAAGTACATACCGCCAAAGAAGGGACGCAAGCACATACTCTACATCATCCGTGAGATGCTCGACTTCCACCCCAAGAGCAAGAAGACCGACTTGAAGATGGCTGTAGAATTCCTCACCCAGGTCATGAAGCGCCGCTGCACGGCATTCATCCTCAGTGACTTCTACACTAATCCGAACTTCGAGAATGCCCTCACCATCTGCAACCACAAGCACGATGTCGGCGCCATACAAGTCTATGACCAGTGTGCCCGCCAGCTGCCCGATGTAGGGCTCATTCGTGTTGTCGATGCCGAGTCAGGGCACGAGATGTACATCGACACCAGCGACAAGCGGCTCCGGACGGCTCACACAGCCTACTGGCTCCGTCGTCAGGACGAGTTGCGGAACATCTTCACAAAGAGCAATGTCGACAGCGTGTCGATAGCAACCAATGAAGACTTCGTCAAGAAACTGATGATATTCTTCAATAATCGAAACAAACAGTGAAACGATTTTTTACCATAATATGCTTTGCACTTGCCGTTGCAGTGTCGGCTGTGGCTCAGGTATCGGTCGAAGCCCATCTGGACTCCGCCCACATACTCATTGGCAGCCAGACCCGACTGACCGTGACGGTCAGGAACGGAGCTAGCCAGCAGGTCGTCTTCCCCTCATTCAAGGACGAACAGGAAATGACACGCGGCATAGAGGTTGTCCGTACCGAAGCCGACACGACTTCCGACGACATAAGCAACATCTATGTCCTCACGGGTTGGGACGAAGGCAAATACAACGTTCCGGCACTCGACGTAAAGGTTGGCGGCAAGGACTTCAAGACCAACAGCATTCCGCTGGAGATAAAGACAATAAAAGTCGATACAGCCAAGGCTGACAGTATCCGCCCGATGCATGAGATAGCCGACAACCCATACTCATGGAGCGAGTGGAGTCCGCTGTTCTGGCTGAGCGTTCTGGTGCTCGTCATCCTTGTTGTCATATACTATCTCTATGTCCGCCTGCGTGCAGGAAAGCCGATTATAGGCCGTGTGCGTTTCATCAAGAAGCTTCTGCCTCACGAGAAGGCTATGCAGAAGATAGAGAAGATCAAGTCGGAACACCTCGACGAGAGCACCGACCAGAAGGAGTTCTACACCCAGCTGACCGACACTCTCCGCCAGTATCTCGAGGACCGCTTCAATATCCGCGCCAAGGAGATGACCAGCTCGGAGATAATAAGCCGGTTGGAGAATGAGGAAGACAAGTCGAAGATTGACGAGCTCCGTGAGGTCTTCGAGACCGCAGACTTGGTGAAGTTCGCAAAGTATTCGGTACAGAACAATATCAATGACATGTATCTGTCGAGTGTGGTCAAGTTCATCGACAGCACCAAGGAAGAGAATGCTCCTACCGTCGAGAAGGTCGGCACGAAGATGTCGGAGAAAGACCGCACGAAGATGCGCAAGCGCAAAGGAGTCCGCCTGACCATTGCCCTGCTTGTCATAGCAGCCGTGGCTATTCTGGCTTACATTGTGTGGAGAGTCATTGAGATTTTAGGATAGATTTAGAAAAATGGAATTTGCAAATAAAGGTTATCTGCTACTGCTTCTCCTGCTGATACCATATATATTGTGGTATTTCCTCTACAGGAAGAAAGGCGACCCGGCAATGCGCATGAGCGATACCAGGGCTTACGAATTCGCCCCGAAGAGCTTGCGTGTAAGGCTGGTCAACCTGCCTATGCTGCTCAGATGCCTGACATATACACTCATTGTAATCTGCCTGGCACGACCGCAGAGCTACAATGCATGGAGCAAGACCGAGACCGAGGGCATTGACATCATGCTCTGTATGGACGTGTCCTACAGTATGCTTTCCGAAGATGTCCAGCCTAACCGCCTTGACGTGGCTAAGGATGTGGCAGCCGACTTCGTGAGCGACCGCCCTAACGACAACATCGGACTGACGATATTCGCCGGAGAGGCATTCACCCAGTGCCCTATGACCACCGACCATGCATCGCTCCTGAACCTCATGCGCAACGTCAACCCTAACCTCGTCATGAGCGGACTCATTCAGGACGGAACAGCCATCGGCATGGGACTGTCGAACTCCATTAGCCGACTGAAGGATTCGAAGACGAAGAGCCGTGTCATAATCCTTCTGACTGACGGCAGCAACAACGTTGGCGACATCTCGCCTATGACTGCCGCCCAGATGGCAAAGACATTCGGCATCCGCATCTATACCATAGGATTCGGAACAAACAAAATGGCACGCATTCCGGTGATGGTCAACGGTCAGATACAGTACGACCAGCAGCAGGGAATGATTGACTACAAGACTCTGCAGGACATTGCCAGCACTACCAACGGTCACTTCTACCGTGCCGAGAGCCGTGACGAACTGGCACAGATCTACAAGGACATTGACAAACTGGAGAAGAGCAAGCTTAGCACGTCGTCATACGCAAAACTCTATGACATCTACCAGCCATTCGCCTTCGCGGCACTAATCTCTCTGTTGATGGAAATTCTGCTCCGACTGACTGTCTTCCGCAGGATTCCGTAAAATAAGAAAAGAAGAACTATGTTCAGATTTGAAGACCCTATATATCTATGGTTGCTGTTGCTGATACCGCTATTGGCAATAGTCCGCCTCATATCGCTCCGCTCGAAGCGCAAGAAACTCAAGCGGCTCGGCGACCCGGAACTGCTCAGCCAGCTTTCGCCCGACGTTTCCAAGGTTCGTCCTGCCGTGAAGTTCTGGCTTCTCGAGGCAGCACTGGCTCTCATCGTCGTCATGGTGGCTCGTCCGCAGATGGGAAGGCAGATAAACAGCGACAAGCGTGAAGGCATCGAGACTATCATTGCGATGGACATAAGCAACTCCATGCTGGCTCAGGATGTCACTCCGTCACGTCTGGAGAAAAGCAAGATGATGGTCGAGGACTTGGTCGACCACTTCAATCAGGACAAGATAGGACTCATCGTGTTTGCCGGTGACGCATTCGTCCAGCTGCCTATCACATCGGACTACATATCGGCAAAGATGTTCCTGCAGAATATCGATCCGTCACTAATCCAGACTCAGGGTACTGACATCGGGCAAGCCATCGACCTCGCCATGCATTCCTTCACTCAGGACGCCAAGACAGGCAAGGCTATAATCGTGATTACCGATGGTGAGGATCATGAGGGCGGAGCCGAAGAAATGGCAAAGAAAGCCCACGACGCAGGTATCAACGTCTACATTCTGGGTATCGGCGATCCGAAAGGAGCCCCGATTCCTATTGGCAACGGACAGTACATGAAGGACAAGAGTGGCAATACCGTTATGACAGCCCTCAATGAGGACATGTGCAAGAAGGTGGCTGCCGCGGGAAAGGGTGTCTACATCCACGTCGACAACAGCGGCATTGCCGAGGAGCAACTCGACAACGAGCTCGACAAGCTGCAGAAGGGCGAGATAAACAATGTCGTCTACAGTGACTTCGACGAGCAGTTCCAGGCTGTAGGAATACTGGTAATACTGTTGCTCGTCATCGAGGTACTTGTATTTGAGACGAAAACAGAACACCGCAAAAGGAAACTCTTATGAAAAGATATATATTAGCCATACTATTGCTGATGTTGGCTTTCGAAGGCATCAACGCCCAGACCGACCGTGACCTCATTCGTCAGGGCAACCGCCTATACTCGGTGCATAAGTACTCTGAGGCTGAGGTGGCTTACCGTAAGGCTATCGCCCTGAACCCGAACAACCCACGGGCTCTCTACAACCTGGGCTGTGCCTTGCAGAAAGAGCATCGTGACAGCGACGCCATCAACCAGTATGAGCAGGCTGTGAAGACGGAGCCAAACAAGTCAGTCCGCTCGAAGGCTTATTATAACATGGGTGTGGCTCATCAGACTCAGAAGGACTATGGCAAGGCAATGGAAGCCTACAAGAACTGCATGCGCCTGAACCCTGCCGACAATGATGCGCGTTACAACTATATTCTCTGCAAGCGCCAGCAGAAGCAACAGCAACAGAACAGCGGGTCGAATAACAAAAACAATAACGACAACAAGAACAAGGATAAAAACAAGAATCAGAATAATAAGGACCAGCAAAAGAACAAGCAGAATCAAGACAACAAGAACAAGAATAACGACAAACAGCAAGGGCAGAACCAACCGCAGAACGGCGAGATGAGCAAGGACAATGCCGAGCAACTGCTGCAAGCTGCCATGAATGAGGAGAATCAGACTGAAGCCAAGCTAAAGAAGGCTATGCAGCAACCCTCACGAAGGCAACTCGATAAGAACTGGTAAGCGCAGCCGATACAGGTCAACGCGACAAAGCCGGTTAATAGTATAAAAGAAACACATTTCCGTATGAGACGAAGTCTACACATATTTTATATGTTACTCCTTCTGTTGGTGTCGGCAACGGCATCAGCACAAAGAATCCATTGCAGTGCTCCGAGGTCGGTAGAGGTCGGCAGCAAGTTTGCAATAGAATATGTCATCGAGGCATCCGATGTGTCGGCATTCCACCTGGGGAACATGCCCGAAGGTGTGGAAATTCTCTATGGTCCCAGCCAGTCGGAAGTCTCTAGCTACCAGTGGGTCAACGGTCACATGAGCGGTTCGACTCAGGTTACCATTTCATATATAGCAATGGCAACACGTGGCGGCAACTATACAATTCCGCCAGCTCATATCATAGCCAACGGACGGCGGATGAACACCGAGAGCATGCATGTTCATGTCGGTGGCGGCAGTCAGGCTAGTCAGACCAGCAACACTACAAGCCGAAGAGCCGAAGAGAAGCAGGTGGTAAGCAATGACCGTAGTGGCGATTTATTCATTCTCGTCAGTGCCAGCAAGACCCATGTCCACGAGCAGGAGCCTGTCATGCTGACTTATAAGGTATATACCACCGAGAACTTAACCCAGCTCAACGGTGCAATGCCTGACCTAAAGGGATTCCACACACAAGAAGTAAAGCTTCCACAGCAGAAGACTTTCCATCCTGAGACTTTCCGTGGCAAGACTTACAACACAGTCACATGGAGCCAGTACATAATGTATCCGCAAATGACTGGAAAGCTGAGGATTCCGCCTATCACCTATCATGGAATTGTGATGGAAGAAGACCGCAGCGAGGATGCATTCTTCACTGGTGGCGGCTATAAGGAAGTACAGCGCAACGTCACTGCTCCAGGCATAACCATTCAGGTAGACCCGCTTCCTGCCAAACCGGCTGGGTTCTCTGGTGGTGTCGGTAAGTTCAACATCTCAGCGCAGCTTGGCAAGACGGATGTCCGTGCTGGCGACCCGATAAACCTTCGCGTGGTACTCAGCGGAAGCGGAAACCTCAAGCTCATCAAGGAGCCTGCAGTTCAGGTGCCGAAGGACTTCGACAAGTATGACACTAAGATTACCGACAAGACCAAGCTTACTGAGGCTGGCGTCGAGGGCAACATGGTCTATGACTACCTCTTTGTAGCCCGTAAGGAAGGCAAATACACGATTCCTGCCATAAAGTTCACATATTATGATACAGGGTCTAACTCATACAAGACCATCACAACCCAGCCTTTCACCGTCAATGTGGCAAAGGGTGACGGTACAGGTGACATGAGTTCGTTCGACAGCCAAGCCAACAAGGACATCCGCCCAATAAAGACCGGTAATGCGTCAGTCCATCAGATAGGCGATTTCTTCTTTGCCTCTGTTGGCTATTGGATTGTCCTTATACTGTTGCTCGGTATCTTTGCCCTGCTGTTCTATAGTTTCCGCAAGACGGTTCTCATGCATTCTGACATTGTCGGCATGCGCCGCAACAACGCCAACAAGGTAGCCACCCGCCGTCTCCGCCGTGCCGACGAGCTGATGCTCAAGGGTAAGGCTAATGAGTTCTATGACGAGGTTATGCGTGCCCTTTGGGGATATGTTGGCGACAAACTTAACATGCCGATTGAGCATCTCAGCACTGACAACATCAATGAGAAGCTATCAGCTCTGGGTATCGATGAGGACACCGTCCAGAAGTTCCTCGGAGCACTGCATGAGTGTGAGTTCGAGCGTTATGCTCCGGGTGACGCCAAGGGCAATATGGATCGAACCATGGAAAGTGCAATGACTGCTATTATGAAGATTGAAGATTCATTGAACGCAAGGAAGAAGGCTATGAAGGAAGAGAAGCGCAAGAACAGGAAGGCATCTATGAAGATGTTCATCATCATTGCTCTGGCTCTGCTTCCACTTTCGGCTAGTGCCATAACAAAGCAGAATGCCGATGCTGAGTATCAGAAGAAGAACTACCAACAAGCCATCATCGACTATCAGGAACTTCTGAAGAAAGGGGTGTCAGCCGACATCTACTATAATCTCGGCAATGCCTACTACCGCACTGACAATATCACTCAGGCACTGCTTGCCTACGAGCGGGCCCACCTGCTCTCGCCGGGCGATGGCGACATCCGCTTCAATCTGGAGATGGCACGGTCGAAGACTATCGACAAGATAACGCCTGAGTCAGAGATGTTCTTCGTCACCTGGTACAAGGCACTGGTCAACCTCATGAGTGTCGACGGATGGGCCTACATGGCTATCGTCTCACTGATAATCGTAATCATAGGAATGCTGGTCTATCTCTTCGGACCGAGCATAAGGGCTAAGCGAGCAGGATTCTATGGATGCGTGTTCTTCATAGTTCTGTTTGTCCTCTCGAATATATTCGCATTCCAACAGCGCAGTCTGCTAATGAACAGAACCGGCGCAATAATAATCTCACCATCGGTAACTGTAAAGACCGGACCTTCGGCTAACTCCAGCGACAGCTTCGTCATCCATGAGGGCACACGTGTCGACATTCTCGACAAGTCGCTTGCCAACTGGCGTTCCATTCGCCTTGCCGACGGTCGTGAGGGCTGGATTACGACAAAGCAACTCGAAGAAATTTAAAAGTGAAATGCCTCAGACAATACAGAATATAGATAACTTTTTTATCCCTATTTTCAACGGCAACAATTCGATGTTTATCGATGAATTTGCCTTGATTCTCACCAATGGATTTACATGGGTGCCGCTCTACGTGGCACTCATTATTCTTGTTATAAAGAACAACGAGAAAATCTCTCAGATGATGTTGCTTATCGGCATGATTCTGTTGGCTCTTGTATTGTCCGACGGCATGGTCGACTATATCATCAAGCCACTTGTTGCCCGTCCGCGTCCTGTCAATGACCCGGCTATGACCAGCCTTGTAACGGTCGTCAACGGCTATCATCCGTCGGGATTCAGTTTCTTCTCTGCACATGCTGCCAACACCTGCGCTGTGGCTGTCTTTCTGGCACTGATAGTCCGCAATGGAATATTTTCCTTGTTCATGGCTGCTTGGGCAATGGTCAACTGCTGGACTCGCCTCTATCTTGGGGCTCATTATATGTCGGACATTGTTGTCGGCATAGTTTGGGGAACGATTTCAGCAATCATTGCTTTCTTTATCTACAAGAAACTATATTTCAAGATTAGTCCGCGACTGCACTTTATTTCAAGCGAGTATACAAGGTCGGGCTATAGTCTGAGCGACATCGACATGGTGCTCAACGTTCTTGTGCTGACCATCGTTACAGCGACAATCCTTTCATGCCTTTGGGCTCATTAAATATCATTTTAGAAATATAATTCAAGTATTAGTAAAACTGCAATTAATAAAAGACAATGGATACAAAAAACATACATATTTCGGATTTCGATTATAATCTGCCCGACGAGCGTATCGCCAAATTCCCTTTGAAGGAACGTGACCACTCTAAACTTCTCATCTACAATCATGGCGAAGTGAGTGATGATATTTTCTACAACCTGCCGAAGTACTTGCCTAAGAGAGCTCTGATGGTGTTCAACAACACACGAGTCATTCAGGCACGCATTCATTTCCGCAAGGCTACCGGTGCTCTTATCGAGGTGTTCCTCATGGAGCCTGCCGACCCTACCGACTACGAGCTTATGTTCCAGACTACAGGACGTTGCTCATGGCTTTGCATGGTGGGCAATCTGAAGAAGTGGAAGGAAGGAACTCTGGAGCGTGACTTCGAGATAAAGGGTCACAAGCTTACCCTCAAGGCAACAATGGATCGCAGCAAGACTACAGAGAAGAGCGGCGGTACCAACTATTGGGTCGACTTCGAATGGGACAACTCAAACGTTTCGTTTGCCGAGATTCTCGATGCTGTTGGTGAGCTTCCAATTCCGCCATACCTCAACCGTAAGACTGAGGAAAGCGACAAGACAACTTATCAAACCGTTTACTCTAAGATAAAAGGCTCTGTAGCGGCTCCTACTGCCGGACTCCATTTCACGGAGAAAGTTCTCAAGGACATCGACGCCCATGGCATTCAGCGTGATGAGCTGACACTCCATGTAGGTGCCGGAACCTTCAAGCCGGTAAAGAGTGAGGAGATCTCGGGACATAACATGCATACCGAGTACATTGTTGTCCATCGCCACACATTTGAGCGTTTGCTCTCTCATGACTGCAAGGCAATAGCCGTAGGCACAACCAGTGTCCGCACTCTTGAGAGCCTTTATTATATGGGTGTCAAGTTGGTGACTAACCCTGATGCCAGCGAGGAAGACCTGCATGTCAACCAGTGGGAGCCTTACGACCTGCCACACAACGAAGAGGGTCTTGTACTAATCGATGGTAAGCCTGTTACGGTAAAGCAGAGCATTCAGAATCTTCTCGATTATCTCGACCGTGATGGTCTTGAGGCACTGCATAGCAGCACGCAGATTATCATTGCTCCGGGATACACTTACAAGATCGTGAAGATTCTTGTGACCAACTTCCATCAGCCACAGTCGACATTGCTTCTTCTTGTAAGCGCATTCGTTCATGGCGATTGGCGTAAGATTTACGATTATGCCTTGAGCCACAACTTCCGCTTCCTTAGCTATGGCGACTGCAACCTGCTGATGCCGTAATATTATTGTTTCATTATTTCAATTATTCAATCCTTTGTTATGAAGATAGGTGATAAAGTAAGATTCCTTAGCGAAACCGGCGGTGGACGAATCTCCGGTTTCCAAGGCAAGAATATAGTATTGGTAGAGGATGAGGACGGATTCGAGATTCCGACTCCTATTAATGAAGTAGTTGTTGTTACCGACGATGACTACAGTTCTGCTCACCTTGTCGAAGCAATGAAGAAGAATGAGCAGCATGATTCGGGACAGGACAACCGAAGCATTCGTCAACGGCTGTCTGACACCGGTGACGGCGAAGCCAATGATGAAGCCGACGATTTCGGAACTTACAATAAGGGCAACGAAGAAGACTCAGCCGATGATCCATCCGTCAACTTCACTCCAAAGCCTCGTGAGCGTAAGGACGGCGACAAGTTGTCTGTATACCTTGCATTTGTCCCTATGGATATTAAGAATCTGTCGAACACTCAGTTTGAATCTTATATAATCAACGATTCCAACTACTTCGTCACCTATACTTACATGACAGCTGAGGGCAATAGCTGGACTCTACGTTCTACAGGCGAGATTGAGCCGAACACTAAGCTGTTCATTGAGAAAGTCGGTTTCAACCAGTTCAATGACCTCGCCCACGCTGCTATCCAACTTATAGCATATAAACGGGAGAAGCCATTCCTGCTAAAGCCAGCCGTTGACGTTCAGTTCCGGATTGATGCCGTTAAGTTCTTCAAACTGCACGCTTTCAAGGACAACGACTTCTTCGATATTCCTGCACTGCTCTACACTGTCATTGAGAACGACCGTCCTGTTCGTCCACTTGTTGTTGACGCTGATACTCTCAAGCAGGAGATGTTCACACCTGACAATAAGGATACTGACGAAGAGAAGTCAGGCAAGTCACCGGCAAGAGTTCGCCCGGTGAAGGTACAGACCGAGAAGGAACACCATCAGCCTCTTGTCCGTCGTTACGAAAACAATCAGAGCAAGAGCCGCAATGTAAAGCAAGTCCTCAATGGCGACAAGATTGTTGTTGACTTGCATGCCGACGAGCTTCTTGACACTACAGCGGGAATGTCCAGTGGGGATATTCTTGAATACCAGCTCGACGTTTTCCGCCGTACACTCGAACAGTACAAGGACAAGAAAGGACAGAAACTCATATTCATTCATGGTAAGGGTGAAGGTATTCTGCGCCACGCTATCATCCATGAATTGAACTACAAGTACAAGAAATATCAATATCAGGACGCCAGTTTCCAGGAGTATGGATATGGCGCAACACAAGTAACTATCAGATAAAACTAAACAACAGAGAACGATGAAATACGGGTACGTAACTGTTGCCTCTTCCATTCCTTCAGTCAAAGTAGGCGACGTTGCTTTCAACATACTAAACATAGAGTCTGCCATTGCCGAAGCCGATGGCAAAGGCGTGGAAGTAATTACCTTCCCAGAGCTGTCGCTGACTGGATACACCTGCCAGGATCTTTTCCGGCAAGGTACTCTCATTGATGCCACAGAGGCTGGTGTCCTTCGACTTCTCGAGTTCACCCGCCAGATGGATATTGTGGCAATTGTTGGAGCTCCGATAGTTGTCGGTCCTCTGTTGCTGAACTGCGCAATAGTTATTCAGGCTGGCGAAATCCTTGGAATCGTGCCGAAGACTTACTTGCCTAACTACAGCGAGTTTTATGAGAAGAGATGGTTTGCGTCCAGTCAAGACCTTCGCCCGGCTGCCATCCGCTATGCAGGAAAAAACGTTACCGTAACACCTCAGCCACAGATATTCTGCCTTTCAGGTGGAGCAAAGTTCGGTATCGAGATTTGCGAGGACGTATGGTCACCAGAGCCACCTAGCGACCGCCTTGCTCTTGCCGGAGCCGACATCATCTTCAACCTGTCGGCCAGCGACGAGCTCATCGGCAAGCACAATTATCTCAAGCAACTACTTTCTCAACAGAGTGCACGAACAATAAGTGGATACGTCTACTCGGGATGTGGATTCGGAGAGAGTACACAGGATGTCGTTTACGGTGGCAATGCCTTGATTTATGAGAATGGCAAACTTATAGCCGAGTCAAAACGATTCTGCCTTGAACCACAGATTATCATCAGCCAAATAGATATTGAGAAGTTGCGCAGCGAACGCCGAACCAATTCGACATATATCAATGCTCAAGGTCCTCAGAGTATAACGGAGTCTCCTCTGTTGATAAATGCTCAAGCTCCGGAGAATCCTGAGAAGGAATGGAAACTGCTTCGCACTGTTGACCCGCATCCGTTCATCCCGACGTCAGACGATATGAATGCCAGCTGTGAGGAGATATTCTCAATACAAGTCATGGGACTTGCCAAGCGGCTCGACCACACTCATTCAAAGCATGTCGTCATAGGAATAAGTGGAGGACTGGATTCAACTCTTGCCCTGCTCGTGTGTGTCCGCACCTTCGACAAGCTAGGACTAGACCGTAAGGGAATTGTAGGAGTAACAATGCCGGGATTCGGGACCACCGACCGCACATACAATAATGCCATTACGCTGATGAACGACCTTGGCATTACCATTCGCGAGATTAATATTGCTGCTGCCGTTACGCAACATTTCAAAGATATTGGACAAGATGCCAGCGTTCATGATGTGACTTACGAGAACTCCCAGGCACGCGAGCGTACTCAGATTCTCATGGATATAAGCAATCAGGTTGGCGGACTGGTTATCGGAACCGGCGACCTTAGCGAGCTTGCGCTGGGCTGGTGTACTTACAACGGCGACCACATGTCGATGTACGGGGTCAACGTTAGCATTCCGAAGACGCTTATCCGCTACCTTGTTCATTACGTTGCTACAACCGGAAGGCTTTCCCCTACATTGCGTGAGGGCAGTAGCTCACAAAGCACTGAACAATTCTCGGATGATGTTCAGATGGAGATAACCAAGGTGTTGCTTGACATCATAGCGACTCCTATATCGCCGGAGCTAACTCCCGCCGACGACAAGGGCGAGATAGCGCAGAAGACTGAAGACCTTGTAGGTCCATACGAACTACATGACTTCTTCCTTTATTATTTCCTTCGCTTCGGATTCCATCCGGCTAAGATAATGATGCTGGCAAAAGAAGCGTTTGCCAACAAATATCCGGAAAGCGTTATAAAGCATTGGCTCCACACATTCCTATACAGGTTCTTCTCACAACAGTTCAAGCGTAGCTGTCTGCCTGACGGGCCAAAGGTAGGAAGTGTCAGCTTATCACCACGAGGCGACTGGCGTATGCCTTCTGATGCCGTCAGTACAGTATGGCTCGAGGAATGCGATGCCCTCTAATAAGGTTTTCAATCAAGATAAATGAAGGGAAGACTATACATAATATTATTGCTAATTAGCTATTGCTGTGTGGCTTCAGCTTCAAAGATAATACCTCTCCCCTACTTCGACCGTGACATGGTAAGTCAAGAGAGAGGCATCCAAATGCCTGTTGCCGTATGCCTGCAATACCAACGGGCAAAGGAAACACGCGGAAACAGTATTGCGCCTTTTCGCCGTTATGGCTTCCATCCCATACAATCTGCAGACAGTACAAAACGTCTATGGGGATTCCACGTAATACGCGATTCGGCATACACAAAGTCAAAGCCTCTCTACCGTTTGTTCAAGAGGCACGACTTGCTGAGCTTCGCAATCATCGAAGACAATGTTCCGAATGGCGCAACCCAATATGTTTTTTGGTGGAAAGGCTATTATAGACAGTTTACTTCCGACTTAAAGAGGATGGGATTCACAATGTCGGAAGTACCCAATAAGACAAATGCCCTCCGGTTTTCACGCAATGACCTTAACATCATTGTGGAATTTATTATATGGGAGGACATTTACGTCATGCAAGTTAAGAGCAAATAACAAGCAAAACTACTTTGTATAGAAGTCAACGAGTCTAGTTATGGCACGTTGGCAAATCGGACAGAACACCGGATTCTCATTTGTCCGCATACGGCAATCGGGGAATCCACGGTATACTCCATGCATTGAATATCCGGCCGGCTCGTAGGCACCTACCTTCCAACGCTTCATGTTGGCACCGGGCTTGTCGAGGTCTTTCGGCTCCGGAGTAGGAAGCTTTGTACCATCAGCTATAAGGTCTTCCCATTTCCCCTGAAAATCAACGAGGGTTGTCAAGTTGGGTTCCCAAGGCTCAACATCATGCGGATACATAGGGACCTGCTCGAATTCGTAGGCATATTCATCTCCCAGTCCGGCAAAGGAATGACCGAACTCATGAACGACCACTGGTTTGAAGGCGCGATGATGTGCCATAGCGAGATTATAGGAATTGAGTATACCGCCACCGCCGTATTTCTCCGTATTTACCAGTACTATTATATGTTCGTATGGCGTTCCAGCCAGCCAGTCATGAAGATCCTTGAGATGGAGTGTCGTCAGGTATCTGTCGGAATAAAAAGTATCGAAATGTGAATGCAGGGCTGTATTCTTCCATATTCCCTTTGATGGTTCCGACGTTCCACTGTCCATAGACGGTGCCTCAACAGCTATCACATTAAACCTTCCTCGCAACGTTTTAAAAGGCTCATGGGCGAACAGTGCTTCCATAGCTGTATCGCAATCAGCCAGGAATGTCGGCATTTCTTCAGCCTTGTAGCCCTCGGCTATATAGGCAATATGGATACAATGAGTAGTATCGTCAGCGGTTTGCAAGGTCTTATAAGGAGTGACACCATGCTCGCCCAAATGACGGATTAGAATGTCATTCGGGGCAACTGTATGGGTCATAGTGGTCATGATCTCCCGTCGGTTATTGCGAAGGTCGACTGTTACGTCAATAGTATCTTTCGGGAACGGCACAAGGAAAACATTCTCAAACGACCTTGTCTGAGTCTTAGCCTCAGGATAAGACAGCCACTCCTGAAAAAGCGTTGAGAATGAATTCTTGTAAATTACTTCTTTAGAATGATGGTCACGAACAGTTATCTGCCCATTCCCCTCAACCGGCAGTTCACTCAGTCTCTGGTGTTTACCGTACCAACGGGGAATTCGACAAAGCTCGTCAACAGCAATATGCTGCTCACTGGCATTACCGGAAAATATATAGTCTATCCTCAAAGTAGAGTCAGTAAAGTACTTATTGAAGTCCTGTGCCGACACCGCCAAAGCGGCAAAGGTCAGGATTATGGTTAAAACAGACTTTATTATTTTCATAGACAATACATTTTAGAGAAGTCGGATAATATCAAAACCAGAACCTATTTGGCAGAAGTAGCCTTATGGAACTGCTCCAACAGCCATGCTTTTTGCTCTGGAATAGTCATGTTGCTATTGTCAAGTTCTATAGCATCAGCTGCCTTACGCAATGGCGAAACTTCACGATGAGTATCAATATAGTCGCGCTCCTGTACATTCTTCAGTATGTCGTCGAAGTTGGCTTCTTGACCTTTGCCTTTCAGTTCGTCATAACGGCGCTGCGCACGCACCTCAGCCGAGGCCGTAACGAAGATTTTCAATTCGGCATTAGGGAATACCGTTGTACCGATGTCACGACCATCCATTACTATTCCTTTCTCACGACCCATAGCTTGCTGCTGAGCCACCATTGCCTTACGGACGAAGGGCAATGCAGCCACAGGGCTAACATGACTGGACACTTCCATGCCGCGAATATCATTCTCAACGTTATCGCCATTGAGATAAGTGTCTGGACGCCCGGTTGACGGATTGAGTTTGAATGTTATATGAATATCCGGCATTGCCTTTTCCAGTTCATCCGCTTTGATTGATGAACTGCTTCCTTTCTCAGAATCTTCCTCATTGAACATTCCATTGCGCAAGGCATAGAGTGTAACAGCACGGTACATAGCGCCCGTATCGACATATATATATCCTATTTCGCGGGCCAAGTCCTTAGCCATTGTACTCTTTCCACACGATGAGAAGCCGTCAATGGCAATAATGATTTTTGTCATAATGAATATGCTAAGTTTATTAATAGACTTCCACTGCTTACATGATATTTACCGTAAGCTATATTAATTTTGAATCTTTCCAAGTTCAGTCCGGCTCCAACGCTAAGTCCCGCCATGTGACTGGACTCATCGTCGTCATTGCTCTGAATCTTCATTTCATCGGCACGACGGAAGTTATATCCCCCACCAATCCATATATTATCCGACAAAAGCACATTGACGCCGAAGTCAAGATGATTGACGAAACGATAATCATAGTGCGTCAGGTCGACAAGTGTTGCCGAAAGCCTCAACGGCGATGTACCTAATCGTTTTGAGACACCTACCTGAACATCAATAGGCATCTTCTCATACTTCTCGTCGTAAGCCTTCAGCTGACCGCCGAGATTCCTAGCCACAACCGAAACCGACCACTCATGTTCTGGTTCATACCAGTTCAATCCCAAGTCAACTCCCATAGCCAAAGAATTATACGAGCCCAGCGATGAATAAACGAACTTTGCTGTTATACCGCCTACAACGTTTTTCAACAATAGATAAGTGAACGTACCACCGACTGCAAAATCATTGGCTGAGAAAGTTCCTGTCTGAACATTGTTCTCGTCGACCTCTTTGATTGAGCCATAATTGATGAACTCTCCACCTACAGCCCACGTCATCTTGTCGTTTATGACACGGTTGAACGTTGCACTTCCCATATTGGCACCGCTCATGTAGTTCATATAGTTAACGCCAATGGTCTTATCACTCACCGAAGCAGCCAGTGCCGGGTTGGAGAATCCCAACGACGGGTCATCCTCGATGATGGTAATATTTTCGCCACCGAGAGCCGCTGCATGAGCACTTACAGGAAGCCTCAGGAAGTTATATTCTGTCTGACTCTCCTGCCCCCAAGAGCAGATGGCAAAAATGGTTAACAAGAGAGTTAAAACAACTTTTTTCATTTAATGAATTTTAATTTATCGGCAAAGTTACTTATTTTTTCAAATATCTGTATTACTTTTGCCTTGCAAAATGAACATTGTCCTTAACAAATAGGACTGTTGGCTGCCCACCAACGTTATTTATAACGGAAAAAACGGGCTAGTATTGTGAATCGTGGAGATAAAGAAATCAAATAAAGCTAATATTGATAACAAGCGCTCAACGGGATTCCTTCTTGGTCTCATTGTTGCGCTGTCATTCACATTCGTCGCATTGGAAATGAACTTTGGTATGCCTGACAAGCAGGACACTGATGATCACTTACTCGACGAACTGCTCAAGAATGTCGACCAGGCACCTGCCGCCGATAAAGTAGAGAAAGTGCGTGCGGTGAAAATTCCTAAGAAGATTGACTTCGACGCTGTTCCGAAGAAGACTCCGCCAACAGTAGCCCCTAACCCCACTCTTGACAAGGTCGTCGTCAGCGATAACCAACAATATGAGCATCCCGACGATGAACGTCCGGTTGACGAGAAAAAGAAACCGGAAGAGAAAATCAATCCGCCGGTTGACCCGATTCCTCTGGAGCAGCTCAATCAAGGTGAACGGACTGTTTCTGACACTCCGGTACCACCGGGGGGATGGGCTGACTTTGCTATGTGGGTGGACAAGAACCTGCAATATCCGGGGCAGGCGCGACAGAAGAAAATCGAAGGTAACGTCCTAGCCGCATTTAATGTCAACCCCGACGGAACAGTTTCCGACCTTCACGTTGTTGGTAAAGCAGACCCTATACTCTCCGCCGAAGTGCTTCGGCTGCTTAAGACGATGGGGAAATGGAAGCCCGGCATAGAGAACGATGTTCCATGCAAGACGTATGTCGAACTGCCTTTCCTGTTCAAGCTTTAATTCCGGTACGGCATTCATTTCGAGCGAAGAACATTCACAATACATCGATAAACATCATTTAATCTAAATATGAATTTGTCAGCTGATAAAATTTTAAGTCTGATTAACGACTATCTTGCAGCCCTGCCTTACGACCGCAAACCGGCTAGCCTGTACGAACCTATCAAATATGTGCTGTCACTCGGTGGCAAGCGCATTCGTCCGACATTGATGCTTCTGTCATACAACCTCTACAAGGACGACCCGGAGAGTATTCTCTCATCGGCATGCGCTCTGGAAACTTATCACAACTACACGCTGTTGCACGACGACCTTATGGACAACGCTCCTCTTCGCCGTGGTCACCAGACAGTACACGTTAAGTGGAATCCTAACGTAGCTATTCTGTCAGGCGACTCTATGCTTGTACTGTCTTATCAGCGGATGTTGCAATGCCGTCCCGACAAGCTTAAACCTGTCATCGATTTGTTTACAGAAACAGCTCTGGAGATAGGCGAAGGACAACAATATGACATGGAATTCGAAACACGTACCGACGTTACAGAAGAGGAATATATAGAGATGATACGCCTGAAGACCAGCGTATTGCTTGCGTGTGCCACAAAGATTGGAGCCATCCTCGCTGATGCTCCGGATGAAGACGCTGACAATCTTTATAAGTTCGGCGAGCAGATGGGGCTGGCTTTCCAACTGCAAGACGACTATCTCGACGTTTACGGTGACTCCAAAGTATTCGGCAAAGCCATAGGCGGTGATATAATGTCGAACAAGAAGACTTACATGCTTATCAATGCTTTCAACCTTGCCAATGACAAACAGCGCGAGGAACTGACTCATTGGATTACAGCCGAGAATCCTGACCCGAAGGAGAAGATTGCAGCTGTTACCAAACTTTACAACGAGATAGGCATTGACAAACTGGCTGAAAAGAAGATAAACTTCTACTTTGAAGAGAGCCGCAAGTACCTGAAAGCCGTCAAAGTTGATGAAGAGAGGAAGAGTGTTCTCGAAGCTTATACTCAGAAAATGATGCACAGAAAGAAATGATTCCTATTATTGATACACACGCCCATCTTGACGGTCCGGAATTTGCCGATGATCTCGACGATGTCATAACACGGGCAAAAGAAGCGGGTGTTGGCAAGATATTCATACCGGCTATCAACGAGGATAGCATTAAGACAGTTCCGGAGACTTGCCGGAAATATCCCAACTACCTGTACCCAATGATGGGACTTCAACCAGAAGAGGTAAAGGACGACTATCTCTCTGTACTCGACAAGATGCATGCCGAACTCACTTCCGGCACTCGGTATATTGCCGTTGGCGAAGTGGGACTAGACTTCTATTGGTCGAGGGAATATGAGAAGCAGCAACTTGATGCCTTTGAGCGTCAGATGCGATGGTCTATTAAGACACGGCTTCCACTTATGATTCATTGCCGTAAGGCGCAAAATGAGCTCCTTCATATCATGAAGCCATACATCAATGAACTTCCCGGAGGTGTTTTCCATTGTTTTACCGGCAATCAGAAAGAGGCAGAACGCTATCTTGAATTTGACAAGTTTGTCCTCGGCGTTGGAGGCGTTTCAACCTTTAAGAGTTCACATCTTCGGGAAGACTTACCGGCGGCTGTGCCCCTCACTCGCATTGTCCTTGAAACTGACAGCCCGTACATGGCTCCTGTTCCTCATCGTGGTCAGCGAAATGAGAGTTCATTCGTTGTCGAAGTCATGAGGCAACTTGCTATTTCATACCATGTAACCGAGGAAGAAGTTGCCAAGCAGACGAACGAAAATGTCCGCCGGGTATTCGGTGATTTGTGCTAAAGAACTTTAAAATACTATTGAAAATCCTCTATTGTGGGATAAATTCAATATATTTGCACTCCGAAACGAAAACAGTACGTTTATTCAGCCAAACGTTTCTTCCATTGGAAAGATGCTCGAGTGGTTGAAGAGGCACGCCTGGAAAGCGTGTAAGCGTCTAAAGCGCTTCACGGGTTCGAATCCCGTTCTTTCCGCTTAAATAAGGGATTGTGGATAATTTATTCTTGTCTGCAATCCCTTAAATTTTGTCCTTTTTTGTGGCTTTTTATGTCATTTTGTGGTGTTATGCGTGCAAATTTGCGTGCAAAATTATCTAGATTTTTCAATTGAAAGCCATCGATGACTTTTATTCAGGCGTGAAAGATATGGAAGCCGACTTCGAAAGCTTTGTCCAAGATTAAGGAAGGCTTGCAGAAATTCAAAAACAATTTTAATGTAGGGTCCCTGATAGAGAGACCTGTAACTTCATATGTAAAATGAGCATGAGCCATTGGCACGTGAGTGTCAATGGCTCTTTTTATTAGTCCCTCTTGATAACTATTAATTATATGTAAATAGTTTTGAAGTTTGACAATGCCTTTTTAACGAATTAATGAATGCTTTCGTAACTAACTATTATACAGTGAGTTATTAAGGCACGGCTAAATACATTCTAAAAGATATCCAATTAGATCGTAAAAAACACCGAATCATGTTGTAAAAGATACCCGATTAGAAGCTAAAACGGCATGTTTTACAATTTGATTTAGCATTAACTAATGTAGGTGTAAATATAATTCTCTAATTATTTTCTGCCACACTGGTAGATTTTGCGAGTATAGTAAAAGTCAACTATACATATCACTAGCAAGATGGCAAAGACTAACGCCATACTCAATGGAACGTACTGAGCTACGGCAATGTCGACATAAAGAAGCAGCAACATAACCAACATATTTGTCCATGCAAGCATTTTGTCGACGAACGGGCGAGCCGATGGCTCGTGCTTTACCTTGAAAGGCAAATTTATGACATGATGTTTTTCGCTCACAACCATCAGGAAATAAATCACAAGTGATATTCCGGCAAGAAGCAGTATCATCCAAGTCTGTCCGTAGGATTCCATCTGTCCTAACGTCGTCCAGTGGGTTGGTATCGCAATATCGGTTGTAAAATAGAACACGAAAGAGATAACGACATTTGCCAATATGAACAAAAAGGAAAGTATATCAAGAACTTTTTTCATGATGATTCAATTAATTTTGTTGCAAAGATAAGAAAATTCCGTAAAATATTCATAACTTTGCACATATAAAAACTGTAAAGAAATGAAAAGAAGGATATTTCTATCTTTATTGCTAATTTTGACTTGTATTCCGGCATTGCCACAAATGATGATCAAGCATCCATGGAGCGGCAGACGTGTTGCTTATTTCGGCGACTCTATTACCGACCCTAAGAACAACGGCTCTAAGAAAAAATACTGGAACTTCCTGCAGGATTGGCTCGGCATTACTCCATACGTTTATGGCATTAGCGGACGGCAGTGGAACGATATTCCAAAGCAAGCCGACAAGCTGCAAAAGGAGCATGGCGACGATTTCGACGCTATTCTCATTTTTATAGGTACTAATGATTTCAATGCCGGCGTGCCTCTTGGCAAGTGGTACACGGAAAAGCCGGAGAAGGTGATGGCTGCCGTTCATGCCCCAAAGGACTCAGTCGTCAGAATGAAACGTACTCTTATTTATACCGACAGCACCTATTGCGGAAGAATAAACAAAGCCATGGCTCTGCTAAAGAAACGCTGGCCTACCAAGCAGATAGTCCTGCTCACGCCTATCCACCGTGCTTATTTCTATGGCGGCGAGCAGAATATTCAGCCTACAGAAGAATATCAGAACAAGGTTGGCGAATATTTCCAGTCGTATGTTGAAAAGGTAAAGGAGGCAGGCAACCTGTGGGCTGTTCCCGTAATCGACATAAATTCGACTAGTGGACTTTATCCGTTGTTCGATGAGTCAGCTGTCAATTATCATAATCTCAACACCGACAGGCTGCATCCTAATGACCAGGGGCACGAACGGCTCGCACGCACTCTGGAGTATCAATTATTGGCTTTGCCGTGCGTCTTCTGATTGGCTAAAAAGACCACAACAGTAGTCTAGGTTTCCACAAACCCGAAATAATTAAGAATTATAAAGATTTGGGCTAACCAATAAACTTGTGGAATCGGCGGAAAAAACTTAATTTTGCAGCCGACAAAACATAAAAAGTAGAATTGATGAAAAGAACTATTGCCCTTGCCACGATAGCGCTGGCTGTCATTCCGATGTCCGCCCAGAGGACTCTATCATTGCAGGACTGCCGCGACATGGCATTGGAGAATAACAAGCAGATACAAATATCGAAGTTGCAGACCAATGTTGCCCGCAATGTCCATCAGGCTGCAAAGACTAAGTACTTGCCGCATGTTGACGGACTTGGTGGCTATCAGCACTTCTCGAAGGAGATCTCTCTGCTCAACGATGGTCAGAAGTCTGTGCTCAATAATCTCGGTACAACAGCTACCGGTTCGCTCACCGACCAGATGTCTGGCATTCTGAGCGGACTCATCAGCCAGGGATTGCTGACTTCCGATGCTGCAGCCCAACTCGGGCAACAGATAAGCCAGATGTCACCGGCTATGGAGAATGCCGGCAACAATATAGGCCGCTCGATAACGGATGCTTTCCGCTCGAACACGAAGAATGTATATGCCGGAAGCATTATGGTAACCCAACCGATTTATATGGGTGGAGCAATAACTGCAGCCAACAGAATGGCTCAACTCGGCGAAGACCTTGCTGCAAATGATGTTGAGGCAAGAAGACAGAACGTTCTCTACTCTGTAGACAATGCTTACTGGCTAGTAGTATCGTTGCACAACAAGAAGCAGACGGCACAGGATTATCTCGGGCTGGCTCAGAAGCTGGACGATGATGTGGCAAAGATGCTTAAGGAAGGCGTTGCTACAAGGTCTGATAAGTTGAGAGTAGATGTCAGCGTCAATACAACAGAGATGACTATCAGCCAGCTCGAAAGCGGAATTAGTGTAGCAAAGATGGCGTTGTGTGAGCTTTGCGGTCTGCCTATTAAAAGCGATATAACCCTTGTCGATGAAGGACAGAAAGGAATTATAACCAAATACAATATTACCGACGTACCGGACACCACCTACTATGGTCGTCCTGAGCTGAGCATGATTCAGAACACGATTGACATGAGCAAGCAGGCAACAAAGCTTATACGCTCACTTTATCTGCCACATATCGGTTTAACAGGCGGTTTCACAGAGATGAATCCTAACCTTTTCAATGGATTCCGCAAGACATTCTGTGGCGTTTGGAACGTTGGCATTGTGCTTCAGGTTCCAATCTGGAACTGGGGCGAAGGCAAATATAAGGTCCGGGCATCGAAAGGCATAACGCAAATTGCCGAGCTGCAGCTTGCCGACGCACGTGACAAGATTCATTTGCAAGTAGAGCAGGCTCAATTCCAAATGCATGATGCTGAGACACGCTATCAGACAGCATGCAAGAACATGGCTAGCGCGGTGGAGAATTTACGTTGTGCAAACATCGGATTCAAGGAAGGTGTCATGACAGTAACCGACGTCATGAATGCGCAGACAGCATGGCAAACAGCTGAAAGTCAGAAGATTGATGCCGAGATAGCCATCAAGATAGCACAGGCTGCTTACCAGAAGGCAATCGGAAGATTTTAACATTGGATATTAAAATTAGAGACTATGAGTGCTAAAACCCAACATAACAATATATTATTGGCAGTGGCCGGATTTACTTTGGTCGTGCTGATAGTGGGCATCATCGGGTATTTCACCTTGGATCGCACACCGGAAATCATTCAGGGAGAGATGGACGCCGATGAATACCGAGTGTCAAGCAAACTGCCCGGGCGTATAGTCAAGATCCTGGTCAAGGAGGGCGACTATGTTCATGTAGGCGACACACTGGCTATTCTGGAAACTCCAGAGGTAGATGCACAGCAGAAAGTAGCTGAGGCAACAGCCGGAGCATCGAGCGCTCTGAGTGACCTTACATCGGCTCCAACACGTCATGAGACCGTCGAATCGGCTTATCAGGTTTATCAGCAGGCAATTGCGACGGCAGAGATTGCACAGAAGACTTACGCTAGGACAGAGAAGTTGTTCAACGAGGGAGTAACGACGGCTCAACGGCGTGATGAGGCAAAGGCTTCATACGATGCCGCCCAAGCTGCTGTAAAGACGACTAAATCACAATGGGAACTGGCGAAGAACGGTGCAAGGGAGGAAGAAAAACGTGCTGCCCGGAAGCAAGCTGAGGCAGCAAAGAGTGCCGTTAATGTGGTTTCGTCACTCATAAAGGAGAATGTCCAGATAGCCACACAAGAAGGAATTGTCACTGACATATATCCGAAAGTGGGCGAACTGGTAGGAATGGGCTCACCCATCATGACCGTTGAACTTATTGGCGATATGTGGGGAACATTCAATGTAAGGGAAGACCAGCTGAAAGGAAAGAAGGTCGGCGATACATTCAAAGCCTTTATTCCGGCATTCAATAAAGATGTCGACATGAAGATCTACAATATAAAGGATGAGGGAACGTATGCTGTCTGGAAGGCAACTAAGACTACCGGGCAATATGACCTCAAGACTTTCGAGGTAAAGGCACGCCCTATTCAGAAGATTGACGGACTGAGACCCGGTATGTCGCTGATCGTTAAATAAGACAAAACAAAAGCCATCACCAAGTCTCAACAGGGCTTTTATGTTTTTATTCTTCAACAAGCCTCCCTAAAGCGTAGGATGTTTTATTACTTAAAATATAATGAGTAAGAAGCAAGTTAAACATAACCTAGACATAGGTAATCAAAAGCCTCCACTTAGTGGAGGTTCGGATGGGACTTGCAAATCCATTTGTGGAGGTTTAGTGAGTACTTGCAACTCTTTCTTTAGAACTGCCCGACGGGAATGCGGCATATTGATTCATAATCCAATATACCTGTTCTGTATGGTCATCGGACCAGTTTTGGCAGTACTGTTTTTCACATCATTAATGAATGAAGGACAGCCAACTGATATGCCTTGTGGAATCGTTGACCTAGATAACACCTCGACGACAAGGGCTATGATTCGACAGCTCGATGCTTTTGAGTCAACGAAAGTAACAGCATATTATAACAGTGTAAACAAAGCCCGCGAAGCCATCCAGCGTGGCGACATCTATGCTTTTCTATACATTCCGAAAGGAACTACAGACAAGTTGCTTGCCAGCCGGCAGCCAACGGTATCTTTCTATTATAACGGTGTTGTTATGCTTGCCGGGAGTATGATGTACAAAGACTTGACCACCGTCACGACACTCGGCTCAGCAGCTGTTGGCTCAGCTAAGCTTTCTGCACTTGGCAAGACTTCTATTGAAATACAAAGTTTCCTTCAGCCTGTCTCAATAAACCTCCACATGATAAGCAATCCATGGGCAAACTACAACGTTTACCTTAGCACTGTCATGGTGCCGGGAATACTCTTCCTGTTTATGTTCCTGATAACAGCATACAGCATCGGAACAGAATTGAAGTTCAACAGGTCACACGAATGGCTCGAAACGGCTGGCAATAACATCTTTGTTGCCATTGCCGGGAAACTGCTTCCACAATTTCTAATCTTCTTTACTATCTTTATGTGCTTCTCATGGTACATCTATGGGTACATGGGATTCCCCCATCCGGGTGGCGTTGGCAAGATAGTCTTGCTTGCATTGCTAACCGTTCTTGCCGCCGAAGGATTCGGGGTATTTGCTTTCGGACTTATGCCGAGCCTTAGAATGTCGATGAGTATATGCTCATTGTGGGCTGTCATAGGATTCTCTGCAGCCGGAGCAACATACCCGGTGTTCGCTATGGACTCTATGATTGAAGCCATAGCACAACTCATTCCACTCCGACATTACTATATGATTTACCAGATTTGCATTTTCAATGGGTTCCCTCTCATCGACGCGTGGTTCAATGTTGTAGCGATGATAGCATTCATTTGTCTGCCGCTTCTTACTATATGGAACATTAAAAAGGCAATGCTCAAATACGTTTATATACCTTAAAGCCATGAAGAACGGAACAGGATTATTCAGTCAGATAGCCCAAGGATTCAGCGACTTATGCTATATCTGGTGGTTGGAAGTTAAGAACACCTTCAAGGATGAGGGTATGCTTATCTTCTTTATCCTTGTGCCTATTGGCTATCCCCTGCTCTATTCATGGATTTACAATAATGAAGTTGTTCGTGAAGTGCCTGTTGCTATTGTCGACATGAGCCACAGTAAGTCGTCACGCTCATTCATTCAGAAGTTCAACGCCTCACCGGATACCCGCGCAGCTTACTATTGCAACAATCTTGATGACGCCAAGAATTTGGTCGGTCAACAGAAAGTTCACGGAGTTCTGTATTTCCCTTCTGATTTCCAGAAGGACATCAGGCGTGGCGGACAAGGCAAGGTTGATGTCTATTGTGACATGAGTCTCATGCTGACTTACAAGGCAATATACCAGACTGCACAGGCAATTGCGCTCGACATGAACTCGGAGATGCAGAAGCCGAATGCCGGCGGCATTACGAACAGGGATGATGAGATTAACACTGAGCCCTTACATGTCGAGAGAATACAGATGTTCAACTCCACGGGAGGCTATGGCAATGCCCTTCTTCCAGCCGTCTTGATTCTCATTCTACAGCAAACCTTATTGCTGGGAATAGGTCTTTCCGCCGGAACGGCACGTGAGAACAACCGCTACAAAGACCTTGTTCCGATCAGCAAGCACTACAACGGAATATTCCGCATTGTCCTCGGCAAGTCTCTTTGCTACTTCATGATATACTGTGTAATGGGCGCTTACATCACGCTTTGTGTCCCCCGATTCTTCCATTACACTTCACTTGTCCACGGAGCTGACCTTCTCGGACTAATGATTCCATACTTGCTGTCATGTATATTCTTTGGGATGACGATGTCATGCATTGTCCGTTATCGTGAGAACGTACTACTCCTTGTAGTCTTCACGTCAGTACCTTTCTTGTTCATGAGTGGAATTTCATGGCCACAAAGCAACATACCGGGCATTTGGAAGGGCATCAGTTGTCTTTTCCCCTCAACCTTTGGCATTCGAGGATTCCTGAAAATAAGCAGTATGGGAGGCACTCTTCAAGACATGGCAACCGAATACAAAGCCCTTTGGATTCAGACAATATGCTATTTCTTCACCACATGTATTGTCTATCGGATGCAGATTAATGCCGCCCGCAGGCATGCCATAGAGCATTTGGAAAGGCTAAAGAAGAAATTGGAAGAATAAAAAAGGTAGAGCGAATCGCCCTACCTTTTTTTAAATTGATGCACATTCGAGTTCAATGCTCATTGTTTACCCGAACGATCTTCGTCTTTCCATGCTCTTTATTACGGCGATTAACAACTGTAACCACAGCCTGAGCAAGGCTAAGGAAAGCCTGTCCTGTGATAGAATCAGGATTAGTTGCAGCCGGAGCACCGTTATCTCCACTCTCACAGATACTCTGAACCAGTGGAATCTGAGCCAACAAAGGCACACCCATCTCCTTAGCCAGATTCTTGCAGCCATCCTTTCCGAAGATATAATACTTGTTATTAGGAAGCTCTGCAGGAGTAAAGTAAGCCATATTCTCAATAAGTCCCAGCACAGGAACATTCACCTTGTCATTTGTATACATATCAATGCCTTTGACAGCATCGGCAAGAGCCACCTTCTGAGGCGTGCTGACAATGACTGCTCCGGTAATAGAAATAGTCTGGAGAAGCGTCAGATGAATGTCACTTGTCCCCGGAGGAGTATCAAGGATGAAGTAATCAAGTTCACCCCAATCGGCATCACCGATGAGCTGTTTCAATGCAGCCGTTGCCATACCGCCTCGCCATAGTGTAGCGACCTTAGGATTGACAAAGAACCCGATACTCAGCAACTTCACACCATACTTCTCAATAGGTTCTATCAACTGGCGTCCATACTTCTCAACAGAATACGGACGGGCGTCCTCAACGCCAAACATCTTCGGCATTGATGGTCCGAAAATATCAGTATCAAGCAGTCCTACCTTATAGCCGAGCTTTGCCAATGCAATTGCCAGATTGGCAGAAACCGTCGATTTGCCAACTCCTCCCTTACCGGAGCTGACCGCAATGATGTTCTTTACACCCGGAAGCATGTTGCCTACCTCTGGTCTTGGAGCACTCTTAAACTCCGGCTTGATAGTCACTTCAACGTCCTTTGAAACCGAATAATGTATCTGTGCTTCGGCAGCCTTGATAGTTGACTTCAGGAACGGGTCGGTCTCACGAGGGAAAACGAGTGAGAAGCTGACCTTCATGCCATCAATTCGCATGTTGTCGGCAAGCATTCCACTGTCGATTATATTCTTCTTTGTACCAGGATAAATCACATGCCGCAGAGCGTCAGTGATGAGTTTTGGATATAGAGTCATACGTTTATTCCTTTTAAAGAAATTCATTCGTCATTTATTTTATGGGCTGCAAAGTTAACATTATTCAATGAAATGACAAAAAGAAACTGCCATAAATTGACTCATATCAATCGACTTGATTTGTGACAACAATTCAAAGTTATACAGAATTAACCCGAGGAAAAACTTGTTAACGTCGCCGACTGGCACTAACTTTGCACCTGCAAACAATGAAAGCCGAAAGGCTTGAAAGTGTACAAAACAACATAGTACGGAGGTAAAAACAAATGGAAATATTTGAGATTGTAGGTTTAGCAACAATAGTTTTCGGTATTATAACCACAGCCGGTTTGTTTATCGGAACTAAGTAAAATCAACATCAACTCTACCCTACCTCTATAAGGAAGGGTAATAGAGAAAGCAAGAAATTTGAGAGATATATAATTAGAGAGAAAGTATAGATTAAGGTTTCATGAAAGCCCGCTATTCGCGAAGAATAGCGGGCTTTTCTTTTGTCCATACGGATAATGCTTCATACAATGGGCTATGTCCATTCGGAAATAACAGATACACGGAAATAAGTCTTCCGTTATTTCTGTTATTTCCGTATGAATAAGAACAATCCAGCATGAGAAGGCTTAATTAAATGCTGAGCCAGTTCTTTATGATGGTCTTTCCGTCAGGAGTGAGGACACTCTCGGGGTGGAACTGGATTCCACGAATGTCATAATCCTTATGCCGAATGCCCATAATCTGACCTTCGTCACTCTCAGCCGTGATCTCAAGACAGGCTGGAAAGCCGTCGTGAGACACCACCCAAGAATGATAACGACCAACCTCTATTCTGCGGGGAAGCCCTGCAAACATCGGCTCATTATCGTTCAGGGTTATTGGGGTGGCAACTCCATGATAAACCTCCGACAAGTTCTCGAGCTTAGCGCCGAACACTTCACCTATAGCCTGATGACCAAGACAAACGCCGAGCATAGGCTTCTTGCCTGCATAAGTGCGGATAACATCCATCAACAAGCCAGCCTCGGAAGGAATGCCAGGTCCCGGACTGAGGATAATCTTATCGTAACCCTCAAGTTCTGGAAGCTTAAACTGGTCGTTGCGCTTCACGTCCACGTCGGCACCGAGCTCACGAACAAGGTGAACCAGATTGTAAGTGAACGAATCGTAATTATCTATGACTACTATCTTCATAACTTTTCCGCGATTTTAATTGCCTTTACCAGAGCTCCAAGTTTATTGTTGCTCTCTTCCAACTCATACTGGTCGTTACTCTTCGCCACGATACCTGAGCCTGCCTGGAACCACAATTCGCCGTTACGGCTTATGAAAGTACGGATGACGATAGCCTGATTCAGGTCGCCGTTAAGCCCTATAAAACCGATACAACCACCGTATGCGCCACGGTTGTGAGGCTCCAGTTCGGATATAATCTGCATGGCACGCACCTTAGGAGCACCCGATAGAGTACCTGCCGGAAATGTGTCAATGAACTCCTTTATATGGTCGGCACCTTCATTGAGCTCTCCACTGACACGGCTGACGAGGTGAATGACATGGCTGTAGAACTGCATATCCTTATAGAAATCCACCTTGACGTTATGGCAGTTACGGCTAAGGTCATTGCGGGCAAGGTCGACAAGCATCACATGCTCGGCATTCTCCTTAGGGTCATTGCGCAGGAACTCAGCGTTCTTGCGGTCCTGCTCAGGGTCGCCGGTGCGCTTAGTTGTTCCGGCTATAGGGTCGATGAAAGCCTTGTTGCCAACAATGCGGTTGTGGGTCTCAGGACTAGAGCCGAAGATACGGAATCCGCCGAAGTCGAAATAGAACAGATACGGACTCGGATTGACCGACCGCAGAGCCCTGTACAGCTTGAAGTCGTCGCCCTCATACTTCTGGACAAACCGGCGGGAAATAACTATCTGGAACACATCGCCACGAAGACAGTGCTTCACGCAACGGCGGATATTCGCCTTGTGCTCGTCATCGGTAAGAGTGGAAGTCGCCTCGCCTACCGGATGGAAACTGTAGGGCTTGACATTCGAGCGGTGGGTTGCCTTCTCAAGAGCGTCAAGGTCACTGTCCGAGCCAACCGTTATGAACTCCATGACATTATTGAAATGGTCGAAGACAATGATGTCCTTATACATTATATATAGTATATCAGGCGCGTCATTCTTCTCCATTGTCGTGTCCTTGACGGGAATATCCTCGAAGTAACGCACGGCATTGAACGATGTAAAACCATAAACGCCATAGAATTCAGCTCCCGTTCCATCGATTTTAAAGCTGTGGAGGAACTCGTTTATAGCCTTAGCAACCTGCTCCTTGGCACGTCCCTTGACCGACGAGTCGATGGTCCGCTTCTTCTCCGAGCCGTCAGGGAAAACCATTGTGATAATCCCATGACCGACAGAAATATGTCCCATCGGATGAATGCCGATGAAGCTCCGGGAGTTTTCAGTACCATGATAGTCGGAGCTCTCCATCAACATGCTCTGCGGATAGAGGTCACGAAGATTCATATATATGCCCACCGGAGTGTAGAGGTCGGCAAGAATACTCTTCGACTTTGTTGTATAATTAAAAATTGCCATACTCCTTTGCCATTTTCTTGTTCTTCAGATAGGTCTCAACGTCCTTGTCGCCACGACCACTGACGGTGAGAACAACCACATCATCGGGCTTGAATGTAAGCTTTTTCAGTGCTGACACCGCATGGGCACTCTCTATTGCCGGCACGATTCCCTCCATTCTCGTGAGTTCATAACCGGCATAGATAGCCTCATCGTCATTGATAGCGAGCACTTTCTCACGTCCTTTCTCAGCCAAATCAGCATGCATCGGACCAATACCAGGGTAGTCAAGACCAGCTGAAATAGTGAATGCTTCCTTTATCTGACCATCGTCAGTCTGCATAACCAGCGAGCGGGCACCGTGGATAATGCCCTCAGTCCCACAATGTATTGTAGCCGCCGTGTAGTCGGTATCAATGCCATGACCACCAGCCTCAGCAAGGACAATCTTCACACGGTCGTCATCAATATAGTGATAGATCGTTCCGGCGGCATTAGAGCCACCACCAACGCAGGCGATGAGGTAGTCAGGATAGTCACGACCAATCTTCTCCTGAAGCTGCCATTTAATCTCCTTCGAGATGACGCTCTGCATCTTTGCCACGATGTCAGGGTACGGATGAGGTCCCATAGTAGAGCCCACCATATAGTAAGTGTCGCGTGGATGGCAGCACCAGTCACGTATAGCTTCCGAACAGGCATCACTAAGAGTCATGTTTCCGGTGGTCACCGGATGAACCTTAGCACCCAGCATGCGCATCCGTTCGACATTAGTGTGCTGGCGCTCGACGTCCGTCTTACCCATGAAAATCTCACATTCGAGATTCATCAGGGCACAAACTGTAGCAGTAGCAACGCCATGTTGTCCGGCTCCGGTCTCGGCAATGATGCGGGTCTTGCCCATTTTCTTTGCCAACAGTACCTGACCGATACAGTTGTTTATCTTGTGGGCTCCGGTATGGTTGAGGTCCTCACGCTTCAGATAGAGGTGACAACCATACTTCTCGCTCATTCGTTTGGCATAGTAGAGTGGCGAAGGACGACCAACGTAGTCCTTCAGCAATGACTCATACTCGTTCTGAAACTCCTTGCTCTCGATTATCGGCTTATAGGCATCCTGCAAGTCGTGGACTACCTTATACAATATTTCCGGAACGTAGGCACCGCCGAAACGTCCGAAGAAACCTTTTGAATCTACTGAGTATTTCATATTTCAAACGCTCAAAATCCCCACCAAGGCTCCACCAAGGGGAGGGTGTTTAATTACCTTATGAGGATTGAGATTTATTAATTTATTAAATTGAACTAACTATCTCCACATTAAATTATGTAATCAGAAGCCTCCCCTTGGGGGAGGTTTGGTGGGGACTTATCTATTTCTCCAACGCCTCCTGAAGTTCATCCAACGCCTTGTCCGGGTCGTTAGTTTCATTGAGCAGGGTGACGAACTTCGAGCCGATGATGGCACCGGCAGCGTTAGCCTGGGCTGCCTCAAGCGTCTGCTTGTTGGATATTCCGAAGCCAATCATTCGTGGATTGCGAAGGTTCATAGCGTTGATGCGGTTGAAATAGGCAATCTTGGCGTCATTGAAACTCTGCTGGGCTCCGGTGATTGCAGCCGACGAGACCATGTAGATGAATCCGTCGGTATGGTCGTCGATAAACCGGATGCGGTCCTCGCTTGTCTCAGGAGTAATCATCATGATAACACGGATGTCATACTTGTCGGCTATAGGCTTGACAACATTGATGTAATCCTCGAAAGGCAGGTCGGGGATAATCGTTCCGCTGACACCGCTTTCGACACAACTCTTGAAGTAGTTCTCTATTCCGTAGTGCATGACCGGGTTCAGATAGCCCATGATTACGAGCGGAATGCTCACCTCGTCCTTGATAGCCTTGAGCTGTGAGAAGAGCTTTCGCAGTGTCATACCATTTCGCAGAGCCACCGTTCCGGCACTCTGAATAACTGGTCCGTCGGCAAGCGGGTCGCTGAACGGCATTCCCACTTCAACCATAGCTATTCCGTGGCGTTCCATTGCCTTAATGACATCGCCCGTTCCGTCGAGTGTCGGACATCCAGCACAGAAGTAGAGCGACAACAACTTGCGGTCTCCACGGTTCTTGAATAGTTCGTTTATCTTATTCATCTGCTTGTGTTTTAATTTCGTTTTGTGTTTATCTTGATTCTGTCCGTTGCTCTCTTGTCTTGCTTTGGGTGCCTACTTGCATTCTTTCCGGTGCTCGTTTGTCTTCTGAAAGGGTATCTTTCACGAATGTTTTTAATTTATTTTTAAATTGAAAACAAATTATTTTCTATTCGTTTTTAATTTATTTTTATTTGTAAGAGATACCGTTTTATAACGCAATCAGCCATCGGTTTCAATACAAAAGATCATCCATTTCAAAGCAAGAAACTATCGATTTCAATGCAAGAGGCTATCGATTACAATGCCTGAAGGCTTATTGCCGGACTTGTTCGATGAACTTTCTGAGTTTTTCTACATCCTTAAAGGCAGGCGAGGTCTCGAACTTTGAGTTAAGGTCGATGCCTATGCATTGTGGATGGCTGAACTCACGGATGCGCTCGGTGTCGTCGGGTCCGATGCCACCGCTAAGCAAGAACGGCGTCTTACCATCGTAAGCATCGAGCACTGACCAGTCGAACTTCTCCCCGCTGCCACCTTTAAGCTGTGTCTTTGTGTCGAAGAGGAAGTAATCGACATGACCTTCATAGTCCTTGTATTTAGCCACATCGTCGGCAGTCTTGATGTTCAACGCCTTCATGATTTTTATGTTCGGATGGATGTCAGGGTCGAGAGTACGGCGCAAATTGTCAATCATCACGGTATTCTCGGAGCCATGCAACTGGACAATGTCAAGCTTATAGTTGTACACTCGGGTAACGATGTTCTGCGGCATATCGTCAACAAACACCCCCACCCGCTTAACCTTGCTGGCTGAAACATCATTGTCGGTCTTGCCAATGAGTGACGAATAATCGGGAATGATGCCTGCATTGGAACTCAACTGGCTGACATAACGAGGGCTCTTCGGAAAGAAGATGAAGCCCATCCAGTCGATTCCGAGTGCTGCTACCTGCCGGATATTCTCTGCATCACGCATTCCACAGACCTTGATTATCATATCGTTGTTCATCGTTTATTATTCACTTAAAGCTGAAATGAACTCTGCCAGTGCTTTGCCCGGGTCTTCTTCCTTCATGAATCGCTCGCCCATAAGGAATCCGTTGAAGCCTGCCTGGCGCAAGTCCTTGACTGTTTGCGGATTGGATATACCGCTCTCGCTGACCTTTACGCCTCCCTTCGGCAGTTTCTCAGCCAGCCGGAATGAGTTCTGGACATCTGTAATGAATGTTCCGAGGTTGCGGTTGTTGATGCCATACATGTCCGGTTCGAGCTCTACATAGTCCAAGTCACGCTCGGAATGCATCTCCAGCAACGCCTCAAGCCCTAGCTGATGGGCGGTATCGAGCAAGTGGCGGCATTCATCGAGAGTCAGGTCGGCAGCTATAAGCAGTACAGCCGAAGCCCCGCTATGGCGAGCCTGAAGAAGCTGATAGTCGTCGATGATGAAGTTCTTGTAGAGTATCGGGATGGTGACACCGGTCGCACGGGCATCCTGAATGAACTCGTCATAACCTCCGAAGTACTCTTTGTCGGTGAGAATACTGAGTGCCGAGGCTCCATTGTCCTGATAGCTCTTTGGCACTACCGACGATTTGGCGTCCTTGTGAATCCATCCCTTCGAAGGACTCTTGCGCTTGAACTCACTTATTATGCCAGTCTTGCTTTCGGCGAGTGCCTTTTTCATCGACGGAACGGGCTTCTCCAGCATAGGAGCTGTCAGCTCATAAAGTCGGCGCATACTAAGCATCGACTTCCATTCCTCGACTTCCTGCCGCTTGTGGGCAACTATCTCTTCTAGTATATCCATAGCTTTGTTCTTCACTCTTAACTTATTAAGAGTTTAATTCTACAAACTTCTTGAATGTATTGAGTGCCGCACCGCTATCGATACTCTTGCGGGCTATTTCGATGCACTCTGAGATTTCCTTCTTGCCCTTTTCAAGGACTTGAATTCCGAAGGCAGCATTGGCAAGGACAATGTTCTTCTGTGCTGGCAGAGCCTTGTTGGCAAGTACATTGTCGAATATCTGCTTGGCTTCTTCCTCGGTAGCGCCACCCACGACTTCCTCGGGTTTTGCATAATCGAAGCCAAGGTCTGACGGCTTGAACACCTTCTCATAGTTGTTCGTTATGACCTTGAAGTCATCGGTAAGTGATATTTCGTCATAACCGTCAACACTGTTAACGATACCATAGTCGATGCCAAGCTTCTGATAGACTTGGTTGTAAAGTCGCATCTGGTCGAGTGTTGCCGTTCCGAGAAGCTGGCATTGAGGCTTCGACGGATTGATAATCGGGCCGAGGAGGTTGAAGAATGTCGGGAATGGCAGTGCCTTACGGATAGGTCCGACGAACTTCATTGCCTTGGCGAAAAGCTGTGCATGAAGATAGACAATGCCACACTCGTCGAGACAGCGGTTGAGTTTGTCAATATCATCGGTGAACTTCACGCCGTGATTAGCTATGACGTTAGATGCTCCGCTTACTGATGTGGCTGCATAGTTGCCGTGCTTTGCAACCTTATAGCCTGCTCCGGCGATGACGAAGCAAGAGGTTGTTGAGATATTGAATGTGTTCTTACGGTCTCCGCCAGTACCTACAACATCGATATAGCGGTCGGCTTTCAATGGCACCGGGACACCTGTTTCGAGAATTCCATCACGGAAACCGAGCAATTCGTCAACGGTAATGCCACGCATCTGAATCGCTGTTAGCAGAGCAGAGATCTCTGCGTCGTTCAACTCTCCCTTGGTTATGCCAATGAGTATTTCCTTTGCCTGTTCACGAGTGAGCTCCTCGTGGTTCAACAACTGATTGAAAATTCCGTTTACATCCATAGTTCTTTATTTTTGGGGACTCATCCAACAACTGTCATTAGTATGATGAAATGCGTCCATTCGACATATCATTTTAAGCAAAAAAGGCTCGTCGTGATTTACGACGAGCCCTTTTCTGTTTTTCGTTATCTATTAGGAATAACCCCACGGCTGCGTATCTCACGACTTTTTAAATCCTGAGCGACGCCACCACCATGCTGTGTTATTCTGATTCTTCATTGTTATTTGTTTTCTTTTGTATGTGCAAAGGTACAATATAAAAACTATACTTCCAAAACTTTTCTTGTTAAATTTCAATCAATCCGTAATTTTTTAGATATTCAGCGGACACAATATGCCAACAAAGACACTATACATTATTAATATATAGAGCATAAAACAATTCAATAATTTTAAGGATTGAAATATAATATAAGTTGATTCCGTACGTTTAATCAATAGAATCCGCCATTCAGGCGGGTAATTATGAACGATTAAACTCAGATGCCTATGATGCAGTATTTTACTCACGAAGACCTGAATCCATCAGAACGAACCCTGAGCCTCATCAGGCAGATAGCCTACACCTATCGTCCTGTTGAGATTAATGGTAAAATGGAATCTTACTGTCTTAATTAAATGAAAGAAGTTATTGTATCGCCGTCACTGCTTGGCGGCAACCCGCTTAACATTGAGAAAGATGTTGAGATGATTAACAACAGTGAAGCCGACTGGCTGCATATAGATATTATGGACGGTGTATTCGTCCCTAACATAGCTATCGGCATCCCTGTTCTTCAAGGTCTCGGAAAGATTTGCCGGAAGCCTCTTGACGTTCACCTGATGATTGTCCACCCTGAAAAATGGATTGACTTGATAGCTTCTACCGGGGCAATGATGATGAACGTCCACTATGAAGCATGCACTCATCTACACCGTGTAGTGCAGCAGATTCATCAGGCTGGTATGAAAGCAGCCGTTACTCTGAACCCTGCTACACCGGTGAGTATGCTTGAAGACATCATCAACGATGTTGACATGGTGTTGCTTATGAGCGTCAATCCGGGATTCGGCGGACAAAAGTTCATTGAACATACATACGCAAAAGTCGACCGTCTTCGCCGTTTAATTGACGAAAACGGAAGCCATGCGCTCATTGAAATAGATGGTGGGGTAAATGCGGAGACCGCTCCGAAGCTCATTGCTCACGGTGCCGACGTGCTTGTTGCTGGCTCATACGTTTTCAAGTCGGACGACCCTAAAGCAAAGATTGCAGAGCTTAAGAATATCCGCTAATAGGTCTTTCTCCTTAAAAATGAGGGACCAAGGTAGCTCTCACTTAAGCTAACTGCAACTGTACATCGTGTTCCTTAGCCATTCGGCGAAGGTTGAGGATGGCATAACGCATGCGTCCGAGGCTGGTATTAATGCTTACTCCGGTGGTCTCGGCTATTTCCTTGAATGACATTTCCTGATAGAAACGCATATAGACGACCTCACGCTGTGATGCCGGAAGAAGATTCATCATGCGCTTTACGTCAGCCAAGACCTGATTATTGACGAAGTGGCTCTCAATGCTATTAAGGGTCACATCGGCTCCGCCGACATTCGACAAGTCATTATCCTTTGGAGCTTCGACTATTTTGTCATTGCGCTGATCGCGATACCAGTCCATGATTTCATTGTGGGCTATGCGCATAACCCATGCGCTGAACTTTCCGTTCGGCACATAACGCTTCTGTTGCAACTGCGTGATGACCTTGACAAAGGTGTCCTGGAAGACATCGTTGGCAACGTCGCGGTTGCGAACCACAAACAGGATATACATGAAAACCTTACGCTGATTATTGCTCAACAGTATGTCGAAAGCCCTGTTGTTACCTTCAATATATGAGATGGCCAACTCTTCGTCAGTCATCTCGTTCAGATTTTTCATTCCTTAAAGATTTTGTTGTTATTTAAGTAATGGTGCTCCGATAGGCCTCCTAATTTAGTTTATAATACAAATATTGTTAAGCGACTGCAAATATAATGACTTTTCTAATTTCATGCAAGTTTTTAACACAAAAAGTAACATTTCTATCTTTAAGAACGATATTTTTTGTGTACTTTTGCACTCATGATTGTTTGTATAGCCGAAAAACCTAGCGTAGGAAGAGATATAGCACGCATTCTTGGAGCAACAGCCGACCACCGCTCATATATGGAGGGCAATGGCTATCAGGTTACATGGACTTTTGGACATCTGTGTGAACTGAAAGAGCCAGGTGATTACTGTGAGAACTGGAAGCATTGGTCGCTTGCAGCACTGCCTATGATTCCCCAACGGTTTGGAATCAAATTAATTGACGATAAGGGAATTAAGGAACAATTTGCCACGATTAAAAAACTTTACGACAACGCCGACGAGATTATCAACTGCGGTGATGCCGGTCAAGAGGGTGAGCTCATTCAACGATGGGTTATGCAGAAGGCAAATGTGAAGTGCCCGGTGAAACGTTTGTGGATCTCTTCCATGACCGACGAGGCTATACGTGACGGCTTTGCACATCTGAAGGAGCAAAAGGACTATGAGAGCCTTTACCTTGCCGGAGTTAGCCGTGCTATCGGCGACTGGCTGCTTGGCATGAATGCTACAAGGCTTTACACACTGAAGTACGGACGGAACAGGCAGGTACTGTCAATCGGTCGTGTGCAGACTCCTACCCTGGCGCTTATTGTACAGAGGCAGAAGGAGATCGACAACTTCAAGCCTGAGCCTTACTGGGTGCTGTCTACCATATACCGCAATACTCTATTTACCGCTTCATCGGGTAAGTTTACGAGTAAGGAAGAAGGAGAAAAGGCTTTCAGCCTTATCGAAGGAAAGCCTTTTACCATAGCGAGCGTGACGAAGAAAAACGGCACCGAACAACCTCGCCAGCTATATGACCTGACGTCATTGCAGGTTGACTGCAACCGTAAGTTCGGCTATTCTGCCGACTTAACGCTCAACACGGTACAGAGTCTTTATGAGAAGAAGTTCACTACCTACCCTCGTGTTGACACTCAGTATCTTAGCGATGACATCTATCCTAAATGTCCGGGGATAATGAATGGGTTGTTCCAGACCAGTTTCGGAGCCAACCGTCCATACGCAAACCTTATCCGTCCACTTGGAGGAAAGGCTCTGAAAAAGTCAAAGCGTGTGTTCGACACATCAAAAGTCACCGACCACCACGCCATTATTCCTACCGGTGTTCCGCCACGTGGGCTGACAGATATTGAATCAAATGTATTCAACCTCATTGCCCTGAGATTCATTTCCGTATTCTATCCCGACTGTAAATTCGCCACAACAACGGTTATTGGCAAGGTACAGCCAGACAATGGCAAGGCTATTGACTTCAAGGCAACGGGCAAGGAGATTCTCGAGCCGGGTTGGCATGTCGTCTATGGAAAGGATACCGATGACGAGAATGACGGCAAGCAGGCAAACGACACAAAGATTCTGCCGCACTTCGAGAAGGGAGAGTCGGGTCCTCACAAGCCAACGCTCACCGAGAAGATGACGACTCCACCTAAGCATTACACTGAAGCTTCATTGCTTCGTGCCATGGAAACAGCCGGTAAGTTCGTTGAAGACGAGGAGCTTCGGGCTGCTTTAAAGGAGAACGGAATCGGTCGACCATCATCACGTGCCGGGATAATCGAGACCCTTTTCAAGCGCCATTACATTCGGCGTAAGCGCAAGAACCTAGAAGCTACCGACACTGGTATAGCCCTTATTGACACTATCCATGAGAAGTTGCTTACTTCGGCTGAGCTCACCGGAATATGGGAGAAGAAGCTTCGTGACATTGAACATCATAAGTATGACCCCGCGCAGTTCATCAACGGGCTGAAAGAACAGATTACCGACATAGTAAGGGACGTCCTTTCGGACAATTCACGGAACATGATTCCAACCGTTGAGGATAAAGGATAAGCCGTGGGACAACCGCCGACTTATCTCATTCATAGAATGAGAGCCACTGAGAATATAATAAAAGAGTTAATTCTGCGTTATTAAAAGTATGACTAAGAAGACAGTTATACAATACAATATCATATTTGCCATTGCCCTTCTGCTTGTTTCCTGCGGAGCCGACAGGAACATAAAGAGAGGCGACAAATTCCTGTCGCTAGGCGAATACTACGATGCCGCCGACCAATACAAGCAGGCTTACAGGCGCACTCCGCCAAAACAGCGGGAGCTCAGAGGCAAGATAAGCCAGAAGATAGCGCTCGCCAACGACAAGATAGACCAGTCGGCAAAGGCTATTGCCGCCTACCGTAATGTTATCCGATACAAGCAGGACGACCCGGAGACGCATATTAAGCTCGCTGAAAACCTCATGAAGCAAGGCTCTTACCGCGAAGCTGCAAAGGAATATCAGCAGGCTTTGGACTCTGTTCCTGACAACAAAGAAGCCAAGGAAGGACTCGAAGCAGCCAATTCGGCACCGGCTGAAAAGAAAGAAGCATCGAAATATATCGTCAAGAAGATGGATATATTCAATTCACGCCGCTCCGATTATTCACCAATGCTATTCGGTGACCAGTTCGACCAGCTGTATTTTACTTCAACACGCAACGAAGCTCAAGGCGACGAGATCAGCGGTATAACTGGCGTTAAGCCCGGCGACATCTTCTATAGTGAGAAGGACGACAAAGGACACTGGACTCGTCCACAAACCATTGAATCAGGACTTAATACAGAATATGACGAAGGCACACCGGCTTTCTCGCCCGACGGACGTGAGATGTATATCACCCAATGCACGACCGACCCGTCATACCCACGATATGCGCAGATAGCAGTAAGCAACCGTTCGGATGCTTCTTGGGGCAAGGCGACTCCACTTGAGATAAGCCGTGATACGCTTTCCAGCTTTGCCCATCCTGCAATCAGCCCTGATGGCAAATGGCTTTACTTCGTAAGCGATATGCCCGGCGGAAAAGGCGGACTTGATATTTGGCGTGTTCGTCTTATCGGAGGAACTACAGGCGGTGTGGAAAACCTCGGAGAACCAATAAATACACCGGGCGACGAGGAATTCCCTACATTCCGTCCGAACGGCGACTTGTACTTCTCAAGCAATGGTCATGGCGGACTTGGCGGACTTGACATCTTCATTGCCAAGGTTGGTGCCGACCATAAGTTCCACTTGGAACATCCCGGATACCCGCTCAACTCACAAGGCGACGACTTCGGTTGCACATTTGAAGGTCCCCACAATCGTGGCTTCTTCTCAAGCAACCGCAACGATGCCCGTGGCTGGGACCACATCTATAGCTTTGAATTACCGGAAATAGTACAGACCGTTAAGGGCTGGGTTTATGAAATGGAAGGTTACGAACTGCCTGCCGCTCAGGTTTATTTGGTAGGCGATGATGGCACAAACCTCAAGCTGAGCGTCAAAGGCGATGGTAGTTTCGAGCAAGTGATCAAACCTGGAGTCGATTACATCATGCTCGCTTCTTGCAAAGGCTATCTCAACCATAAAGAAGAGCTCAAGGTCGATTCAGTCACTGAAAGCCAGGAGTACACACTTCAGTTCCCGTTGGCTAGCATAAGAGTGCCTGTAATGATTGACAACATCTTCTACGACTTCGACAAGGCAACGCTCCGACCGGAATCGAAGAAGGCTCTCGACGAGCTCGTCAAACTATTGCAGGACAACCCGAATGTCACCATTGAGCTCAGCGCCCATTGCGACTATAAGGGTTCAGAGGCATACAATAAGAAACTATCTCAGGAGCGCGCCAACAACGTGGTGGCTTATCTTGTAGAGCACGGTATTGCCAAAGACCGCCTGACTCCTGTCGGATATGGCAAGAGCAAGCCAAAGACCATACGCAAAAAACTCACCGAGAAGTATCCTTGGCTTAAGGAGAACGATGTCCTAACGGAAGACTTTATCAAGAAGCTCGACAAGGACAAGCAGGAGATTTGCAACCAGCTTAACCGACGTACAGAGTTTATCGTCCTGCGTACTACCTACGGGATGTTCGACGACAAGGGCAATCTCAAGAACCCTCCGAAGCCGAAGCCACAAGAGGACAACAACTCCGGCAGTGATGATTCATTTGACATAGACATAGAATAATGCAACTTCCAAAGGAATTTGAAGAATATACACGCAGTCTGATGGGCGAAGAACTCTATTCAAAGCTCATCAGCGGACTTGCCGCCACGCCACCGGTCAGTATCCGGCTGAACCCTTTCAAGGTTGCAAAAGATGCTTACTTGGAAGACGAGGAACAGCTAAACGGACTGCAATTAACGCCTGTTCCGTGGGCAAAAGACGGCTACTTGCTAAGCGAAAGACCGTCATTTACTCTCGACCCGCTATTCCATGCCGGAGCCTACTATGTTCAGGAAGCCTCTTCCATGCTCCTCGACTTCATCATCAGGCAGTTGGTTAAGGAACCGGTAACGATGCTTGACCTCTGCGCAGCGCCCGGAGGAAAGACCACTTGCGCTATGGCAGCATTGCCGGAAGGCAGTATTCTCTATTCCAACGAGCCCATCCGCACACGTGCGAACATACTTGCCGAGAACGTTATGAAGTTCGGACATCCTGACATAATTGTCACGAATAATTATGCCAAGGACTATGCCAAGGCAAAGAAGACATTCGACGTTATCCTAACGGATGTTCCATGCTCAGGCGAAGGTATGTTCCGCAAGGACCCGAACGCCATCAATGAATGGAGTACATCGAACGTTGACTCATGCTGGAAGATCCAACGCTCCATCGTCGAGGATATATGGCAATGCCTTAAGCCCGGCGGAATACTCATTTACTCGACCTGCACGTTCAACGCTCATGAAGACGAAGAAAATGTCCAATGGATTATTGACAATCTCGGAGCCGACCCAATAGCGCTCGAAGGTGTGAAAGAAGAATGGAATATAACGGGAGCCTTGAAAGGCAACCTACCCGTCTACCGTTTCATTCCGGGCAAGACAAAAGGCGAGGGACTGTTCATGGCAGTGATGAGAAAGAAAGGGGAACCAACCCAAGGATCCACCCCGACCATCCTTAAAAAGGAAGGAAAGATTAGCATGAAGGAGAAGGGATTGAAAGTAATGACACACGGAATCAATCCGCCAACCCAGAAAGGCAAGAAGACAATACCTGACATATCACTGGCATTGTCGATAAACCAGAAAGAGAACGATTATCCCCACATTGACGTTGACCGCCAAACAGCCATCAACTATCTCCGCCGTGAGGCAATAACCCTGCCGGCTGACACCCCGCGAGGCATCGTTACAATAACTTACAAAGGTCTAGGACTCGGCTTTGCCAACAATATCGGCAACCGTGCCAATAACTTATATCCACAAGAGTGGAGAATAAAAACGACACACGTATAATATGAAACAATACTTACAACTTCTCAACCGCATACTCACCGAGGGAGTAAAGAAAGGCGACCGTACCGGAACCGGCACACTGAGCGTCTTCGGCAATCAGATGCGCTTCAATCTGGAAGAAGGTTTCCCTCTTCTGACGACAAAGAAACTGCACCTCAAGTCAATCATCTACGAACTGCTGTGGTTCCTCCGTGGAGATACAAACATCAAATATCTCAAGGACAACGGAGTCAGCATCTGGGACGAATGGGCTGACGAGAATGGTGACCTCGGTCCTATTTACGGCAAGCAATGGCGTGCATGGAAGGACTACCGTGGCGGCACTATCGACCAGATACAGAATGCGGTTGACCTCATAAAGAACAATCCGGAGTCCCGCCGCATCGTTGTCAACGCTTGGAATGTTGCCGACCTACCGGAAATGGCACTTTCGCCATGCCACTGCCTGTTCCAGTTCTACGTCGCCAATGGCAAGCTCTCACTGCAACTCTATCAGCGTTCAGCCGATACCTTCCTCGGCGTTCCGTTCAATATTGCCGAGTATGCGCTATTGACAATGATGATGGCACAGGTCACAGGGCTCAAGCCCGGTGAGTTTATCCACACTACCGGCGATACCCACTTGTACCTTAACCACCTGCAACAAGCCCGTTTACAGCTCAGCCGTGAGCCTCGCCCACTGCCAAAGATGCTCATAAACCCAGACGTCAAGAGCATATTCGACTTCAAATATGAGGACTTCAAGCTTGTCGACTATCATCCTTGGTCGCACATTGCAGGAGCCGTGAGCGTATAGAGCCTCCACAAACCCCTCCGCTTGGAGGGAATGTTTAAGTACCAAAATTCAAGAGATGACACTAAATATTATTGCTGCCGTGGCACAGAATAACGCCATAGGCTATCAGAATAAATTGCTGTACCATATAAAGGCTGACATGCAGCGGTTCCGCCAGCTGACAACCGGGCACACGGTTATAATGGGACGACACACATTTGAATCGTTGCCGGGCGGTGCATTGCCTGACCGCAGGAACATTGTCCTTAGCAGGACACAAACAGACTTTCCCGGTTGCGACACCTTCAAGTCACTGGACGAAGCACTGGCTCATTGCGGCAAGGAAGAAGATGTCTTCATTATAGGTGGCGAAAGCCTTTACAAGCAGGCTCTTCCGAAAGCCGAGAAGCTGTATATGACCGAGATAGAGTCAACGCCCGACAATGCCGATGCTTTCTTCCCGGATTATTCCGAAGGGTGGACAGCCGTTCACTCCGAGGAGCATGAGACACTAAAGACTCATCGCCGGTACAAGTTCACCGACTATGTAAAGAGCAAATAAAGCAAGGCTTCACACACAATTAACATCAAATATTCGTAAAACACCAACCAAGATGGGGACGACGGCTAAATGCCATCGCCCCCATTTTTCTTCTATTATTATTTTAATCAACAATTTCTAAAAGTGGAAACTGACGTCAACTCCCATCTGGAAAGGATTGCCACGCTGGGCAAAAGTCAGCTTACTGCCTGTTGCAGAGCTCTGAACGGCGAATGTATTATACTTAGTATCAGTCAGGTTCTTAATCCATACATTGATGTTCAGCGGACCAAAGTCACCGTTGGCGTGAGCGCCGAGTACAGCATAGAAACGCTGTTTGATAGTGTTAGCCTCATCCCACCAAGTCTGTCCCTGACAAGAAAGATTCATACCGAACGTTATGCTGCGCAAAGCGAACTTGTTAGTCGGGTCGAGCAAAGCAGCCGGGTCAATATCCCACTGATAGTCGGCACCTGCAGCAAGAGTATGCTGAGGAACGAACGGAACCTTCTTGTTCTTGTAGTCGACACGCGCGCCGGTAGAAGTGGAGTCAATGTAGTCGTCAAACTCAGCACTGGTGAAACCATAGCTCAGACGATAGTTGAGGTGGTTTGCAAGTGCTGCTCCGCGAAGGGTAGCCTCAAGACCACAGCTGTGGCTCTTTCCTGCGTTGGTCATCATTCGACCGAATCCATAGTTGCCAGCCATAACCGACAGTTGCTGGTCATGAATCTGCATGTAGAAAGCAGACAGATCGAGATGAACCTGACTATTGAAGAGGTTAAGATGTGTACCTATCTCATAGTTCCAGCTCGTCTCCGGCTTGAACTCAATGGTTCTTGCAATACGCTGATAGTAAGCTGCATCGTGTTCAATGTTCACGTCGGCACGTGCCGTCTGAGCCTGAGCTGAGACCTCAGTCTGCAGAATATCCGAGAACATCTGTATGTTGTAGCCGCCCGAGCGGTAACCCTTCGACCATGTAGCGTAGATGTTGCTTCCATTGTCGAAGCGGTAAGTAAGTCCAATCTTAGGCAGCAACTGGTCGAAATGGTTCTTCTCGCTATGATTCAGAATGGAAGTAATTACAGGTGCGATGTCTGTACCCATAACGCTTTCTGTCATTGCAACACGAGAAGAAGTTGCGTAGTCGACCTTCACACGGCTGTAGTCATAGCGCAGACCGAGCGATGCAGTGAAGTGCGGAGTTATATCGATGTCGCTCTCATGATATACACCATAGTTGAGAGTCGGTGTGTGGAAGAGACCCGGAACATAACCCATGTCCATTCCGATAGACACTCCCCCAGCCTGCTCTATAGCAGCCTTTGCCGCGATCATTGCGGCAGCACGAGCCTGTTCTTCCGGCATTCCGCGTGCAATCATCTGCTGAGCCATACGGTTAGCCATAGCGTTGAGCATTCCGTTGTAGGCATAGTTGTTTATCATGTTCGAAAGCATGTTATTCATTTCGCTGTCGAAATAGACATTGGCATCAGTCTTAAGCCACTGGTATGAGCCGAAAGCACCGAATGTCCAATGCCAGATACTGTTGTTACGGCTCTTTATCGACAGTTCCTCAGTCAGTGAGTTCTGCAACTGGCGCTGGGTCATGTGCATGTAATCGAGTGGCAGATAGTCGATGTCCATGAGCATATTGTCATGCAGGAACTGGTAGGTTGTCATTGAATTAAGGTCGAAGCCATTACCGGCATACTTTATTCCGAGACCAGTATTGAGGAAATTCCTTCTGTAAGTGCTCTGACGGTTCTGCGACGGCGACTGTGTTCCAGCCTTAAGGCTATAAATAGGAGAAGTGATGTCGGCAGCTGCAATCTCATCCTTAGTAATTACCTGTCCGTAAGGGAATCCGTTCTGGTTGACATACTGATAGTCAGCCATGAGGTCGAATGTCAACCGGTCGGTTGGCTTCCAGATGCTGCGACCGCGGAAGCCAAACTCATTGAATAGGTCGGCATGATCGCCATTATACTGATTCTTGAAGAATCCGTTCTGTCCGTCATAGAATCCGGCGAGTGAATAAGCAAACTTGTCACTGACTTTCTTGTAGTTACTGACCTCTGCCTTACGCCAAAGCCTTGTACCAATCGACAAGTTGACGTCAGTGCCCTGATACTCAAATGGATTGTGGGTGTACATACGGACGAGTCCACCTTCGGTATTCATACCGTAAAGCGTGCCCTGAGGACCACGGAGAATGTCTACTCTTTCGAGTCCGTAAGTATGGAAGTTGAATGCGTTCTTGCTCAGTATCGGCATTCCGTCAACGTAGAATCCTACAGCCGGAGAATTGACACGCGAGCCAATGCCACGGATGTACATTGACGATGTGTAGCGAGAACCATAGTCAGGCATGGTGAATGCCGGAACATAAGCCGAAAGCTGACGGATGTCCTGTGTGTTAAGGTTCTTCAGAGCCATTGTTGAAAACGAAGAACTGCTCAATGGCTGTTGACGAAGTCGGAAACTTTCCTTCGGTTGATCGACGACCACCACCTCATCAATATCATAGACTCGTGATGTATCACTCAGTTCAACCGTCTTTGTAGCCAGTTTAGTACTTGCTGTGTTTGTGTTGTTTTCATCGGCAATTGCCGGAAGGGTCATTACAGAAAGTACTGCAATAGCCGCCAGGGTTGTCTTATTCATATTATGGGTATATTGTTTTCTCATTCGCAGGTGCAAAGATACAAAGAAAGCCACACATTATCAATCCTTATTTATAAGGATTTTAAATACGAAAGGGCACAATTCCGGCAATTTTCTAAAAGATACCCAATTAGAAAGTAAAAGATACCGAATTACGAGCTAAAAGATACCCGATTAGAAGCTAAAACGGTATCTTTTAGAATTCGGTTGATAATCAGGCTTCTACAGAGCAGACATATTCCAGTATATAACAATGAAAAAGGGGATACGCCCGAAAGCGCATCCCCCCACTGAAATTATTTATAGGAATGATAAATCACACCGACAGGTTATTCCTCATTGGCTGTTTCCTTCTCGTGCTCAGCGATAAGCTTCTGCTGGAGATCGTTAGGAACAAGTTCGTATGAAGCAAACTTAGCCGTGAACGAAGCACGTCCGCCGGTGAGGCTGCTCAGTGCTACAGAGTAGTTGGAGAGCTCCTTGAGAGGAATCTTTGCCTGCAACTTCTGATAGCCAGCCTCAGTGTCCATACCCATAATCATGGCACGACGACCCTGCAAGTCGGACATTACATCACCCATGAAGTCGGCAGGTACGAAAACCTCCAGGTCATAGATAGGCTCCAGAATCTTAGGTCCTGCGGCCTTGAATGCCTCAGAGAATGCATGGCGTGAAGCCAATGTGAATGACAACTCGTTAGAGTCAACCGGGTGCATCTTACCGTCATAGACAACAACACGCACGTCGCGGGCATACGAACCGGTGAGAGGTCCGCTCTCCATGCAGTCCATAACACCCTTGAGGATTGCCGGCATGAAGCGTGCATCGATAGCACCACCAACGACAGAGTTGATGAACACGAGCTTTCCGCCCCATGGCAGGTCACGCTCTTCCTTGCCCTTAATGTTTATCTTGAACTCCTGACCACCGAGCTTGTAGACTGTTGGATCAGGCATTCCCTCAGCGTACGGCTCGACGATGAGCGATACCTCACCGAACTGACCGGCACCACCCGACTGTTTCTTGTGACGGTAGGTTGCCTTAGCCTGCTTGGTAATGGTCTCACGATAAGGAATCTTAGGCTCCTCGAACTCTACAGGAATCTTCTCGTTATTCTCCAGACGCCATTTCAGTGTGCGCAGGTGGAATTCTCCCTGACCGTGAACGATGGTCTGCTTGAGTTCCTTGCTCTGCTCGACAACCCATGTCGGATCCTCCTGGCGCATCTTAAGCAATGCAGCCATAAGCTTCTCAGTATCACCGGCATTCTTAGCCTTGATGGCACGGGAATACTTTGAGTTAGGATATTTGATGAAGTCAAAGCGCTCGTCTGTACCTTTACCATTAAGAGTATTACCAGTCTTGACATCCTTAAGCTTTACAGTACAGCCAATATCTCCGGCATTGAGCTGGTCGACAGGAATACGGTTTGCACCGGCGCAAGCGTAAATCTGTCCGATGCGCTCCTTAGAACCACGGTCAGCATTGGTAAGGTCGTCGCCCGGCTTAACGCTTCCGGACATTACCTTGAAGTAGCTGACCTCACCGATGTGCGGCTCCATACCGGTCTTGAAGAAGTAGAGGCTCTCCGGACCATTAGAGTCAGGAGAAACTTCCTCACCACGAGTATTGTGAACCTTCGGCATATCGCTTACGAACGGAACAACATTGCCAAGGAATTCCATCAGGCGCTGAACACCCATATCCTTGATTGCATCGACACAGAAGACAGGGAAGATAGAACGTGTGACAAGTCCCTGGCGGATGCCCTGGCGGAGCTCATCCTCGGTAAGGGTTTCCTCCTCGAAGAATTTCTCCATCAGTCCCTCGTCATTCTCGGCAGCAGCCTCAACAAGAGCAGCATGCAGTTCCATTGCCTTATCCATCTCTTCCTCAGGAATATCCTCACGCTTTGGCTCACCGCCGTCAGGTCCCCAAGAGAGTTTCTTCATGATAAGGACATCGATAATCTCATGGAAATCAGGACCTGTTGTAACAGGATATTGTATCTGTACACACTTCTGACCATAGATCTCCTTCATCGAATTGATGATATTGTCGAAGTCGCACTTGTCTGAATCAAGCTGGTTGATAAGGAAGATTACCGGCTTGTTAAGCTTGTCGGTATAGCGGAAGGCATTCTGTGTGCCAACCTCCGGACCATATTGTCCGTTGATGAGGATTACGGCTGTATCGGTAACGTTGAGTGCTGTGATAGCACCACCAACGAAGTCGTCTGAGCCCGGGCAGTCAATGACATTCAGTTTCTTGTTGTTCCACTCGACATGGAAAACAGTTGGGAACACAGAGTAGCCGTACTCTTGCTCTACTGGGAAATAGTCGCTGACTGTGTTCTTAGCCTCAACTGTGCCACGGCGCTTGATGACACCGGCCTCAAACAGCATACTCTCGGCAAGCGTGGTCTTGCCGCTACCCGCACTGCCAAGCAAGGCAATGTTCTTAATCTCGTTTGTCTGATATACTCTCATATTGATATAGACTTAAGTTGTTAGTACTGTGTTCGTAACTATCGATGCGAAATTGTTGGTTTCGCATTTCAGCCGACTAAGTTACTGATTAATTCCGAAACAACCAAAAATATCGGGCAAAAACCTTAAATATTTTAATTCTTATTAGTACTTTTGCGGAAAATTGACACCTGACACAAGGTGGCTTGATAAATTGATAATAGTTTCATAAGTTGACTGGATTATACATTCACATACCATTTTGCGCCAGCCGGTGCATTTATTGCGGATTCTACTCTACCACTCTTGCCCATGAGCAGGACCGGTATGTCAGTGCGCTATGCCGTGAGATGGAGATGTGTAAGGACGAGCTGCAGGGAAGCCTGTCGACAGTTTATATCGGAGGCGGCACACCAAGTCTGCTTTCAGCCGAGAATATGCAAAGGATATTCCTATATATAAATAAGGTATATGCTCCTGACTGGGATTCGATGGAGGTTACAATGGAATGCAACCCCGACGATGTTACCAAAGAGTTCTGCATGGGTCTAAGACTGACACCGATAAACCGTGTGTCAATGGGTGCGCAGACTTTTTCGGACTCACGGCTGAAGTTTATTCATCGAAGGCATAATTCTTCAGAGGTATTCAAGGCTATGAAACTTCTGAGGGAGCATGGCATTGGCAATGTATCCATCGATTTGATGTTCGGATTCCCGAATGAGACTCTTTTCGATTGGACCAGCGACGTTGACACTGCTATCAGCCTTCGACCGGAGCACATTTCTGCATATAGCCTGCAATATGAGGAAGGCACTCCGCTCTATCGAATGCTGAGTGAGGGCAAGGTAAAGGAAATAGACGATGAGCTATACAGGAAGATGTATGCCACTCTGTGTGAGAAGCTTTCCGAGGCTGGTTATGAGCACTACGAAATTAGCAACTTCGCTCTGCCAGGCAGGCGCTCACGACATAATTCATCATACTGGCACAACATTCCGTACATCGGCTTGGGGGCGTCGGCTCACTCGTATTCGGGTCACAGCCGGTCGTGGAATGTCAGTAATCTGGAGAAATATATCAGTTCCATTGAGAATGGCGTTCGACCTGCTCAATCGGAAGATATTGACGGGCAGACTCACTATGACGATATGGTCATGACGGCATTGCGGACCAAGGAAGGAATCAGTCTGGACGATATGCCGGAAAAGTATCGAAGATATATAATGGCGACTGCCGACAAGTACATTAAAGCGGGCGAAATGAAATGTGACGGTCACTGGCTATCGTTGACCATTGATGGTATTTTTGTCAGTGATATGATTATGTCCGACTTGATGATGCCGGATTAAATAAGGCAGAATTTCGGGATTGTGATTTGGTTATTTCAATAATATTAGTAACTTTGTAGTGAAATTCAGGATAAGCTAATGGATATTAGAGAGGCAATACAACACAAAATACTTATTCTCGATGGAGCAATGGGTACGATGATTCAGACGTACGGACTGACCGAGGAAGACTTTCGGGGCAGTCTGCCTTTGTTGAAGATGATTACTTACAAAGGCAACAACGACATGCTGAACATCACTCATCCACAGACCATTGCTGACATTCATCGTCGCTACCTGCGTGCGGGCGCAGACATAATCGAAACAAACACATTCTCGTCGCAAAGGGTTTCACAAGCCGACTACCACTTGCAGGAATATTCCCGCGAGATGGCTCTGCGTGGAGCACAGATTGCGCGGCAGTGTGCCGATGAGTTCTCGACGCCCGACAAGCCGAGATTCGTTGCCGGTTCCATCGGTCCTACCAACCTCACGCTCTCGATGAGCCCTGATGTGAGTGACCCTGCCAAGCGTGATCTTACTTATGATGAGTTGTATGACGATTACTGTGAGCAAACAGACGGGCTTATCGAAGGTGGTGTTGACACGCTTCTAATTGAAACCATTTTCGATACACTGAACGCAAAGGCTGCCATAGATGCGGCAATGAACGAGACCGGAAAGGCGGGCAAGGATTTGCCGATAATGCTTTCGGTCACGGTTAACGACTTGGCAGGTCGGACATTGTCCGGTCAGACACTTGACGCTTTCCTTGCTTCGATATCGTCTTATCCTATTTTCTCCATTGGACTGAACTGCTCTTTCGGTGCGCCTCAGATGAAGCCATACATAAAGGAGCTGGGCGAAAAAGCGCCTTATTATATTAGTGCTTATCCGAATGCCGGACTGCCAAACGAACTGGGACTGTATGATGAGACTGCCGAGTCAATGGCTCCGGAGATTGGCGAGTTCATTGATGAGGGACTTGTCAACATTGTCGGCGGATGTTGTGGCACCGACGATGAGTTTATCGCAAAGTATATTCCACTGGCAGAAGGCAAGAAGCCCCATGTCGTTGCAAAGCCTTATAACCATTTGCTTCTTTCCGGACTCGATGTCCACGAGGTCATTGATGCCGAACCGGGCAAGGTCGCAACATTTAATAATGTTGGCGAAAGGTGCAATGTGGCTGGCAGCCGGAAGTTCCTTCGACTTATAAATGAGAAGAAATATGACGAAGCTTTGTCTATTGCCCGTAAGCAGGTCGACGACGGGGCTCTTGTCATTGATGTCAACATGGACGACGGACTGCTTGATGCCAAAGCGGAGATGGTGAACTTCCTCAATATGGTTTCGTGTGAGCCGGAGATTGCCCGTGTGCCGATAATGATTGATTCGTCGAAATGGGATGTTATCGTTGCAGGACTGAAATGCATTCAGGGCAAGGGCATCGTCAACTCTATTTCCCTGAAGAATGGCGAGGAAGAGTTCAAGAGCCATGCCCGTGACATTATGCGTTATGGGGCAGCAGTGGTTGTTATGTGCTTCGACGAGCAAGGACAGGCTACGACTTACGAACGGAAGATAGAAATTGCAGAGCGGGCTTACCACATTCTGACCGAAGAGGTTGGCATGAAGCCTTACGATATAATATTCGATCCGAACATTCTTTCTATAGCTACCGGTATTCCTGAGCACGATAACTATGCTGTAGACTTCATCCGTGCCACCCATTGGATAAGGCAGAACCTTAAAGGGGCTCACGTCAGCGGTGGCGTGTCTAATCTGTCTTTCTCTTTCCGTGGCAACAATTATATCCGTGAGGCTATGCATGCGGTGTTCCTTTATCACGCTATCCAGAACGGAATGGACTTCGGAATAGTAAACCCTGCAACAAAGGTTGCTTACGAAGACATTCCTGCCGACCACCTTAAGATAATCGAGGACGCTGTGCTTAACCGTCACACCGATGGCGAAACGGAGTCACCACAGGAACGGCTCATCGACCTTGCAGCCAAGATTGCCGAGCAGAAAGCAGCTGAAAAAGCAGCCAAGGCAGCAGGGAATGGTAACTCGCCTGCCCTACACACAGAAGGAACCGGCGAAGCATGGCGAAGCCAACCGGTGGAAGAGCGACTGAAATATTCGCTTCGAAAGGGACTCACCGAGCATCTTGACGAGGACATTCATGAGGCATTGAAGAAATACCCGCATGCCGTCGACATTATTCAAGGTCCTCTTATGGACGGCATGAATGTAGTAGGTGAGCTGTTCGGAGCCGGTAAGATGTTCCTACCACAGGTGGTAAAGACTGCCCGGACGATGAAAGAAGCTGTCGAGATTCTTAAGCCGTACATGGAATCAGAGAAGAAAGAAGATACTGTCAGCGCTGGAAAGATTCTCCTTGCTACGGTCAAAGGTGATGTCCATGACATAGGAAAGAATATAGTTGGTGTCGTCATGGCATGCAACAACTATGAGGTTATTGATATGGGAGTGATGGTTCCTGCAGAGCAAATAGTCAGGAAGGCACGCGAGGAACATGTCGATATGATTGGACTCAGCGGACTGATAACCCCTTCACTCGACGAGATGGTCAATGTAGCCAAGGAACTTCGCAAGGCAGGCATGGACATTCCTCTGATGATTGGTGGAGCAACAACAAGTCCTTTGCACGTTGCTTTGAAGATTGCTCCGGTATATGGCGGACCTGTAATGTGGATAAAGGATGCCGCACAAGAGCCTCTGGCAGCAGCTCGAATCATGAATAAAGACGATGAGAAGAAACTTGAGGATGAACTGAACGAGCAATACGCTTCCATGCGTGACGAGTATAAGAAGAAGCAAGAAGAGATCCTTTCACTTGAAGAGGCACGCAAGCGCAAGCCTAATTTATTTGAAGATGGCAAATGAATAGAATAGGAAATGAATATAGCACAAAACGTCTATAAACAAAAAACCCCGCCGTCTCACGACGCCGAGGAATGCTAGTACTTTGGTATAAAACTAAATTTACTCAAGAATATACTAAAAATATTTTTTTACTTACGCTTGCAAAATTACATTAAATTTTTGTTACCACCAAATGTTTTTCAAACGATTACACTTATTTTTTCAAAAAAATAACTATTTTTGCAGAAAACAATATAATATTGAAAGAAAACAATATAATATCAGATAAAAAAATCACTCCATGACAAATAAACATTTGAATGTAGTATGCGCCGTTGTCAGAGACGGCGACAAGATATTATGCACACAACGGTGCCGCTCGAAGAAGCCATACGTCAGCGAGCACTGGGAGTTTCCCGGTGGGCAGATTGAACCAGGAGAGAGTCCGGAAGCTGCACTGATAAGGGAGATAAAAGAGGAAATGGACTGGGATATTTATGTAGGCAAACAGCTTGGTTCCGTTGAACATGAGTATCCCGACTTTTCCATTACCCTCACCGCCTTCGACTGCATCGCACGCAACAAGGACTTCAAGCTTCTTGAACACTTAGATGCCAAATGGCTGACCGTCGACGAGCTTTCCAGCCTTAACTGGACTGAGGCTGACCGTAAACTAATTGAATTAATGACAAGCAAATGGTCAAAGTAATAGTTTCTCAAGAGATAGAAAACGTGTGCCCGGGGTTCGTTGGCGCATGTATTGACGCACAAGTAGTCAACTCCAAGTTCTGCCAACCGCTCTGGGACGAGATTCATGAGCTTGGCGAGAAGTTCAAGCAGACGCTGACGACAGAAACATTGAAGGAGATTCCTTCCATTGCGGCAACCCGCCGTGTTTATCGTGCCTGCGGCAAAGACCCTTCACGCTATCGTCCGGCATCAGAGGCTCTTATCCGGCGAATGCTCAAGGGCAAGGAACTCTATCAGATTGACACACTTGTTGACCTCATCAATGTTGCAAGTATAGCTTACGGTTATTCCATCGGAGGCTTCGACGCCGACAAGTTCGTTGGCGACACGCTGACACTTGGTGTCGGACGTGAGGGAGAGCCATACGAAGGTATTGGACGAGGAATGATAAACATAGCCGGACTGCCCGTCTATCGAGACGCAAAAGGTGGTGTTGGAACACCGACATCCGACAATGAGCGCACGAAGATTGACATCAATACGACCCATCTTGTTGTTTTAATCAACGGCTATGACGGCAACGAGCAACGTGTCAGTGAGAATGCGGAGTACATCCAAGAGCTATTGAAGAAGTACTGCCAGTCTGGCGGAGGAACTTATTTTATTTATCGCTAAAGACAATGGAAGACAAAGAACAACAGATGAGAGAACTCGTCTCGAAACTTAATAAAGCGTCCGATGCTTACTATAACGGTCAGGGCGAGATAATGACCGACTACGAGTGGGACGCAATGTTCGACCAGCTAAAGAAGCTGGAACAGGAAACAGGCACCGTTTTTCCCGATTCTCCGACACACAATGTCAGTGCTGACAATGTTGCCGGACAAAAAGAAAAGCATGAGTTTCCGGCACTTTCCCTGGCAAAGACCAAGAAGGCAACGGACCTTGTAAAATGGGCTGAAGGCAGACCTATATGGTTGTCGTGGAAGTTGGACGGACTGACACTGGTCGTCACTTACGACAATGGAAGGCTTACGAAGGTCGTTACCCGTGGTGACGGACATATCGGAACAAACATAACCAACCTTGCACCTGCCATCAGTGGCATATTGCCAAAGATTAAATACACCGGTCATGTCGTTATCCGTGGCGAGGCAGTAATAAGCTATGCCGACTTCGAGCAGTTCAATATGGAGAGCGACGAGGAGTATGCCAATCCACGCAACCTTGCCTCAGGCTCACTCACGCTGAAGGATGTCGATGAGGTTAAGCAGCGCCATATCCATTGGATTCCATTCACTCTCGTTTACACCGACGACGAGATTCAGAGCTGGGGCAAGCGGATGGACTGGCTCACCGGCGAAGGTTTCAAAGTCGTCGACCATGAGCTAATCGGCAATCCGACAATACAGAACATACAGGCAGAGATAGACAAATGGACTCTCCGTGTCACAAACCGTGAGAACCCCTACCCCGTCGACGGACTTGTCATAGCATACGATGATACTGTTTACGCTTCGACGGGTTCCGTTACCGGACATCATGCCACACGCGCAGGCTATGCTTTCAAGTGGCAGGACGAGAGTGCCGAGACAGAACTCGACCACATCGAGTGGTCGTGTGCCACATCAACCATCTCACCGGTGGCTGTCTTCAAGCCCGTAGAGTTGGAAGGCACCACCGTCAAGAGGGCTTCTCTCTGCAACATATCCGAATGCAAGCGTTTGGGTATTGGAGGCAAAGGAACCAGGCTGAGCGTTATCAAAGCCAACAAGATTATCCCGAAGGTAATAAAAGTCCTTGAACCAGTCGGACCTTTCATGATACCAGAGAAATGTCCTGTCTGTGGATCACCTACGGAAGTAAAAGAAAGCGAAGCAAGCGGAACGGAAACTCTTCATTGTACCAACCCGGCATGTCCTGCCAAGCAGCTTAAGAAGTTCGCTCGTTTTGTAAGCAAGCCGGGAGTGAATGTCGATGGTCTGTCAGAGCAGACTCTGCAAAAGTTCATCAACATGGGATGGATAACAGAATATGCCGACATATTCCATCTTGCCGAACATGCACCTGTACTTCGTCACCTCGAAGGTTTCGGCGACAAGAGTACTTCGAATATTCTTCATGCTGTCGAGAACGCCCGCAACGTCGAAGCCCGCCGTTTCCTCTTCGCCCTAAACATTCCATTGGTAGGGCAGGATGTCTGCACCCGTCTCCTCGGAGCTTACAACTACAAGGAGCTCATCGAGAAAGCCCGCACGACAAACGACCCGGAAGTGTTTGCCTCAATATCCGGCATCGGACCGGAGAAGAGCGCGTCGTTCGTGAAATGGTTTAAGAATCCGGAGAATCAGGAGCACATCGACCATCTGTTACCCGAGTTAAACATAACTCAAGAAGACCTATCGGCAAAGGGCAACAAATGCGAAGGCTTGACATTCGTCGTAACTGGCGATGTCCATCACTATAAGAACCGAAACGAGTTAAAGGCTTACATTGAGAGCCAAGGTGGCAAGGTCACCGGCTCTGTATCGAAGTCGACATCATACCTTATAAATAATGATATAACGTCGACTTCAGGAAAGAACCAAAAAGCGAAGTCGCTCGGCATTCCAATAATATCCGAGGACGACTTCCAGGAAAAGTTTACTTAATCAAACGTCCACTTTGCAGCGACGGTAGGGATGGCATAGAACTTATTATGCTGACCGTCCTCATTATATATAAAGTTGTTACTTATCTCAACCTCTGAGCCAAGTGACAACTTTATTTTTTCCCATCCCTTGATAGTGTTCAGGTTAAACCAGAACTGTGGCTCCGACTGTACGACAATGTTTCCATCGACAGTCTTGTCATACCAGGTATCCCAATAGCCATCAAACGTACACAATCCGTGAGCAAATGTTGTGCTCCAGACCTCAGTAAGCTGCCAGCTGTTGAACGGACGGAAGTCACGGTGATGGTTGGCGAAGTAGTATTTCCAAAGGAGTTGGACAGAGAATGTCTTGTTGAAGTCCTTCGAATGCCAGTTCCATGCACCACCAGCCAGCACGACATGCTGGTAACGGTTGCCATAATAGTCGTCCTTGACCTCACCGGTCTCGGCGCCACCATTATATTCAATGTGTGCCGCCCACTGCTTGTTCTTAGTTACGTTGAACTCTCGGGCAATCTCCCAATAAGAGCCCTTCACACCATCGTTCTTGTAGTCGAGGTCAATAAACAGGAAGGTAGAGCCCCACGTATCTGGTTTGAACATCTCGACAGTTGTCGTAACACTCTGCCGTGGTGTCAAATCTTTGTAGAGGCTGTGGCCTAAATCATAATGTAACTGGATGTTTTGTGCCTGAGCACAACTAAAAGCTGCCACCAAAGCGATGGCGAGGGAAAACAATTTCTTCATTTTCAGTATTTAATGTATGATTTTAACAATTTGCAAAGGTACTGCAAAACAAAGACAATCCAAAATAAAACAATGACGAATAATCAAAATATTGCAAAGAAATTACTAACTTTGCATGCGTTATGAGAATAGACATTATTACCGTACTTCCCGAAATGCTTGAGGGATTCGTACACGAAAGTATACTTGCCCGTGCCGAAAAGAAAGGCTTGGCAGAGATTCACTTACACAACCTCCGTGACTATACTCTCGACAAATGGCGTCGTGTCGATGACTATCCATTTGGCGGACAGGCAGGAATGGTCATGCAGATTGAGCCTATCGACCGTGCAATATCAGCACTGAAGGCTGAGCGCGACTATGATGAGGTAATCTTTGTAAGTCCTGACGGCGAGCAGTTTACCCAGCACGTAGCCAACGACCTGTCGATGATGAAGAACATCATCATTCTTGCCGGTCACTACAAAGGTGTAGACCAGCGTGTACGCGACCACCTCATCACCCGTGAAATATCCGTCGGCGACTACGTACTTACCGGTGGCGAGTTGCCTGCAGCCATCATTGCCGACGCTGTTGTACGCCTTGTTCCGGGAGTTATCAGCGACGACCAGAGTGCCCTGTCGGACTGTTTTCAAGACGACATGCTTGCCGCCCCAATCTATACACGTCCACGGGAATACAAGGGATGGAAAGTTCCCGACATCCTGCTCAGCGGCAACGAGGCTAAAATCCGTCAATGGGAGTTCGATCAGGCTATGGAGAGGACCAAACGTCTGAGACCCGACCTGCTTGACAACAAGACTGAGCAATGATGAATAATATTGCCTGATAACAGAAAAAAGGAGGAAAATCAACGCAATATCGTCTAGAGGTGCATAATATTTTATGCATCTCTTTTTTGTGCTTAAACTGCAACATTCGTGCTTAAATGTCACTTTTCCGTGCTTAAACGTCACTTTTGGTGGCTAAAACGAATAAATATTTAGCAAACGAGTTTTGGCTTTTCAAATTATTTTAAGTAAATTTGCAACTAAAATAACACAAATATGCGAAGCCAAAGGAACAAACTATACTACATCCTGCTTCTCATTCCATTCATCCTTCTGACCATATCTTGTGGGGACAAAGAGTCGGGTAATGAATATGAATCGAAGCTTGCCAATCTTGATGACTCCATCGGGAGCAAATCACCTGTGGCACGGTCGATGGCTTACGATCTTATGCGTGAAGCCAAAGACAGCACAAGCTATTACGAAGCTGCCATCCGTCTGGCTAAATACTATATCCTCTCTCCTACTCAAGACTCCGCCAATATTTGGATAAAGCGAACAGAACAGTTCGCCGCCAACCCCAACAACTCACGCAAACGTGCCATGCTTGCCTACGCTTACAACATCGAAGCTGGCAGGATGCACTTCTTCCACAAAGACACTGACAAGTCAATCGACTTATACCATCAGGCTTACGACCTGCTAATGCAGAGCGACGAGAAAGACCAGGCTCCAAACATCTGCGCAAATCTCGGCGACGCATACAACTTCAAGAACCAGTTGCCCGATGCAGCAGGATGGTACCGCCGCGCATTGTTTATTTCCGATTCACTGAAATTGCCGGAGAAGGATAACGTCACTCTATACATGGGTTTGGCGATGATCTACCAGCAACTCGGTGACGACAAGCGGGCTTTGCAGCTCTATCAACAGACCGATAAGAGTTTTAACGACATGCCGGTGAGCATGCAGGCTTACTTCCTCAACAACTACGGTTGTTATTATTACTATCTCAAGGACTACAAGAATTCACTCAAGCAATATCGCAGAATGTACAATCATCTGGTCAAGAACAAGATGACTGACAACTTCGATATGTACCTTTGCGAGCTGAACCTTGCCGACATTTACCTTAACCTCGGCGACCTAAACAAAGCCGAAGACTATATAAATAAGGTAGAGCCATTCTGGAAGAAGACCGGCGATGCCACGGCTCAATACTATTGCCAGAGCATCCGACTGGGTATAGCCACCAAGCGTGGTGATACCAATGCCGCAAGCAACATCATCAATCAAGACAAGACCGACGAGAAGACGATACTGTTCAGTATGAGGCAGATACGCAACAAGTATCTCCGCCAGTATTACGAGCAGCGTGGCGACTGGCATGCAGCCTACGAGAATCTAAAGTCGGACAATGCCGAGAACGACTCTCTAGAGCACAACCGCATGAACATGCGTGCCACCGACATTGTAACCCAGTATACTCAGGATACGCTCCAACTGCACAACAGCCTGCGAATAGAGCATAAGGAAGCCGAAATAACCACCGCCCGTTTGTGGTTGGTAGTGGCAATAGCGTCGGCGGTTGTACTGCTCATGGCTGTCATCGTGCTCATCCTGCGATCCCGCCGCCGCAAGCTCCGTTTGCAAATGCAGGTCATGCAACTCCGTCTGGAGAGTGCCCGCAACCGCATATCGCCTCACTTTGTATTCAACGTGCTCAACAACCGTATCGTTGAAGCCGACAACAAGGAAGCCGATGAGCTCTTCGACCTGTCGAAACTCATACGTGCCAACCTCGACATGGCTGGCAACATGACTGTCTCGCTAGCCGACGAGCTCGACTTTGTAGATAAGTATGTCAGGGTTGAGAAGAGTCTGCTAGCCGATGACGACTTCACTTACAAAGTCGACATCGACGACGGCATCGACCCGAAGAAAGCCATGGGACCATCGATGTTCATACAGATTCTTGTCGAGAACGCCTTCGTCCATGCATTCATGGGACGCAAGGGTCACAAGGTTCTTACCATCAGCGTCCACCGCCATGACAAGATCACCCACGTGTCCGTGCTCGATAATGGACCGGGATTCGACATGCGGAGTGCCCGTAACAGACGCCGCACAGGACTAAACGTGATACGTCAGACTATTGCGGTAATCAACGAACAAAACAGCAAGCACATCCAGTTCTCGCTCCACAACAAGGTCAACGACGACGGAACAGTAGCCGGATGCGAAGCAACAATCGACATACCTGACGGAATAAAATACCCTTCATAGGTTGATAAATAGCCAATCATAAGCAAATATACAAACCGGAAACATGAAAATTGTAATAATCGACGATAACCAGAAAGCATCTGCAGACCTACAGAAGAAATTAGGCAAATTCCCTTTTGCCCAAGTCGAAGGCATAGCATCGACAGGATTCAGCGGGCTGGAGCTCGTAATGAATGTCCGACCAGACGTACTCTTCCTCGACGTTGAGCTGCCCGACATATCAGGACTCGACTTCCTCGAACGTTCCTCATTCCTAAGCAGCGGCGAGTGCCGGGTCATAATCTACACTTCCTACGATAAATACATCCTTCCGGCATTCCGCAAGCGCGCCTTCGACGTACTTCTGAAACCAATTGACCCGAAGGAACTCGACACCGTAATGGAGCGCCTGCAAGAATCCAATGACGAACCAGTTGACACCAAACAAGCGCCAATAACCAATAACAACAAGTTTCTGCTATACACAAACAATGTCGACTTCACCCTTGTCGACAAGTCCGACATAGGGCTGTTCAGCTACGATACCGACACCCGATGCTGGGAAGCTCTTGTGGCAGGATTCAAGAAACCTATAAAGCTGCGCCGCACCATCAAGGGCGACAACCTGTTGGCTCTCGATCCTCTGTTCGTTCAGGTCAACCAAAAGTTTATCATCAATATGAACTATCTGGTCGAGGTGACCAATAACGTATGCAAATTCTTTCCGCCGTTCGACAAGATAGACTATGTATCCGTCGGACGCATCTACCGCAAGAAACTGCGTGAGAAGTTCTTCAACTTATAGAGGATTTTTTTGATACGTTCAGGCACAAATTTAAACTACTTAAGCACAACTAAGGCACACATACGCACAAGAGGGCTGTTTTGCCACTTGCACGTTACAAAAAATATATGTAACTTTGCATCAGAAACAAACAACAAGTTGATTCAAAAAACAGAGCTTAACTTTCCAAAAAAAGAATTATAATAGATTCCATTTGACTATAAGTACCTGAAAACACTGCACAAGGAATTATGTCTTTAGTATAATTGTTCCTTTTGAATGAGATAGTAACAAGTCTATCTTTGATTATCTTTAAGAGTGCCTCCATCCCCGGAAAGGCACTCTTTTTTATTCCTCAATCAATATACTTGGAAATGAATTTCTCGCCATTTCGGAAGCCCTGCTCATAGAGAGCTTCCAATTTGGATATATCCTTTTCCATTCGTCCGACTGTAACTGGCGCCTCTGGGCGAATGACTACCGCCTGCCCGCTGGTTTCCAGTTCGTCGACAAGATCCATCTGACGGTTGTAAGCCTCAAGACGATGGCTCAACAGAACCCGAAGACGGGGATAATTGCGGTAGATGAACTTAGGCTGCTTGCGGTCGTGTCCGTTGTCCCGCCAGCCTTTGCTGTGGGTTGTTACTATTACATTGAAGGGGTGCCCTACCGCCATCGAATGCTCCACAGGAATAGAGTCAATTATACCGCCGTCGAGCATCGGCTTATCATCGACCATCACGATTTTACTCATCTGAATTTTCAATTAGTTTGTAGCGATAACCTACTACGACTCGTTTTTCTTTGGCCTTCCTCTTTTTCTCCCTACCTTTTTCGACTTGTATCCCGGT
>OMZV01000011.1 GCA_900315635.1 uncultured Prevotella sp.
CTCGCGATGGACACCCTTGTCTCTCTGGCTGGGCAGTTCCCACTACTAGGGTCTGCTAGGGACTTGCACCCATTAGCCGATATACATGCTAGTCGAACCGAAAAAAGGTATCCAATTAAAAATCAATTGGATACCTTTTATTATTTTGTTTACGACGAAACTTATCTTACCGGATAATCATACCTTCTGGTGTCATAACCCCAATGCTGGTTTGGAACATGGTCTACTTCTATCTGAATAGACAGGAAGTTCTGATTATTTTCACCCCATTGGTAAGTTACGCCACCGCCAATCCTATCCATAAAGCGATTATCCATTGGACCATACATTCCGGAGGCATATCCATAGCCGCCCCAATATGCAGGACGATAAAAGCCGCCGTAAGCGCCATAATAACCTCCATACGGATTATAATAGCTGTATGAAGGTCCGAAATTATCACTGTTGAATGCTTTCTGAACAAATGCATACGCACTCCAATGCTCATTAAACCGATAGCCGAACAGAGCCGATACGCCTGCCGTAGTGTAATTATCGCCACGATATTGCATATTATTGAAATAGCCTCCAACAGCTAGCGTTGCTTTCTTAGATAAATTGGTGACGTACATAAGGCTTACGTCCTGAGTGAAGCCGCCATGAGTTCCCCAACCATTACCAGACGTTACAAATGCAGAAGCACCGATATTGACATTCAATCCTTTATGAAGTCGCCATCTGTTAAAGCCCCAACCACCCCAAAACGGGTAATAGTAATCGTCAGCCGGAGTAACTACTTGACCATTCTCATCAACAGAAGGCAAGTTATAATCTATCTGCTCCTGTTCTTCTTTATCCTTTTCCCATTGACGGGCATACTCCTTCTCAGCTTCAGTTGCCTCACGAGGACCTTGCAAACTCTGTGGTTCTATTGGCTCTACAGAAGATTTCCCATCACTTTGCAAAACCTGAGCATGGGCAACCAAGAGCCCAAACATAAATATAATTGCTAATATATTGATTCTTTTCATTCTGTTCAAAGTTTTTGCAAATATAAGAACTTTCACGTGAATGCCAAAGAAAAAATATATTGTTTATATTTTTTTAGATATTAAGTTTCAGTGTTTAATTTAATAATGATGCAAGGACAACAGCATTGTTATGCTCTTCATCCTTAGCTCCAAAAAGAAGAGTTACTACGGGTTTATCAGCAATCTGTTCCTTGAAGGAATCAAAAGAGGGATTATCAGCTAATTCCTGCTTGTATTTCTCTTGGAATTCCGTCCATTTATTGACATCATGTGAGAACCATTTCCGAAGTTCTGTTGAAGGAGCAATATTCTTTATCCAAAGGTCAATATGAGCGTTTTCTTTCTTTATCCCCCTAGGCCATAAACGGTCAACAAGCACACGTAAGCCGTCATCTTGGCTAGGCGCAGAGTAGATTCTCTTTATTCTTACTTCCATTAATCGATTATTTTGAAGTCCAGACAAGGACATATTCATTAGTAATCATTGTGTCAATATGTGCCAATGTATTACTCTTAAGATTTTCAACTTCTGTCATTTGGCTGTTAACCCGCATCTGTTGGTAGGTCAAATCTTCAGCTGAGAATAGTTTATAGACAGCCTCTTTGGCACACCAATAAACTAAATTGTCTTCAACTGTAGAAGGTTTCTCATCGTCACGAAGGAAGCGGTCAGCTATCTTCATTATACGTTCACTTCGGTATTCAATGTCAATTCCTACAATATGAGTTCTTGACAGAATAACAGCAGCAAAGCCAATCTGACGATTCAAGCTATGAGAAATACTGATATTCCACCCTTTCAATTCAGGCTTTCCACTCTCGTTATGAGTCAATTCATAGTTTCCAAGCAGTTGCCTAAGAAGATTATCAATAGCCTGACGCTCCCTCTCACGCGCATTCAAAGCTTCTTTAAAGGGAACTTTAGTAATTGCTATTACAATATCAACTGACGGATGAAAAACTTTCATTTCAATCTTTCTTTTCTACACAGCTATTCTTTGTCAGTTTTAGCCACGGCTTTAGCCTTCGGATGAATGGTGACCTTTACTTTACTAATTCGGCGCTCTTCGATTTCCAAGACTTCAAACTCGTAATTCTTATAATCCACCTTTTCATGAAGACTAAGGAAGTCGCCCTTTATTTCGAGAAGTAAACCGGCAAGCGTATCGGCATCGCCCTCAACATCGGCAAACTCATCGTCGTCGATATTCAGAATCTTAGTGAAGTCACTAAGAAGGGTCTTGCCTTCAAAAATATATGTGTTATAGCTCAACTTAGAGTAAGTCTTCTCTTCCTCGTCGTACTCGTCATTGATCTCGCCTACGATTTCTTCAAGTATATCTTCAAGAGTTACAAGTCCACTTGTTCCTCCAAATTCATCAACAACAATTGCGATATGAACCTTGTTCTCCTGGAATTCACGAAGTAAGTCGTCAATTTTCTTGGTTTCCGGTACGAAATAAGGAGGACGAATAAGACTCTGCCAACGGAAATTATCAGGCTTGTTAAGGTGTGGAAGTAAATCTTTGATATACAAAATACCTCGAATATTATCCTCATTATCCTGATAAACAGGTATACGAGAATAATTATTATCTACAATACACTTCAACACTTCCTTATAAGAAGAATGAATATCAAGGTCGATAATATCCTGGCGTGAAGTCATAACTTCCTTTGCCGTTTCATCACCAAAGCGTATAATGCCCTTAAGCATACTCTGCTCGTCACGAATATCAGCGCTGTCAGTAAGTTCAAGAGCCTGCTCAAGATCATCTACAGACAATTGATGTGATTCCTTCTGAATAACTTTCTCCGCAAAGTTACCGCTCTTTAGCAGAATGTTTTCTACCGGCCAGAAAAGCTTACGAAGGAAAAGGACACCCTTGACAGCACGACGACAAAAAGCCAATGGATTCTGCCGGCTATATACTTTCGGCATTATCTCTCCGAAGAGCAACAATAAGAAAGTAAGGAGTACAGTAATGCAGACAAATTCAAGCCATGCTGCCTTAAATACGATTATCAGCCCAAAAGCATAATTCAAGAGCATGATTATCGTAACATTCACCAAATTATTGGTTATAAGGATAGTTGCAAGAGTGCGCTCGCTATCATCCCGAAGCATCTGTATCTTCGTGTCTATTGCATTCTTATGCTGTTCAAGTTCATTAATGTCTGTAGGAGATAAACTAAAGAAAGCTATCTCAGAGCCGCTGGCAAATCCTGACATTAAAAGAAGTAAAGCTGCAAGGACAAAAGCAACTATCGCCCCAGTAGATATAGGATTAAATGTTACTAAAGAAGAAATATCAACTAAAGGAATCATTATCAAAACGGTAATTTATTTGTTTCTCCCAAAGATTCAGCCTGACCAGCTGTTGTTTGTGTTTGAGTTTGATTATCTGCAGACTTTTCGTGCATTCGTCTTGGAGTAAGAAGTTCCATGTTCTCCGCATAGATTTCCGTTACAAAACGACGCTGCCCCTTCTTATCATCATAGCTTCGATTCCGCAGACGTCCTTCAACATAAAGCTTATCGCCCTTATGTACGTATTTGTCAACAATCTTAGCCAGTCCATGATAGAAGATAACATTATGCCAATCAGTTCTATCAGGTACTTTAGTGCCATTCTGCAGCGTATATCCTCTTTCTGTAGTAGCCAATCGGACTCGTGCTACACACTGGTCACTATCATAATAATGAACTTCTGGATCCTGACCGACATTGCCTATAAGCATTGCCTTATTCATAGTCTCAGCAGATATTATTTGGGATTATTTCCACATACCAAGATACTTGAACTTGAAGTTCTTGCCCTTTACCGAAGGGAACTGACTGCGACGGTCAACACGTGTCTGCAAGTAATCAACAATACGATTATAGCAGTCAAGACCTGAAACAGCCTTACAACGGGCAACGAAATGAGTATCACGGTATTCATGTTTACCGGTTGCCGGAATCAGCACCACTCGCTTAAAGTCGAGAGACCCTTCGTACCATCCTTCCCTCTCACGGTTCAATTCCATAACAACTTCGTTGGCTTCACGGCGATTGGAATCGTTGCTGCGCAAAGCCTTTTTATCTTTGAAGTCCTGCATAGTCTCTGCCTCTGTCTTGATAATTATAAAATAGACATGAGGACGAACCTTGCAACGCTTCGGGAAAGTGACATCACTATCAACATAACTTCGTATGTCATTTCCCATATTCTTATCAAGTGGAATTTCAGGAATTGAGGCTAAGAAGTCAAGTGCCTCTTCAACATTGTGAACCAATGTTTCGTTATCGAAGAATCTAATATATAAGTTCATGAACGGATTAGTTTCATTCATAACAAGAGCGGCAAACGGGACTCGGACCCGCGACCTCGACCTTGGCAAGGTCGCGCTCTACCAACTGAGCTATTGCCGCAAATTGTTTAGTAAATGTCTTTTGTGTATTTCAAATAAAATGTGAAGAGGAGGAGACTCGAACTCCCACGATACAATTATCACTACCCCCTCAAAGTAGCGCGTCTACCAATTCCGCCACCTCTCCAACATGTATGTTGAATCTTGAATAAAGATTGTGCCCAGAACAGGACTCGAACCTGCACGTCGTGAAACACACGCACCTGAAACGTGCGCGTCTACCAATTCCGCCACCTGGGCATTAACCAATTGGTTCTCTATTCATAATATTCAAGATTCCAAAGAGCGGCAAACGGGACTCGGACCCGCGACCTCGACCTTGGCAAGGTCGCGCTCTACCAACTGAGCTATTGCCGCGTGCTTGCGTTACGCAAGTGCATTTCTCTAAATGCGGTTGCAAAGGTAATGCTTTTTCGTCAAACACCGAAACATAAATCAAATAAATATTTCTACGTTAACTTTTATTAAGAAACCGGCATTTAGAATTGCAGGTAGATAAATGGCTGTATGTCGCTGGATTTCACTTGCATAGCAAGATAAATGATAAAAGTAAGAGCCAATGCACAAACAAGCACCCCACCCTTCTCAAATCCAGAAACTATTCGATTCTGCCATGAATCAGGGAGCCAATGCGTAATCAATGCGAAAGCCATAATTGCGAAAACATACTTGTAAGCTGCGAATATTGCCGGGAAGAGAGAGACATCGAACTTCGAGAAAAGTTGATTTATCAGCAAAGACGCAGCCTGAAAATCTTGCGAACGGAAGAAAATCCAGAGGAATGTAACCAAATGGAATGTCAATATCACTGCAAAGAACCTTCTGATTCCTGACGGATGATAATGTCTGTCATGATGAAGAACTGACTGCGAGAAGAACTTATGGATACATACTCCCAATCCGTGAAGCACACCCCAAAGAACGAAGTTCAAAGAAGCTCCATGCCAAAGACCACAAAGAGTCATCGCAATCATTTGATTAAGGTACATACGGACCTTTCCCTTGCGGTTTCCGCCAAGTGAGATATAAATGTAATCCCTTATCCATGACGAGAGAGATATATGCCATCTGCGCCAGAAATCACTCAGAGAGTCGGCCTTATAAGGAGCATTGAAGTTGGCTGGGATATTAAATCCAAGTAAGGCAGAAATACCTATAGCCATATCACTATATCCAGAGAAGTCACAATAAAGCTGAATGCTGTAACCATAAAGAGCCATCAGAATTTCGCCACCAGAAAAGAGAGTAGGATTATCGAATACACGACTGACGAAATTAGCGCTTATATAGTCACTAATAACCATCTTCTTGAAGAGACCTATTATAATAAGGTAAGCACCGAACGCAAACATTCGGCGTGTGATGCATAGAGGCTTTCGAATTTGAGAAATGAAGTCGGTAGCACGTACAATAGGTCCTGCCAACAATACAGGGAAGAAACTTACATAGAAAGCATAATCAAGTAAGCTGTCAACTGGCTTCATCTTTCCACGATATACATCAATAGTATACGAGATGCTTTTAAATGTAAAGAACGAAATACCCGCCGGTAAGAAAATATCCCACGGTTGGAAGTTCTCGCCTATTGCCTGGCTAATGAGTCCTGCAAAAAAGTTCGTATACTTAAAATAAGCCAGCAAGCCTAAGTCAATAACGAGGCTCAACAGAAGCCACCAGCGATTGCCCCTCTTGCTTTCATCTTCTCCGGTTGACTCAGCTTCACTGTTGCTATCGTCTTTCGATACAAATGGCAACGCTATACGTTTTGCAATAAGCCAGTCTGAAATTGTAACGACAGCGAGCAAACAGAAGTAAGCACCGGAACTCTTATAATAGAAGTAATAAGAGAACAGCGTCACAAATACAAGCCGTGCCGTCAACTTCTTGCGTAAAGCAAAATAGCCCAGCGCAACGAAAAGGAACAGGAACAAGAAGAGTCCAGTGTTAAAAAGCAATGGCTCCTTCGGATTATATTGGAGTAAATCTAGTATTTTGTTAATGTATTCCATTTATTAATTTCCATTCTCAAGTTTTCTTCGACGGAGATAATTGTTCTCAGCAGCCACAAGAGAGTTAAACATCTGTCGGGCAATAATCTTTCCTCCTCCATGACTAACATGAACATAATCAGCAGAGCTCATACCTTTCTCATGCAGTTTAGCTATAGAGCCTTCTCCACCCATTGCATGGAAGAGACTGTAGAAGCCGACTTTCTCTTCGGCAGCAAGTTCTTTCTGATAACCTTCAAGGGCTTTAATGTTTGGCATCGTTGCGCCATTCTCACCTCCGCCACGGTCAGGAGTACTGACAATAAGTATGCTAGCCTCAGGGAAGCAACGGCGGAATTTCTGTATAACACGCTTCATGTCAGCCAGATAGTCGTGCATATCCTTAGTTGTAGAGCTGCCATCAACAGCATTTACTCCAAACTGAAGGATAATAAGATCATAAGGACGGACTGCATTAAAGTCACGAAGGGTATTATCAGGAAGGTCAGCAAGCGTAGAGCCTTTTGAGCCTCGCATGCTGAAATTATCAACCGTAATGCCGCCATCACCTTCAAGTGCTGCACCAAAAAGAGTCGGACTACCCTTGAACTCAAACTTCGCCGAAGATGTAGAATCCGGTTTGTCTATAACCTGCACTGACGGAGAACCACTAAGAGTCTTCCTGCTCCATGGCTTTCCATCAACTTTACAGCTGACATTCACCGAGCCGGATGAACGCAAATAGAACCTTGTGTCAGTCCACCGTGATGCATGCGGATAAGTCTTAGTGCCATTGAGTATAAGCGAAGCCTTTCCGTCTGTAGTATAATATCTCTCGGCTATACCAGCCTCAGCAACATTATATGAAGGTTTTTTCATGACCATGTGCTCAGTCATACCCGAAAATGTAGCCTCGATAGAACGCTTATACTGTTCCAGTTCATTGCCTGCATCTATCCAGCCAACTCCACATCCTCCATATTTTGATTGCATCATCTCACGGAGGTCAGCAACCAGAATATCAGCCTCAATGAAACTGTCACCATAGTAGGCTATCCTCACAGGACGGTCCTTTAGCTTATGTCGTGCCGCAGAATCAACCATAGCATAGAAATGATCCATTCCTCCGGCATTCTCCTCACTGTAATCCAAGACCGGCTGTACTCCCTTCGGCCAAATTTCCTTGAAGTCTATCAGTCTGCCGTCCTTTGTCCTAGTAAAACTCTTTGGATCTTTCGGCTTTGGTATAACATCAATAGACTCATCATCACCAGGTAGCTTAATTATCTGGCTTAGAATATTTATCTTGCGAAGTTTCATTCCGAAAACAGAAAACTGAGGCAAGAAGTGAAGTAAAAGGAGAAATACGATGACCAGCGTCACCAACAACAGTGTCTTATAAGTGTTATCCCTCATTATTTATCATCAACGTTTTGCATAAGTTTGTCAAGCAGTTCTATACCTTTCTGTGTACATATACCTCTCAAGAACACTACCACAAAATTATGGAACAATGACGGCATCCCATATTCCTTGTACATGTTAGCATTCAATATATATTGCGAAGCAGCATCAAGGATATTGTTAATAACCTCATAATTAAGGTTTGCCAGGAAATAGCCTTCCCTTATTCCTTCGTCAATAAATCTACGGCTTTCAGCTTTACGCTTCAGATGCTCTTCGTAAAGAAAATCCCTCACGTTCTTATATAGCCCGAGGTCAGAGAAGAAAGAAGGTGAAACAGTACTTAGCTCTTTCATCTGCAAACGATAGCCCTCGACAAGCCACTCAATAGTGTTCAATTTTGCATGGGACAGATTATTAATAACCTTAAGATGCATCGATTCTTGCAACTTTACAGCATCCATTAACAACTGTTCCTTATTCTCATAAATCTCATAAAGCGTGCGCTTCGAGATAGACAAAGTCTTGGCAATATCGTCCATCCGCACCTGACGGATGCCTTGGTTCATAAACATCCTTAATGCGGTGTCGACTATCTTGTCTTTAAGCTCTTGTCGATGAGAATTATTCTGCATTTATTGTATAATTACTTTAACGTTTGCAAAATTACAACTTTCCTTATAAATGGCAAAAATAAAAATGCTTAATTATTTATTATTGTGAGTAAAAATGCGTAACTTTGCCATTGGAACTATAACGCGAACAAACAAAAAACGTAAAAGAAATATGGTGAAAATCACGAAAGAGGCCGCTCTTGCATACCATCACGACGGCCGTCCGGGAAAAATCGAAGTAAAACCAACAAAACCTTACCAAACTCAAACAGACCTCAGTCTTGCTTATTCGCCAGGCGTTGCCTATCCGTGTTTGGAGATTCAAAAGAATCCTAACGACGTTTACAAGTACACAGATAAGGGCAATCTTGTCGCTGTAATCAGTAACGGCACCGCCGTTCTTGGTCTTGGTGACATCGGCGCAATGAGTGGAAAGCCTGTCATGGAAGGCAAGGGACTGTTGTTCAAGATATACGGAGGCATTGATGTCTTCGATATAGAAATCAACGAGAAAGACCCTGACAAGTTCTGTGAGGCCGTCGAGAAGATCGCTCCGACATTCGGTGGCATTAACCTCGAGGACATCAAGGCCCCTGAATGCTTCGCCATTGAGGAGCGTCTGAAGAAGACTCTCGATATTCCTGTAATGCATGACGACCAGCATGGTACAGCCATCATCTCAGCCGCAGGACTCATGAACGCCCTTGAGGTTGCCGGCAAGAAGATTGACGAGGTTAAGATCGTTGTCAACGGAGCCGGTGCCGCAGCAATAAGCTGCACAAAGCTTTATTGCTCTTTCGGCGCAAAGAAGGAAAATATTGTCATGCTCGACTCAAAGGGTGTGATAACCTCCGACCGTCCAAATCTTACTCCACAGAAGAAGCTGTTTGCTACTGACCGCCGCGACGTTCACACTCTTGAGGAAGCTATCAAGGGAGCTGACGTTTTCGTTGGTCTGTCAAAGGGTAATGTCCTCACTCAGGATATGGTTCGCTCAATGGCTGACAAACCAATTGTCTTCGCTCTTGCCAACCCAGTACCTGAGATTAGCTATGAGGATGCTATGGCAGCACGTCCTGATGTACTGATGTCAACCGGTCGTTCCGACAAACCTAACCAGATCAACAATGTCATCGGATTCCCTTACATATTCCGCGGTGCTCTCGACGTTCATGCCAAGGCTATCAATGAGGAAATGAAGATGGCAGCAGCCAAGGCTATTGCCCAGCTTGCCAAGGAACCGGTGCCTGACATTGTCAATGAGGTCTACCATGTCAACGACCTTACTTTCGGTCCAAAGTACTTTATCCCGAAGCCTGTTGACCCACGTCTTATCACTGAGGTCAGCTCTGCCGTTGCCAAGGCAGCTATCGAAAGTGGTGTTGCCCGCCGTACCATCACCGATTGGGATGAATACAAAGAGCACCTCCGCCAGATGCTCGGTCAGGAGACAAAGCTCACACGTACACTTCATGCTACAGCAGCCCAGCATCCACAGCGTGTCGTATTTGCCGAAGGTGGTCACCAGACTATGATGAAGGCTGCCGTTCAGGCTAAGCAGGAAGGTATCTGCGAGCCAATTCTTCTCGGTAACCCTGATCGTCTGAACCGTATCGCCAACCGTCTGAAGCTCGACCTTTCCGATATTCAGATTATCGATATGCGTGCCGACAAGGAACAAGGTCGTCGTGCAACTTACGCCAAGCATCTTGCCGAGAAGCGTGCGCGCATGGGTTACACATTCGAGGAAGCTTACGATAAAATGTATGAACGTAACTACTTCGGTATGTCAATGGTTGAGAATGGCGATGCCGATGCATTCATTACCGGTCTCTATACCAAGTACAGCAATACAATTAAGGTTGCCAAGGAGGTTATCGGAATCCGTCCTGAATACAAGCACTTCGGTACGATGCACATTCTGAATACCAAGAAGGGTATCTTCTATCTTTCCGACACGCTCATCAACCGTCACCCGGATGAAGATACACTCTACGATATAGCCAAGCTCACCGCCGACAGTGTTCGCTTCTTCAACGAGGAGCCTAACATAGCAATGATAAGCTACTCCAACTTCGGTACCGATCAGGTAGGCTCACCAGTAAAGGTTCATAAAGCCGTTGAGCGCATGCAGCAGGAATACCCTGAGCTTGCTATCGATGGTGAGATGCAGGTCAACTTCGCACTGAACGATGAGCTCCGCGACAACAAGTACCCGTTCACCCGCCTGAAGGGCAAGAAGGTCAACACACTTATCTTCCCTAACCTGTCGAGTGCCAACGCAAGCTACAAGCTTCTTCAGGCTTTGAACCCTGACGCTGAGATTATCGGTCCTATCCAGATGGGGCTTAACAAGCCTATCCACTTCACCGACTTCGAATGCTCAGTTCGCGATGTTGTGAATATAACTGCCATCGCCGTCATCGATGCTTACGTTGAGAAGATCAAGTGCAACCAAGACAGTTGCCTCCTTCTGAATAAGAAATAAAAGAACATATCTCCAATAACTGATGAAGGTATCTTCGTGACTTTACGAAGATACCTTCATTTGTTTAATTACTTTAGGCGTTTGTAGTAATCGACGAGAGATGCACGTGGAATTCCTAATCGAACGAGGAGTTCAAGGTCACGACGTGCTTCTTCTTTATTACCTAAAGTCAATAGCAAGTCGGCACGATTGAGGATATAATCAGTGTTCGTAGGATCACGGAGTATAGCCTCATTATAGTCATAGACGGCGAGATAATTCATCTGTCGGTCTTTCTCCATTCCCGCACGAACAGCGTAAGCCGAGGCACTGTCAGGGAAAGCCTGAACCAAGAGATTTATCTCATCATAAGCCTTCGTCTTCTTGTTATCCTTGTCATCAAGCAATGCCAGCCCGAGTTTAGCCTCATAGTTGTTAGGAACCTGTCTTAAGACATTCATGTAATCCTGACGTGCAAAGCCATAGCGTCCTAGTTTTGTATTGGCAAACGCACGGAAATACAATGCCGCTATATTGTCCGGCTGATGCCTGAGAATATAATCATACTCATCCTTAGCATAACCCCACTCGCCAAGTTCAATATTCCACCTAGCCTTCTTCAACCTCAAGTCAATACTGTCAGGACGCAAAAAGAGTTGCTTCTCAGCTATATCAAGGGAATCCCTCAATGGGTTATTATTCTGACCATAGACATTACAAGTGAATAGTGCCAGCAATATAATAAACAGAATCTTTCTCATTATTTATATTTCAAGAATACACTTGCAAAAGTAGACGAAAAAAAGCGAACTGCCACGATAGCAGTCCGCTTCTTATGATTATTTATTAAATCTTTGCAGATTAATGCTCGTTTATGTAATCGACAATCCACTGACCGACTTCCGTAGTTCCATAGTGCTTGCCGCCTTCAACCTGAATCTCAGGCGTGCGGACATTGGCATCAAGGCTTGCAGTTACTGCCTCACGAATCTTCGCACCTTCTTCCTTAAGTCCAAAGTGCTCAAGGAGCATGGCAGCAGACAGAATCTGAGCTATAGGGTTGGCGATGTTTTTACCGGCAGCCTGAGGCCAAGAACCATGAACAGGCTCAAAGAGTGGAGTGTGCTCACCAAGTGAAGCCGATGGCTGGAGACCCATAGAACCGGTTATACAACTGGTCTCATCAGTAAGAATATCACCGAAGGTGTTCTCTGTAACGATAACATCGAAGAAGCGAGGCTCTGTAAGTACACGCATTGAAGCATTGTCGATGAACATGTAGTCGGTAGTTACATCCGGATACTTTGGTTCCATCTCCTTTGCTATCTGACGCCAGAGACGTGAACTGGCAAGGACGTTTGCCTTGTCGACAACGGTCAGATGCTTTTTACGGCGCTCGGCAAACTCAAAAGCAACCTTCAGAATGCGTTCTATTTCATTACGATGGTATATGTCGGTATCCCAAGCTACATCATTGTCCTGATGCTTCTCACCAAAGTACATTCCTCCGGTAAGCTCACGAATAACGACAAAGTCGGCTCCACGAAGGAGCTCATCCTTCAGTGGCGACTTGTGGATAAGGCAATCGAATGTTGCCACAGGACGGACATTGGCAAAGAGACCAAGCTTCTTGCGCATAGCCAGCAAGCCCTGCTCAGGACGCACCTTTGCAGTAGGATCGTTGTCGAAACGAGGGTCACCAACAGCGGCGAACAACACAGCATCGGCATCCATGCAAGTCTTGAATGTCTCGTCAGGGAACGGATCGCCAACGGCATCAATGGCATGGGCTCCGGTTATTGCCTCATGGTAAACGAACTCATGATTATACTTCTTGGCAATGGCATCGAGAACAGCCACGCCTTGTTTCATAATCTCAGGACCAATACCGTCGCCTGAGAGAACGGCTATATTCAGTTTCATATTATTATGGATGTGTTTCATACGGTTTCTTATATGGCATTGCTATCTCATCCTCAATGATATTGAGCATCTTGATAGTTGCCTTAATGGCAGCTTCGGTCTGGTCGGCATCGACAGCATGTGTACGGATGAGGTTACCATTATTTTCCCATGTAATGACTGTCTGTACAAGTGCATCGGTACGACCGCCTGGCGGAATGGTTACCTGATAGTCATAAAGCAGAGGGAAAGTACGCTGAAGTGATTCCTTATAAATCTTCCTGAGTGCTTTCACGAAGGCGTCATACTGTCCGTCACCGGTTGAATCGGCTGCGTAAGCCTTTCCATTTATCTCTACCTTGATGCTGGCGATAGGCTTCAGACCATAGCTGGTTGTTACCATATAGCTCAGGAGTTTCACACGGTTCTCTGGAGTATTATGTTTCAGAACATCAGAGACTATGAACGGCAGGTCGTCTGGTGTTACAATTTCCTTACGGTCACCAAGTTCGGTTATCCGTTTTGTAACCGCACGGGTCTGGTCGGGGGTCAGTTCGAGACCGAGTTCCTTAAGGTTCTGCGCGATGTTTGCCTTACCGGAATTCTTTCCGAGGGCATACTCACGCTTTCGTCCGAATCGTTCAGGAACGAGGGCATTACTGTAAAGATGGTCTTTGCGGTCGCCATCGGCATGAACACCTGCAACCTGAGTGAACACATTCTCACCGACAACAGGCTGGTTTGGCGCTACGGCTATACCACTATATCCTGCCACCAGTCGGGAAATCTCATTCAACCGGTCCTCATGGATACTCGTATCAATATTGAGCATATCCTTCAACATAACCTGAACACTGGCTAACGGAGCATTACCACAACGCTCACCAAGTCCGTTTACGGTAACGTGAAGTCCTTTCGCCCCACCCTCAACGGCAGCCAGCGAGTCACCAACAGCCATGTCATAATCGTTATGAGCATGGAAATCGAAGTGCTTATCGGGATAGCGGCTAACCATCTGTTTGATGTATTCGAGGGTCTCCAGAGGTGTGAGGATTCCGAGAGTGTCGGGCAGAAGGAATCGCGTGATGTTCTCATCCTTCATAGCGTCCATCATCTGCCAGACATAATCGGGACTATTCTTCATACCTGAGCTCCAATCCTCAAGATACAGATTGACATCCATACCTTTCGTCCCGGCATATTCAATAACCTTCTTAATATCATCAATATGCTCTTCAGGAGTCTTATGCAGTTGGTGCTCACAATGTTTGAGAGAACCCTTGGCAAGCAGGTTAATGACCTTTCCGCCACAATCGTCTATCCAGTCGACTGACAAATGACCATCAACAAATCCCAGGACTTCGACTTTCTTCAACATTCCGATAGTCCGGGCGTACCTGCATATCATGCTCACAGAGTCCTTCTCTCCCTCGGAGACACGCGCCGAAGCCACTTCTATGCGGTCGACATTGACATACCTCATCAGTGCAGCGGCTATCTGCAACTTCTCGTGTGGTAGGAAAGAAACTCCATTGGTCTGCTCGCCGTCACGGAGAGTCGAGTCCATTATCTCAATCTTTTCCATAGTTCTTTATTTTTGAGGGAGTTAAAGGGGAGTTAACGTTTCACTAGGGGAGTTAAATGCTACACTCTTTTACGTTCGTATTCCTCCACTTTGTCCCGGTTCTGAACAAGGAAGTCGACATCATCGAGACCATTCTCAAGACAGTGCTTCTTGTAGCCATTAATCTCGAAGTGCTCACTCTTTCCGGTGGCATTGTTGGTTACAGTCTGGTTAGGGAGGTCGACGGTTACCGTCGTTTTAGGGTCTTTATCAATGCTTTCGAATAGCTCCTTAAGGAACGGCTCAGTGACGACAACCGGCAGTACGAAGTTATTGAGCTCGTTGTTCTTGTGAATATCAGCAAAGAAAGAACTGATAACCACACGGAATCCATAACCGGCAATAGCCCATGCGGCATGCTCGCGGCTGGAACCGGAGCCGAAGTTCTTTCCGGCAACAAGGATTACTGCATCCTTGAATTCGGGCTTATTGAGGACGAAGTCTTTCTTCGGTGTGCCATCCTTATTGTATCGCCAATCACGGAAGAGGTTATCGCCGAATCCTTTTTTATCAGTAGCCTTAAGGAATCGGGCTGGTATTATCTGGTCGGTATCGACGTTCTCCAAAGGCAGTGGAGCACAGGTCGATGTTATAACGTTGAATTTCTGTTTCATTGTTCTTGATGGTTTTTATAGCTTTCTAGGGTCAGTGATTCTTCCAGTTATTGCTGCGGCAGCAGCTACTAGCGGCGAAGCAAGGATAGTGCGGGCACCAGGTCCTTGACGACCTTCGAAGTTGCGGTTGCTGGTAGAGACGCAATACTTGCCTGCAGGAACCTTGTCGTCGTTCATGGCAAGGCAAGCTGAGCATCCAGGCTGGCGAATCTCAAAGCCGGCGTCGGCAAGAATCTTGTCGAGTCCCTCGTCCTCAATCTGCTGTTTTACATGCCAACTGCCCGGGACAAGCCATGCAACAACATTGTCGGCTTTATGCTTACCCTTGACAAGACTGGTGAAAGCACGGAAATCCTCGATTCGACCGTTGGTGCACGCTCCGAGGAATACATAATCAATAGGATGACCCTCAAGTTTCTCGCCAGGCTCAAAGCCCATATAGTTCAGAGCCTTCTTGAATCCAGCCTGCTCTTCCTCTGGGATGGAATCGAGAGTCGGCACACTTTCGGTGATGCCTATACCCATTCCCGGGTTTGTGCCGTAAGTAATGCGCGGCTCAATGTCAGCACCATCGAAGTTCAGTTCCTTATCGAATACTGCATCATCGCCACTCTTCAAAGTCTTCCAGTAGGCTACAGCCTTATCCCAGTCCTCACCTTTCGGAGCATATTCACGACCTTTGAGGAACTCGAATGTTTTCTCGTCAGGGGCAACGAATCCACCACGGGCACCCATCTCTATGCTAAGGTTGCAGAGGGTGAGTCGTCCGTCCATGCTCATATTGCGGACAACATCGCCACTATACTCGACAAAATATCCGGTGGCTCCAGATGTTGTAATCTTCGACATCAGGTAGAGGGCGACATCCTTAGCCGTTACGCCCTTACCTAGTTTACCATTGATGTTGATGCGCATCGACTTCGGTTTCTGCTGAAGGATGCACTGAGAGGCAAGCACCATCTCAACCTCAGACGTACCGATACCAAAGGCAACAGCACCGACAGCACCGTGAGTAGACGTGTGAGAATCGCCACAGACAATGGTCATTCCCGGCATAGAGAGTCCTTTCTCCGGACCTATGACATGGATGATACCATTATCCTTGGTGTTCATCTTGAACTCGGTAAGTCCGAATTCAGCACAGTTCTTGTCGAGAGTATCAATCTGCTTGCGACCTATCGGGTCGGCAACAGGCTTGTCCTGATCGTGAGTCTGGACATTATGGTCAGGCATACAGTAAACCTGCTTTGGACGAAAGACCTTCAGCCCACGCTGACGAAGTCCGTCGAAAGCCTGCGGCGATGTCACCTCATGACAATAGAGTCGGTCAATATATAATTGTGTCGGACCGTCGGGCACTATCTGCACCACGTGTGAGTCCCATATCTTGTCGAAAAGTGTGTTCATTATATTTAATGTATAAATTATAATGTATAATGTATAAATAAATGCAAGAGTGATATTTATACATTATAATTTGTTATTTAAACTTAGTTTCTAAATTTGTTTATACAATCTATGTAAGCTTCAACTGAGGCAGTGACAATGTCGGTGTCGGCACCGAATCCATAGTAGACATGACCGTTGTACTCGACCTGCATGTGAACCTTACCAACATCGTCGGAACCCTTGTCGATAGCCTGAATGGTGAACTCCTTAAGGGTCATATTCTTGGTGATGATTCGCTTCAGAGCCTTGATGGCGGCATCAACAGGACCATTACCCGAGGCACATTCCTCAAACTTCTGACCTGCAATATCGAGACCGATAGAAGCAACGCTCTTGACACCCTTACCGGTAGTAACCTGCAGATAGTCGAGCTTGACGGCATGTTCGGCAGCTGTGTCGGCACCGGCAAGCATCAGAATATCATCATCGGTGACCTCTTTCTTCTTATCGGCAAATTCAAGGAACTTCTTATAAATCTTATCGAGCTTGTTCTCGTCCTTGATGTCGACACCGTTAATCTCAAGACGGTACTTAAGAGCCGCACGACCGGAGCGGGCTGTAAGAACGATAGAGTTGTCGTCGATACCCACATCCTTCGGGTTCATAATCTCGTAGGTCTGTGCATTCTTCAGCACTCCATCCTGATGGATACCCGACGAATGAGCGAAGGCATTACGTCCGACGATAGCCTTGTTAGGCTGGACAGGCATGTTCATCAGTGAAGAGACCATGCGTGATGTATTGTAAATCTTAGTTGTATTGATATTGGTGTCGATTCCGAGGTTCTTATGGCACTTCAGAATCATGGCTATCTCCTCAAGGGCGGTATTTCCTGCACGCTCACCTATTCCGTTGATTGTCACCTCAACCTGACGGGCACCATTGATTACGCCCTCAAAAGTATTGGCTGTAGCCATACCAAGGTCGTTGTGGCAGTGGGTAGATATTTGCGCTTTCTCAATGCCATCGACATGCTCCATGAGGTACTTAATCTTATTGCCATACTCCTGTGGGAGACAATAGCCTGTGGTATCAGGGATATTGACTACGGTAGCACCTGCCTTGATAACAGCCTCAATGACACGGGCAAGATACTCATTGTCGGTACGACCTGCGTCCTCGGCATAGAACTCTACATCCTCGACGTACTTCTTGGCATACTTAACGGCGCGGACTGCCCACTCGAGAATCTCCTCACGGTTGGAGTTGAACTTATATTTAATGTGGCTGTCGCTGGTTCCGAGTCCTGTGTGTATGCGCTTGCGCTTAGCGTACTTAAGGCTGTCGGCAGCAACGTCAATATCCTTTTCCTTGGCACGTGTCAGGGCGCAGATGGTAGGCCACGTTACTGCCTTGCTTATCTCGACAACCGAATTGAAGTCGCCGGGACTTGAGATTGGGAATCCTGCTTCAATAACATCTACACCAAGCTGCTCGAGCTGTTTTGCTACCTGAATCTTTTCGACAGTGTTCAGCTGACATCCCGGAACTTGTTCGCCGTCGCGGAGTGTCGTGTCGAAAATGTAAAGTCTCTCACTCATATCTGTATTGTTTTAACCTTGTTTTCCTATGTGTAAATATCAAAAAAGCCTTTCACACTGCGGAAGTGGGAAAGGCTCTATGTATCACATACGTCAAGTTACATGCACACCTTATCACTTCCGCCCACCCTACGCAGTCGAATGTTAATAATAATGCTTAGCAAACTTGAAATATTCTTCATACTTTTATCTTGTTATCGGTTGCAAAATTAAACAATTAAAATGATATAACCAAATAATCTATTACTTTTTTAAGAATAATTCTTCTAAATTGCAATATAAGCGCAGTTTATGATATGAAACATCATTACACGCATTGCAAATAACGGCTAAACGCATCGTAAAAGATGCCTAAATAGATTGTAAAACGGTATCTTTTACGTCCTAATTGGGTATCTTTTAGAGGCTAAAAGATGCCCAATTAAAAGCCGTCTGATTATCAATGGGTTAGAAAGTACATTTCCGGCATGATAAGAATGATAAAATATTGACCCTATAAACGGCAGAAGCCTGCTCCCGGGTGGGAACAGGCTCCTATGTTTGTTTGGAATAGTTGTTTTGTTTTGAGTTAAGCCTCAGGTGCTGTCTTAGCGGCATACTCCTCAGCGGAAAGTACAGAGACTGTGCTCTTGTTGAACTTACCCTTGTGGAAGTAAACAATACCGTCAGTAAGAGCATACAGAGTATCATCCTTGCCCTGAGCTACATTCTCGCCTGCGAAGTGCTTGTTACCGCGCTGACGGACGATGATGTTGCCGGCAGTGATCTTCTGACCGCCCCAAATCTTCACACCTAAACGCTTTGAAGCTGACTCACGACCGTTACGTGAACTTGTCTGACCTTTCTTATGTGCCATTTCGTGTCCTCCTTTTTTAAGCGTTAATTGATTTGATTTCTACCTGAGTGAAGTGGGTGCGATGACCGTTCTTCGTGCGTGAATCCTTACGTCTCTTCATCTTGAAGACAACAACCTTGTCGCCCTTAACGAGAGGATTAACAACCTCAGCTACTACTTTTGCACCATCAACAGTCGGTGCGCCTACTGTGACTGTTCCGTCGTTGTCAACGAGCAGAACCTTGTCAAACTCAACAGTCTTGCCTTCCTCGGCATCTTTGATGTGGTTGACGAAGAGCTTCTTGCCCTCCTCAGCCTTGAACTGCTGACCGTTAATTTCTACAATTGCGTACATTATTTATTATTGTAAAACGGGTTTCACCGCCAGGCGGCAGGAGCATCACCTGCGCTTTTTCGAGCCCATACGGCATAAATCGGGTGCAAAGGTACTAATTTTTGGCATAACAACAAAATAAAAAATGCAAAAATTACATGTCTGACAGGGCATTAGCCGCATTGGTTACCTTACCAAGTTCAAGTTCATTATGCCTATAACGACATCATTGGATAATGTTTTGAGGGTCAGGGCCTTTATCTTCCGACGTCTGTCGGCTGGCATAGTGATATGGACAGGCTTGTCTTCCGGAAGCCAGTTGTAAGGATTGACAAGGAAAAGTGACGATTGCGAACCGTCTGAATAGGTCAATTTAAGCACCCCGTTGGCTATATGGCTTTGCATCCAATTGGTCGTGCCAAACAGTGTTATGTCTAGTCTTTCTGCCTTCTTGTCAACGGGAATAACCACACTGTCCGGATAGTTGTCCCACAAGGATGTATAGACAACCCGTGAAGAATCGGTCAGCGTTGGCTTATAATCAGTTGAGCACCAGTCTCCTGCGCCTTGAACAGGCAGTTCGAGTGTGGTTACATCGGGGCGTGGCGACATATACCTATTATTATATAGGTCACAGACACGGGCATTGTAATATGTGTCAAGGTTTACCGGACAGGACTTACCGGATTTTGTATATACATTATTTATATAGTAACCTTTGGAGTCAGCAACCGGTTTAAAAGCCGGAGTCTGTCGGACGGAATCGACAATTATCTGCAAATGCTGCGGAAAATTCCGGACTACATCATAGACTCCCCTGCTCTTGCTATACTTATAAGAAATGTAAGGGAGACTGACTGACACTGAGTCCCACGACTCGGGGAATCCCGGACGGATATAGCATTTCCCGTCAATGGCGTCAGGTACTATGCCGAACAATCCCTCGACAATGGCACGGGATGCTATACCGATGCAATCGGCAAAGTCGCGATAGCATTCGCCCCGGTGTTCATCCTCAGTTAGAAGTTGGCCGTAATTGCCGGGGCTATGACCATAGACCATATTGTCAAGCATGGTATTCCGAAGCAATTCATAGCCACGCTGTTTCTCGCCAGCCTCGAAGAAGGCGAGGGCAAGATGGTAATTCTCTGCCGCGGCAACGTTGTTTATGCTCCATGCGTAAGGCTGCCAGTCGGATGTGCGATAGACATAGCCGCCCCAAGAGGTCGGGACTTTCAGTTTGTCTATACTTGCGAAATCGATTGGATTAAGGATTCCTTCGTCTATAGGGGTATAGTATGACCATAGAGCCGCATCATTGTGGACCCGGCGAAGCCCCATTTTATCCTTATACTCAGCCCAATGGCTCAGACTGTCGACCCATAGTTGACGGTTCATTGCCTTCAAAATGGCATCAGCCTCAGCCTGATACGGCTTGTCATCCTCGCCTATCAGCCGTGCTATCTTCGCAGCAAGAAGGTTAGCCCGATAGTTGTATGCCGACGAATGGGTCACGGCTCCGCCATTATAATAGAGTGCATCCGACGCCCATATACAGGCGTAAGCGTCATAAAGGTGGTCGCCATCGGGGTCGAAATTGCGTTTCTCCCATTCCAGTGAACTCTTTATGACATGCCACATCTTACGCATGTAAGCCGTGTCGGCATCGAACTGGAAGTGCCAAAGCAACTCGTCGATGTAGACCAAGTTCATGTCATAATGGTTCAACTTGCGGTTCGAGGTGATATAACCATTAGAGTACATTTGGGTTCCCCACCGTTTTTCGGCTCTAGCGAGGTTCTTCGAAGAGTCTTGCGTTGGATGAGGGAAAATCGGCGGGACGTCTTTTATCTGTTCATTGGAATAATAGTCGAAATGCCTCCGGGCTCTGTCACGCCAGCCCAGCACATCTCCTATATATGCGCCTCGCCAACCCGGCAGCTCTGTTCGCCATCCGACAGCACCGTGGCGGAATGTCCTGCCGTCCCAAATACCATTGGCAGCAAACGGAAGGGCATTTACAGCGGCATTAATCAGCGAATCGGGGGTATTGACATTGATTGTCGACAGACTCTGTTTTGCCTTTAATGCGTTAGAGTATTCGTCTATCGAGACCAATGTAAGTGAGTCAGTGCCAATGAGTTTTATCACAAATGGAGTACTTGGCATTGTGCCGAAATTATATTCTTCCAACTTCCTTGCGGGGTCGAAAGAATCGGCAGAGTCTAAGCCCATATCGCCATTGCGTTTCATCTTCGGGTTCTTTACCACACTGATTACGGCTTTCAATGTCGGGGTATCATCGTGATAACGAGGGAAGAAGGCGAACAATGCTCCGTCGGTATTAAGTAGTGGCTCGACATCGATGATTGTTCCCCACCCTGTCTCTATATAAGATCGACAGCCATTAGCATACTTCGACAAGCAATCCAATGAATCGAGAGGCACTTCTCTGCCGTAAGCATTCAAGTAGAAACGGATGTTCCGTTTGACTTTCTTGGTGTAGACGCCAAATATCGGGCGGTCGGAGGTCTCTATCCTATAGCCGGAGGTTCCACAATAAAGTGCTCGGGTGTATTTGTTTGCGCCGTTAAAGCATTCGAATCCATTGCCGTCGATAGTGTACTGAGGTTTGACTGAATTCTGGGCAAACAAAAAAGAAGGCATGAGAAATGCCAACAACAATAATACATTATTATATATGTCAGACTTTCTCATGCCTTCTTTTCTTTACTTTGACTTAGCGGGAAGGATTTGGTGGATGCCCTGCTCACGATGGGTTATCTCCACTTCTATTCCATATTTCTTGTTTATGTGCTCGGCAAGGTGCTGGGCTGAATAGACAGAACGGTGCTGTCCGCCGGTACAACCGAAGCAGAACATCAACGAGGTAAAGCCCCGCTGCATGTAGCGTTCGACGTGATGGTCGGCAAGCTGATAAACCGGTTTGAGGAATTCTACTATCTCGCCATCGTCCTCAAGGAAGCGGATGACAGGTTCGTCGAGTCCTGTAAGTTTCTTATAAGGCTCATAACGACCCGGGTTATGAGTACTGCGGCAATCGAAGACATAGCCTCCGCCATTGCCGCTAGGGTCTTCAGGGATTCCTTTCCTATAAGAGAAACTGTAGACGTGAACCACCAGCGGACCTTTGCCATCATATTTTGAGAATCTTGCCGGACCGTCCAATGGATTGGCTTTATAGACATCATTGACGGCTGTCTTGAATCCGTCGGCACGCGATTTAGCCGGTTGCTCAATGACAGCGAACTGTGGCAGTTCGGTCAGGCGGCGCAACATGTCCATCATGTACGGGTAAGGGAAGATGCGCTGGTCCATCTTCAGCAAGTCACGCAGGTTCTGGATTGCGGGAGGAATGGAATCGAGGAAGTGCTTCTTGCGCTCGAAATATCCTCGGAAACCGTATGCTCCCAATACTTGGAGGGTACGGAAGAGCACAAACAGAGCCAGACGGCCGGCGAAATGGCGGACACTCGGCACTTCGGTATAGTGTGAAAGGCTTTGGTAATATTCATAGACGAGTTCCCGACGGAGCTTGAATGAATACTTGGCACTTGCCTGCCAGAGGAAAGAAGCCACATCATAGTAGTAAGGTCCTTTCCTTCCGCCTTGGAAATCGATGAAGTACGGGTTGCCATCCTTGTCGACCATGATGTTACGTGCCTGGAAATCACGATAGAGGAATGACTCCATCGGCTCGGAAGTAAGGTCTCGGGCAAACATGCGGAAGTTGGCTTCGAGCTTCAACTCATGGAAGTCGAGCTCGGTTGCCTTCAGGAAGCAATACTTGAAATAGTTGAGGTCGAAGAGCACGCTGTTCATATCGAACTCCGGCTGAGGGTAGCAGTTCGACCAGTCTAGTCCACGGGCTCCGCGAATCTGTACGTTTGGCAACTCACGGATTGCCTTCTTCAAGAGTTCCTGCTCGTGCAGATTGTAACGTCCGCCAGCCTCACGACCGCCACGGATGGCGTCATAAAGTGACACTGTTCCCAAGTCGGTTTGCAGATATCGGGTCTCATCATCGCTGACTGCAAGGATATGCGGCACTGGCAGCTGACGTTGAGTAAAGTGTTTGGCGAGGTAGACAAAGGCGTGATTCTCGTCCCGGCTTGTTCCAATGACGCCTATAACACGGCTTCCATCGTCAGCCCACAGGCGGTAATACTGACGGTTGCTACCCTGACCGGGCAGTTTCTCTATATCTTTAGGCTCATGCCCACTCCACCTTTTATATAATTCGACAAGTTGTTTCATTGCTGTTCTTCGTTATTTCGGTTAGCCTTTTCTTTTAGTTTTTCGTCCAGTTGCTGTAAGAAATAATCAACTACAAACAGCAACAGCATAATACCAAGCGACATAAAGAAAGACTCGGTGATGCAATATATACCTCCCATAAGCAAAAAGAAGAACAGAGCATGCTTCCAATCGAGCTTAATTCGTTTCATCTGTACAATATATTTATTTTACCTACAAAAGTACTGAAAAACGCTTTGAAACCAAAAAAATTATTGTTTTATTAATAAATAATAAATATTTTCACTACATTTGCAATCGAAAACCAAAAACTATATAGCAATTAAACCTAACTATTTGAAGAGATATGTGTAATATTCCAATTGTTTTCTGGCTTGTGCCTATTGCGTCGGTGTGCGCATTGGGTATGGCATGGTACTTCTTTAAGACCATGATGAAAGCCGATGAAGGTACACCAAGGATGAGAGAGATTGCTGAGTATGTCCGTAAGGGCGCTATGGCTTATCTGAAACAACAGTACAAAGTGGTGCTTATCGTGTTCATTGTACTGGCTATTATCTTCGCTATTATGGCTTACGGATTCAACGCCCAGAACCCGTGGGTTCCGTTCGCTTTCCTTACCGGTGGTTTCTTTTCAGGTCTTGCAGGTTTCTTCGGAATGAAGACTGCTACGTATGCAAGCGGTCGTACTGCCGAGGCTGCACGCCAGGGACTGGACAAGGGGCTGAAAATTGCATTCCGCTCAGGCTCAGTAATGGGTCTGGTTGTTGTAGGACTGGGACTGCTCGACATCGCTATTTGGTTCCTGATTCTCAATGCTTTCTATGACGGGAAGATGCCAATGAACGAAATGCTTATCACTATTACTACCACAATGCTGACGTTCGGCATGGGTGCTTCAACCCAGGCTCTGTTCGCCCGTGTAGGTGGCGGTATATATACTAAGGCTGCCGATGTTGGTGCCGACCTTGTTGGCAAGGTTGAGGAGAATATTCCGGAGGATGATCCGCGTAATCCGGCTACAATCGCCGATAATGTAGGTGATAACGTTGGCGACGTTGCAGGAATGGGTGCTGACTTGTATGAGAGTTATTGTGGAAGTGTTCTCAGTACTGCGGCTCTCGGAGCAACAGCATTTGCGACATCAACCGTTGAGGGTATGCAGCTCCGTGCCGTCATCGCACCAATGATTATTGCGGCTGTCGGTGTGTTCCTGAGTTTGATAGGAATATTCCTCGTCCGCACAAAGGATGGTGCTTCGATGAAGGATTTGCTGCATTCATTGGGACTGGGGACTAACACTGCGGCTATACTTATTGCTGTCGCTACGTTCCCAATACTCTATCTGCTTGGCATTGACAACTGGGTCGGTGTAAGTTTCTCTGTCATTTCAGGACTTGCTGCCGGTGTCATAATTGGTCAGGCTACAGAGTATTATACATCACAAAGCTATAAACCGACCAGGGAAATATCTGCAGCTTCGAAGACTGGAGCAGCCACCGTTATTATAAAAGGTATAGGAACGGGAATGATTTCAACATGCATTCCAGTCCTTACTATATCCGTTGCCATTATGCTTAGCTATCTCTGTGCCAATGGCTTTGACATGTCGATGAGCGCAGAGTCTATACAGCATGGTCTTTATGGAATCGGAATTGCAGCCGTTGGTATGCTCTCAACACTGGGTATAACACTTGCTACTGATGCTTACGGACCTATCGCTGACAATGCCGGAGGTAACGCTGAGATGAGCGAACTGGGAGAAGAAGTCCGCAACCGTACTGATGCGCTCGATGCTCTTGGCAATACAACGGCTGCCACCGGTAAGGGATTCGCCATTGGTTCGGCAGCTCTTACAGCCTTGGCTTTGCTTGCTTCCTATATCGAAGAGATTAAAATTGCCATGCATCGTGTAGGCGAGACAATGACAAACGTTCAAGGCGATGTCATCGATGCAGCCCAGGCAACCATTCCAGACTTCATGAATTTCTTCCAGGTTAACCTCATGAACCCGAAGGTTCTTGTAGGCGCTTTCATTGGAGCAATGGCAGCATTCTTGTTCTGCGGTCTCACAATGGGTGCTGTTGGACGTGCAGCTGGGAAGATGGTAGAGGAAGTTCGCCGTCAGTTCCATGAGATAAAGGGTATCCTTGAAGGCAAGGCAACTCCTGACTATGGCCGCTGCGTTGAGATTTCAACACAGAGTGCACAGCATGAGATGATTATTCCGTCACTGTTGGCTATAGTTATTCCAATACTAGTTGGACTAATCCTCGGTGTAAGCGGCGTCTTGGGACTGCTTGTCGGTGGTCTCGCTGCCGGATTTACATTGGCTGTCTTCATGGCAAATGCCGGTGGTGCATGGGATAATGCTAAGAAATATGTTGAGGAAGGACACTTTGGAGGTAAAGGCTCTGAATGCCACAAAGCGACTATCGTTGGTGATACCGTGGGCGATCCGTTCAAAGATACATCCGGACCTTCACTCAATATTCTTATAAAGCTTATGTCGATGGTCAGCATTGTAATGGCGGGATTGACAGTAGCTTGCATGTAACGATATTTAATTCAATTTCAACTGGGATCATGGTTATTGATTGTCATGGTCCCAGTTGTTAATCTACAAATAATGACAGAAGAAGATAATAACATTAGGGGAAAAGATAATCAACAAAAGGAACAATTATATCAATACCAAGAAGAGCACCATCACCATGAATCACACGATGGCAGTGGCGTGCATCATCACCATCACCACCACTATCATCACCATAGTCACCATGAGAAGGCTGACCTGAGTTCAAGTTACTACCGTAAGTCGTCGCCAAGACGCAGACGGCATGTTGAGAAAGAAGTCATGCTGCTTATAGTAACTGCTATAACCGCAATAGTGATAGCTCTTGCAATATGGGTGACTATAGCTGAATAGAAGAAGGTTCTACGATCATGTGATATTGTTTGTTTTCATAAACAATACGCATGGTCGCAGTGCTTTCGTGATGTTCTTTTGAAAGTTCAATGGCAACATGTCCCATTGTCCTTCGCAAGTTAATCTCTACCATCGGATGTAAACGAAGACATTCTTCTTTTGAACGAACAATCATCATGTCAACTCCTAATGGTCCTTTATACATTTTACTAAGATATGGATTCAATAATGATTCAATGGTAGAACGCAGCAAATCCAACTTATCAGTTGACAAATATTGTGACATTGCACGCTCTTTCTTTGTCTCCGATGCAATAATATTACCAATATAGAATCCATTCTCTGTATCAAACAAAGACAGACCACGATAATGAACACCATCATTATCTGACAAGAACTCCATTCCAAAGTCACAAACTTTATCATACCATGGCTCTACCATGATGCCTCCTTGTGAGTTAATAATGTTCTTAATCCAGTTGGTAGTAGGCTCATCTATTACATCCCCTACATATCTAACACCGCGTCCGCTACTGCTCCAAGGCTCTTTAAGAACTGAATGATGGTCACTCTCTATAGCAGAGAACAGGTCATCTACATTGCTAACATATTGAGATTCACCTACAGTAAAGTCACCATAAGGATCTATCCTTCGCCTCAATTCACGTAATACTATAGAAGAAAACCGACGATTGCTTAATGCTCTTATTTCATTAAGAGAGGCTTCATCTGGAAGGACTTTATCAGAGAACCCGTTTCTAGACAATTGAAAACACAATGCACTATCCCAACCCCAGGGCTCCACAGCTATATCAGCAGGTAATCTTCGTAAGTTTTGTAAAGTAATGAAACGTATATTTTGCGCTCTTTTTCTGTAAGTCTCAGGTATATTCAATAACCCTTTTTCCGCTTTAGAAATATCATTCACAAGGACAAAGTCACCCTCTTCAGCCCATAAAGCAGGTAAGAATCCACAATCCTCACGAAGTATTCTTCCAGCACGAGGGGCTGTGAAATATTTATCATTATGAGCCAAAGCAATGTCATGCTCAGGGTTAAAAACATGCAACTTCATTCCAATCTATTGCTATACATTAAATAGAGAGTGCAAAAATAATAAAAAAAATAGATTTTTTGCAATATAGAGTTTGCAAATAAAGAATAAAGTATTAACTTTGCACCTATAAAGCTTAGGAGAAACAAAATAAAGTTCTACAAGCTAAGATAAAGCTAAAACAACAGAATGGAAGCCTTCTTTCGTACCCACGCATATCTTGTCGAGCACACTAACGCGCCCGTCCGTCGCACCCTAATGGATGAGATAGATTGGCGTGACCGTATGATTGGCATTCGCGGTTCACGAGGAATAGGCAAGACAACATTCCTTCTGCAATACGCTAAGGAGCACTTTGACACACGTGACCACCAGTGCCTGTATATCAACATGAACAATTTCTATTTCCAGGGGCGTGGCATTTGTGACTTTGCAGGCGAGTTCTACCGTCGAGGCGGACGCACATTGCTGATAGATCAAGTGTTCAAGCAGCCTAACTGGAGCCATGAGTTACGTCAGTGTTTTGACTATTATCCCGGTTTGAAGATTGTCTTTACAGGCTCAAGCGTCATGAGAATGAACGAGGATTATCCTGAACTTAAAGGCATAGCGAAGAGCTACAGCCTCAGAGGATTCTCCTTCAGAGAGTACTTGAATCTAATGACGGGATACAAATTCAAGCCTTACACACTTGATGAAATACTGAAAGACCACGAATACATCATTAAGCACATACTGCCAGACACTAGTCCGCAGAAGTACTTCGATGATTACCTTCATCATGGGTTCTATCCGTTCTTCCTTGAAAACAGGAATTTCTCAGAGAATCTTCTGAAGACGATGAACATGATGACAGAGGTTGACATCCTGCTCATAAAGCAAATAGAGCTGAAATATCTTTCAAAGATTAAGAAGCTCTTCTACCAAATTGCCATCAACGGTCCAAAGGCTCCTAACATCAGCGAGCTAGCGAAAGACATAAGCACAAGCCGTGCAACCGTTATGAACTACATCAAGTACCTCGCTGAGGCACGTTTGGTTAACATCATTTATCCGGTAGGCGAAGAGTTTCCTAAGAAGCCGGCAAGGGTGATGTTGCATAACACAAACTTGCAATATGTCATATATCCAATGACATTCAGTGAGCAGGACGTAATGGAGACATTCTTTGTCGGAACCCTGAAGAAAGACCACAAAGTGAACGTCGGCAGCAAGCCCGGTTATTACATCATAGACGGAGAGCACAGATTCCGCATCTGTGATGCCGACAACAGGAAAGTTCGATACAACAACGACATAACTTACGCCCGATACAACACGGAAATCGGCGAAGGGAATAAGATTCCGTTGTGGCTCTTCGGATTTCTTTATTAGAATCAGATAATTGAGATATTCAAAAACATTATAAACAATATTCATTTTAATAAGTTAACAAAATGGCTAAAGAAAAAAAGTTTGTGACCTGTGATGGTAACACCGCCGCCGCTCATGTAAGCTATATGTTTACTGAGGTAGCAGCTATCTACCCTATCACACCGTCTTCACCTATGGCTGAGCACGTTGACGAGTGGGCAGCCCAAGGTCGTAAGAATCTGTTTGGTCAGACTGTAACCGTTCAGGAAATGGAGTCTGAGGGTGGTGCTGCAGGTGCCGTTCACGGTTCACTGCAGGCTGGTGCTCTGACATCAACCTACACTGCTTCACAGGGTTTGTTGCTGATGATACCTAACATGTATAAGATTGCAGGTGAACTGCTTCCTTGCGTGTTCAATGTTTCAGCACGTACACTTGCTTCTCACTCTCTGTGTATCTTCGGTGACCACCAGGATGTAATGGCTTGCCGTCAGACAGGTTTCGCTATGTTCTGCTCTGGTTCTGTACAGGAGGTTATGGATCTTACAGCTGTTCCTTACCTCGCTACACTTGAGACAGAGGTTCCATTCATCAACTTCTTCGATGGCTTCCGTACATCTCACGAGTACCACAAGGTCGAGGAAATGGATCAGGAGGATATTCGTCCACTCGTTAACATGGACTACATCAAGCGTTTCCGCGACCGCGCACTCTCTCCAGAGCGTCCTGTAACTCGTGGTACCGCTGAGAACCCTGAGACTTTCTTCACACATCGTGAGGCTAGCAACGAGTACTATGACAAGGTTCCTGCAGTTGTAGAGAAGTACCTCGGCGAGATCTCTAAGATCACTGGCCGTGAGTATCACCTCTTCAACTACTATGGCGCTGAGGATGCTGAGAACATCATCGTTCTGATGGGTTCAGCTACAGAGCCAGCTCGTGAGGCTATCGACTACCTCACAAAGCAGGGCAAGAAGGTCGGTATGGTTGCAGTTCACCTGTATCGTCCATTCTCTGTTGAGGCTATCCGCAAAGCTATCCCTGACACAGTAAAGCGCATTGCTGTTCTCGACCGTACAAAGGAGCCGGGTGCTGAGGGTGAGCCTCTGTACCTCGACGTTAAGTCAGCTCTCTATGACGATCCACGCAAGCCTCTTATCGTTGGTGGTCGTTATGGTCTTGGTTCTAGCGATACAACTCCTGCTAAGATTATCTCTGTATTCAACAACCTTGAGCTCCCTGAGCCAAAGAACCACTTCACTGTTGGTATCGTTGATGATGTTACATTCACATCACTCCCAGAGGTTCCTGAGATCCCAATGGGTGGCGATTCACTCTTCGAGGCTAAGTTCTTCGGTCTTGGTTCTGATGGTACCGTTGGTGCTAACAAGAACTCCGTACAGATCATTGGTAACAACACCAATAAGTACTGCCAGGCTTACTTCTCTTACGACTCTAAGAAGTCAGGTGGTTTCACTTGCTCTCACCTTCGTTTCGGTGACGAGCCTATCCACTCTGCTTATCTCGTAAATACTCCTAACTTCGTAGCTTGCCACGTTCAGGCTTACCTACACATGTACGATGTAACACGTGGTCTCCGCGACAACGGTACATTCCTGCTGAACACTATCTTCGATGGCGACGAACTGATCAACTTCATTCCTAACCACGTTAAGAAGTACTTCGCTCAGCACCACATCAAGGTTTACTACATCAACGCAAGCAAGATTGGCCGCGAGATTGGTCTTGGCAACCGTACCAACACCATCCTGCAGTCAGCATTCTTCCGCATCACAAAGGTTATTCCTGAGGACCTCGCCGTTGAGCAGATGAAGAAGTTCATCGTTAAGTCTTACGGTAAGAAGGGTGAGGATGTTGTCAACATGAACTACGCAGCTGTAGACCGTGGTGGCGAGTACAAGGAACTCACTGTTGATCCAGCATGGGCTAACCTCCCAGAGGATGAGAATAAGGAAGATGACGCACCGAAGTTCGTCAAGGAGCTTGTTCGTCCTATCAACGCCCAGTCTGGTGACCTTCTGAAGGTTTCTGACTTCGTAAACAACGAGACAGTTGACGGTACATGGCAGAACGGCACCGCTGCATACGAGAAGCGTGGTGTTGAGGCTATGGTTCCGGTTTGGAATCCTGAAAACTGTATCCAGTGTAACAAGTGTGCATACGTTTGCCCTCACGCAGCTATCCGTCCGTTCGTTCTCGATGAGAATGAGGTTGCAGGCTTCAAGGCTACAACTCTTGAGATGAAAGCTCCTAAGGCTCTGAAGGGTATGCACTTCCGCATTGAGACTTCTGTTCTCGACTGCCTTGGCTGCGGTAACTGCGCAGACGTCTGCATGGGCGTTAACCGTCAGACCGGTGAGAAGGCTCTGAAGATGATTCCGTTCAACGTTGACGAGCCTGCAATGAAGCAGGAGGCTGAGAACTGGGATTGGCTCGTTAAGAACGTTAAGTCAAAGCAGGATCTCGTAGACATCAAGCAGAGCCCTAAGAACTCTCAGTTCGCTACTCCTCTGTTTGAGTTCTCTGGTGCTTGCTCTGGTTGCGGTGAGACTCCATACGTTAAGCTTATCTCTCAGCTCTTCGGTGACCGTGAGATGATCGCTAACGCAACAGGTTGCTCTTCAATTTACTCTGCTTCTATCCCATCAACTCCATACACTAAGAACGCTAAGGGTCAGGGTCCTGCATTTGACAACTCACTGTTCGAGGACTTCTGCGAGTTCGGTCTTGGTATGGCACTTGGTAACAAGAAGATGAAGAACCGCATCACAATGCTTCTCAACGAGAAGATTGCTAGCGATAAGACAAGCGACGAGTTCAAGGCTGCTGCTCAGCAGTGGATTGACAACAAGAACGATGCTGATGGCTCTAAGGCTGCAGCTGCTGTTCTGAAGCCTCTCATCGAGAAGGACGCTGAGGCTGGTTGCCCAATCTCTAAGGAGCTGAAGACCCTCGACCACTATCTCGTTAAGCGTTCACAGTGGATCATCGGTGGTGATGGTGCATCTTACGATATTGGTTACGGTGGTCTCGACCACGTACTCGCTTCTGGTGAGGATGTCAACATCCTCGTTCTGGATACTGAGGTTTACTCTAACACTGGTGGTCAGTCATCTAAGTCTACTCCTCTGGGCGCTATCGCACAGTTCGCTGCTGCCGGTAAGCGTGTCAGCAAGAAGGATCTCGGTCTGATGGAGACAACTTATGGCTACATCTATGTTGCTCAGGTTGCAATGGGTGCCGACAATGCTCAGACACTGAAGGCTATCCGTGAGGCTGAGGCATATCCAGGGCCATCACTTATCATCGCTTACGCTCCATGTATCAACCACGGTATCAAGGGTAAGGAAGCTGACGGTAAGAAGCGTGGCATGAACCGCTCACAGCATGAGGAGGATCTCGCAGTTAAGTGCGGATACTGGCATCTGTGGCGCTTCAACCCAGAACTCGCCAAGGAAGGCAAGAACCCATTCCAGCTTGATTCTAAGGCTCCGAAGTGGGAAGACTTCCGCAACTACCTGCTCGGTGAGGTTCGTTTCGCTTCTCTTAAGAAGGTTCGTCCTAACGAGGCAGAGGAACTGTACGAAGAGACCGAGAAGGCTGCTAAGCGCCGTTATCAGTCTTACATCCGTAAGAGCCAGGAGGACTGGAGCGAGATTATCTAATTGTAAAATAGTATAATCAATATATCTTTGAAAGGGACTTCCCGTTGAGGGGAGTCCCTTTTTACGTTAAATGATGCAAAAGTAACAACATCGCACAATTTTAATCGTTATATTTGCAGAAAGTAATAATAACCATATAATAAATTACAGCAATATGAAGAAGATTGTTTTAATGGCATTCGCCGTTGCAGCCCTTTCACTTGCCAGCTGCGGCAACAAATCAAATGCAAGTGCTAATGCAGACTCAACAGCAACTGACACAACAGCAGCAGTTGACTCAGCAGCAAATGATTCGACTGTATCAGCAATTCAGTCAGGCGACGCTAAGGCAGCACCTGCTACCGTAGCAGCCCTTACCAAGGAAATCCAGGCACGCATTGCTTCTAAGGATACCCAGGGACTTACCACCTTACTGGCAAACGCAAAAGCAAAAATTGCAGAACTGGCAAAGAGTGACCCAAGCGCTGCCAAGGCATACGTATCACAGCTGCAGCAGTATATCAATCAGCACGCCAGCGAAATAAAGGCAATCGCCGGTGGCAACGCAACTGTTAACCAGGCTGTTGACGAGGTCAAGAGCCTTAACCCTGAAAAAGTAGTTTCTGCTATTGCTTCAGCCGCTGGAACCGATGCCAAGAATATTGCCAACAGTGCAGCTGAGACAGCCAAGAGTACTGCCGAGAACGCTGTAAACAGCAAGGTCAATGAGGCTACAAATGCAGCCAATGCAGCAAAGAAAGCCGCTGAGGACAAAGCTACGAAGGAAGTAACCAAGGCTCAGAACAAGGCAAATGAAGCTGTCAACAAGGCAAACCAGAAAGCCAATGACGCAGTTAACAAGGCTGCCGGCAAGGCTCTGAAAGGACTCGGTTTATAATAATCGATAAACCAAAGAACTAACGACAAATCAGCGCTAGTTTATAAACCTATTTCTAAAAGATACCCAATTAGCTTCTAAAAGGGTATCTTTTAGACTCTAATTGGGTATCTTTTACGAGCTAATTGGGTATCTTTTACAAACCAATTAGCCGTCATTCGCAAAATCATTTGATTATCAGCATATTATACCGAGAGTCAAACAAATTATCTTTATCTTATTCTATCCATGCTCTTGACAAGGTCATCATCTGCTTTGATGCCCTTCTTTGCCATGAACAGGAATATGCAAGAGACCAGTGGAAGGCACGCCGCAAAACGGATATGCATTGAAGCGGAAATACCAGCATAGAACACAATGTAGTAAACATACCACAACAAATCAGAAAGCATAGCATAAGAGCAGATGCTCATCTGACGTTTACGGTTGTGATACAGAAAGATGTCAACTACAGAGAGGATACCGGTAATTGCCATAAAAATGAACAATGGCCAAGCCGGAAGCCCTTCTACTGATTCGCCCGACCAGCCTAAATTGGTCAGGAGATTTGCCGCTCCGACAGTCTCTGATGTTACAGCGCCCACCGGCGAAAGCAAGCAAACAATTACTGCCGCCAGTGAACACAGTAGGAACAGTGTCTGTTTACGCTGCCACATGCTTATTTGTCCTCCTCCTTGCTGTCGTTAGCCTCATCCTTTGATGGGTCTCGCCAATAGATATTGCCTTCAATATACTCTTGGGTAGCGAGCAGTGTCGGCTTCGGCAACTTCTCATAGTAGCGGCTTATCTCTATTTGCTCACGATTCTCGAAGACCTCCTCAAGAGTATCGTTGTAAGAAGCGAACTCTGCGAGTTTCTTGCTCAGATCCTGCTTTATCTCAACAGCAATCTGATTGGCACGCTTTGCGATAATTGCTACTGTCTCATAAATGTTGCCTGTCTCCTTCCACAAGTCAGGAAGGTCACGGGTCACGGTATTAACCGGTGCTTTTGACTTCTTATAATCCATATTAATCTTTAGTGATTTCTTTGCATTTCTTAATATACTTCTCAGCTGTCTCACGTTCCTTGCTGTCCGGATACTCATTGATGAATCCGTAACATTCATCCTCGGCATCCTGATAACGCTGAAGCTTTTTCGACTCTACACTCATTTGCGCAAGCTCATACTTGCTCTTCATTATAAGTATGGCAAAATCTTCACGCATGGAAGTATAGGGATAATCATTTAGCGCATTCTGCGCTGTTATGACACAAGCCTCATAGTTATTGCCTCCATACGTGCAGTTTCCGAAGTAAGAGCCAAGGTCATAATACAGTTTGGCGTTCAAGTATTCCTTCTCAACGAGCTTGTCCTGAAGTTCCATCAGTCGTTCCTCAGCCAGTCCCTTGAGCTTTCCGTCAGGGAACATGTCACGATATTCCTGCAAAGCGGCAATGGCTGCTACAGTCTGGCTTTGGTCAAGACGTGGCTCCGGGGTGCTCATGTAAAGGCTCTGACCGACATAGAAAGATGCCATCTCTGCGTAATATCCACGCGGATAGCTCTGATAGTATTTCTTGAAAGTCTCGGAAGCGGCTTCGTAATCTTTCTGACCATACTCTGACATCGCCAACATATAGAGGCACTCCTGTGCGTCAGTTGTACCTTTTTTGATTGTCACCAAGTCCTGAAGCAATGTCGTTGCGAAAGAGTATTTGCCTTTGGCAAAGCACTCCTTGGCATATTCGTACTTATAGTCCAAATCTCCTGTCTTAAACACCTGATTGTACTCTTTGGCACAACTGGTGAAGAGTAATGACACAGCCGCGAAGAATATATATAGAATCTTTTTGTTCATTTTGTATGGCTTTGAAGTGCAAAGTTACACATTATTCGCTTAACATCAAAACCTTATACACGTTTTTTAGCAAAAAATCACGGTTTAAGCATTAAAGTATATACTTATTTTGTACCTTTGCAAATTACAATGGAATTTAAACTAACATCAAAATATAAGCCAACGGGTGATCAGCCGGAGGCAATCAAGGAATTAACTGACGGCATTCGCCGTGGCGACAAGAGCCAGGTACTGCTCGGAGTAACCGGCTCGGGTAAGACGTTTACCGTTGCAAACGTCATTGCCAACGTCAATAAGCCTACGCTTATATTGAGCCATAACAAGACCCTTGCGGCACAGCTCTATGAAGAGATGAAGGGTTTCTTCCCCGACAATGCCGTGGAGTATTATGTTTCTTACTATGATTATTATCAACCGGAAGCTTATTTGCCGTCGACAGATACTTATATAGAAAAGGACTTGGCGATTAATGACGAGATCGACAAGTTGCGGCTTTCAGCAGTTTCGGCATTGCTTTCAGGAAGAAAGGATGTCATTGTGGTATCGTCGGTATCATGCATCTATGGTATGGGCGGACCTGTTGCCATGCAGTCGAGTATCATAAAGATTCACAAGGGGCAGAAGCTCGACCGAAATGTTTTCCTTCGCCAGCTTGTCGATGCTCTTTATGTTCGTAACGACATTGACTTGCAACGTGGCAATTTCCGAGTTAAGGGAGAGACTGTCGACATTGCGATGGCTTACAGCGATAATATTCTGCGAGTCACTTGGTGGGATGACGAAATCGACTCGATAGAGGAAGTCGATTCTGTGGCGTTCCATAGGCTTGCGTCTTTCGATGAATATGAAATTTATCCGGCGAATCTTTTCGTGACGAGCAAGGAACAAACAGAAATTGCTATTAGGGAAATACAAGACGACTTGGTAAAGCAGGTCGACTATTTTAAGGAAATTGGAGACAATATCAAGGCTCAACGAATAAAAGAACGTGTTGAGTATGATATAGAAATGATAAAGGAACTCGGACATTGTTCGGGCATAGAGAATTACAGCCGATACTTTGATGGCCGTAAGGCTGGCGAACGTCCTTACTGTCTACTTGACTTTTTCCCGAAGGATTACCTGATGGTTATTGATGAAAGCCACGTCAGCGTTCCTCAGATAAGTGCAATGTATGGCGGCGACCGGGCACGCAAGAAGAACCTTGTCGAGTATGGTTTCCGCCTGCCTGCTGCCTTTGATAACCGACCATTGAAGTTCGAGGAGTTCCACAGTCTTATCAATCAGGTAATATACGTTAGTGCTACACCGGCTGATTATGAACTTCGTGAGGCTGAAGGCGTGGTAGTAGAACAGCTTATCCGACCGACCGGACTGCTTGATCCGGAAATAGAGGTGCGTCCGTCAGAGAATCAGATTGATGACCTGATGGAAGAGATAGAGGAACGTCGTGAGCGTCATGAGCGTGTACTGGTTACTACTCTGACAAAGAGAATGGCTGAGGAGCTGACAGAATATCTACTTGAGCACGATGTTCAGACAGCCTACATTCACAGCGATGTGGCAGGACTCGACCGTGTGAAGATTATCAATGACCTCAGAGCTGGTGTCTATGATGTTCTTGTCGGTGTCAACCTGTTGCGTGAGGGACTTGACCTGCCGGAGGTTTCTTTGGTTGCCATACTCGATGCAGACAAGGAAGGATTCCTCCGCTCACACAGAAGTCTCACTCAGACGGCTGGGCGTGCAGCACGAAACGTCAATGGCAAGGTTATAATGTATGCCGACACAATCACTGAAAGCATGCAGAAGACCATTGACGAGACTAACCGTCGGCGAATGAAACAGCTGAAATTCAATGAGGATCACCATATCACTCCAAAGCAAATAGTAAAGGAGATCCACAATACTCTGCCTACCCAACAGCCTTCAGAAGAGACTTCATACCAAAGTTCTATGCACCAGCTCAAGCCAAAGCAGGTTTCGCTTAAGACCAACAAGCAAAGTGTGGCATATCAAGAGCAGGAGGAAGTTGGAGCATTTGCTGCCGATCCTATCGTTCAACGTATGACTCGACCGCAGCTTGAGAAGAGTATCGCCAATACAACTGAGCTCATGAAAGAGGCCGCTAAGAACCTTGACTTCCTTCAGGCAGCTCAATATCGTGACGAGATTATCCGATTACAGAAAGAATTGGAACTTAAGTAAAATGTGAACTCTTACCCGAATAGCAACATTGTGGGCTAAAAGTCCATATAACAAAAGCAGCTTTCCCATTATGAGAAGGCTGCTTTTGTTATTATAGGAGTATTCCTTTTAGTGGAATTAACTTATTTCATTTAGTAGAATTAACTTATTTCATTTAGTGGAATTTAGTATTTCCTTTCATGAAATTTATTGCTCAATTTTTTGTACTTCCTTGTCACCCGGCTTGAAGAAGTAGCCCGTACAAGTAACGGCATCAGCCTTGAAAGGAATCCATGTTACCTTATTCCAATCAATATCGTTGGTACTCTGCGCAACAGGTACGTTAGGAATGAGGGAACCATCACGCACAAGGATGATGCAAGGAATAGGATTCTTGCTAAAGCCAGCGACCATTTCAGATTTCTGAGGAACTGACAAAGTTTCATAACCTCCGCCATTCACTACCTTATGAGTTTGATAATCAATCCACTTTCCCTTAGGAAGATAAACGGTACGGGAATCTCCTGATTCCAGCAATGGGGCAACAAGAATCTGTGAACCATACATATATTCATCCTCAGTAAGCCAAGCCCCGGCATCATGAGGGAACTCTACGAACAAAGCTCGAACCATTGGAAGACCCTGATCTGTACAGAGCTTTGCCTGAGCAAACACGTATGGCATCAGCTTATACTTCATTTCAGCACAATCCCGGAATGCATCTGTGAATGAATCGCTGATAAGCCATGGCTCTGTTGGAGGTGCACCATGAGCACGGGTATGGCTTGACAAGAAACCGAAAGGCAACCAACGGCGATAAAGATCATCCGGACTCTTTGTTACAAAGCCGCCCATATCATGACTCCAGAATGAGAATCCACTCAAACCGAAACTCAATCCACCTCGCAAATCGCCCATCATTCCAGTCGAGCCGACCTCATTTGTTGACGCATCACCACCCCAATGAAGCGGATAACGCTGTGAGCCTGCCCAAGCGGAGCGACCCCAAATAACAGGAGAGACACCAGAAGCAATAGCTTCTTCACTGCCAGGAGCAATAACTCCCTCAGCCTTTGCAATGCCTTCAAACAAAGCCTTGTTATAACGAAGGGGATAAAGGTTATGCTCATAGAATCCAGTCCGACCACTATGATACAGTCCATTGAAAGGAGCCGCCTCGCCAAAATCGCCCTTGATGACCGAAACACCTTTCTTAATAAGACCACCTATCTTCGACTGATACCAGTCAACGGTTGCAGGATTAGAGAAATCCAAGACCGCATCTTCGTAAGGCAATGTCCCATTACCATTCTTAACGGCAAGCCCATTGCTGACGAGTTCATTGAAGTAGCGGTTCTTTGGAGTGAAGTAAGGCAACTGCCAAAGACAAGCATGGAAGCCATCCTTCTTCAAACTCTTCAACATTGCGTCTGGATTAGGGAAGCGGTCTTTTGCAAATTCATAGTCACACTGCCAGTCAACACCGAACCAACCGGTATCGAAATGGATAACATCAGACGGAATCTTGTGGGCACGCAGCTGCTTGGCGACATCCAATCCTTCCTTCTGTGAGAAATAACTGATTCGGCTCATCCATGTACCAAAAGTCCAAAGAGGCAGCATCGGACTCTTGCCAGTAACGTTTGTATAAGCATCGAGTATCTCCTTTGGCTCACCAAAGAAGATGAAGAAGTCCATAGTCTCATCTCCGAGGAACAATCTCTGAGCACCTATATAGCTCTGTCCAAAGTCACAAGTGGCAGGTGCAGAGGTATTCATGAATATACCATAGCCACGATTTGAGAAGAAGAACGGCACTGGCTTGTACTCACCATCCGTCTCCGGACCCTGCGGGTCAGTAACATAAAGATTCACCTTCTGCCCCACCTTATTCAATGAAGTGAAGCTTTCGCCACATCCATAAATCCTTTCACCCGGCGAAAGGAGCAAGACAGGATTAATACTTCGTGAGTTGTCGGACCCACGCTTGATGAAGGAGAACGGGAGAAGCTTTACCTGAGTAGAGTCATCATCTATGATATGACGTGTCTGAGTAAGTATCTTTCCATTCTTATCCTTCAATATCAAACGGAACGGATACTTCTGGATCTCCAATGTTCCGGAAGGTAGAACATAGTCGACTGCGTTGTTTTCGAGCTTAGCCGACACGTTAGAAGTCAGTCCAGCTTCCTTCTTCAGGAATTCCGGAGATAGCATTGGGTTGTCAGAATCCTTATAAGAAGATTCTATAGGACTGGTAAGCATTGTTACGCGGACAGTTCTGTCGTCAATAACCTTAACCCGAATCTTCAAGTTAGGGTCATTATCATACTGAGTATCAGGGAAGTCTAGCATCTTCATCCTTACCAGCCAATAGCCATTAAGGTTGAAAGCCTGACGCGGCGACATGCGATAGCGTTTCCAGTTGACCAGTCCTTCACCCTTTGCTGTGTCAAAACTTGCAAGACTGTCAGCAAGGAAATAAGTGTTTCCCATATCACTGAAATCAGTCGACATATCACGAGACAGGTTCTGGAGATACTCCACCCCATCGTTAGTCTGTATCTGAGCAAAGCCCGTAGCCATACTGAGCAAAGCACAAACAGTTAGTAATATTTTCTTCATTCTACTTAGTTATTTTATTAGACTCTATTTGTTATACTCTCAAAGTCTCTGTATCGATGCCACTCTGTGTAACACCAATACAGAGACCGAGGATTAATATTAAAGATTGATGCTTGCATCCTTGAGGTCAACGGCACGAGCCTTAAGGCTTACCTTGCCATTAGCATCAGGAGCGACAATGACCATACACTTTCCGAAGAAAGCCTTTCGGTTGTCAGCCTTGAAGCGTTCGAGAGAGAACTCACTGCCATTGTCAACTCCAGCAATAGTTCCACCCTTTACATCAAAGAATATCTGATTGTCAGCATTAGGACAGAGATTGCCGTCCTTGTCGACAACTTCAACATTCACGAAGACCAAATGATTAGAGTTGGATGTGAGATTAGAGTTATTTCCGAGATTAGAGTTGGTTGACTGGTGATGAGTGTTGAGTTTTCTACCGTCATAATCAACCGTAAGACGGATATGGTCAGGAGCACCGGCTGTCCTAATAACCTCCGAACGTACTACCTTTCCATTCTTCCGAGCTACAACTTTCACCTCGCCCGGCTCAAACTTTACACGCCATCCGACATGGAATTCTGTTGAGTCAAGGTTCAGATTATTGTGAAGCTTATACCACTCGTCAGACGGCTCTGGACCACTCTTGCGGCGAACGCCCTGACTCTTGCCATTGACGAACAGCTCAACCTCATCGGCATTATTATAGTAACACCACATATCGACAGTCTGTCCCGGCAGCCAGTTCCAATGAGGGAAGAGATGCAGCACATCTTTCTTTGTCCATTCACTCTGATACATGTAATAGACATCCTTAGGGAATCCAGCCAAATCGATAATTCCGAAGTAAGAACTATGAGCCGGGAAACTGTATGGAGTAGGCTCACCGATATAGTCGAAGCCTGTCCAGATGAACTGACCGAAGCAATGAGGAGTATGCTTAACGGCATTCCATGTTTCCTCATGTGTTGCACTCCAAGGCGCATGAGTATTGTCATAAGCCGAGCACATCATCGAAGGATTGGTGTAAGGAAGGTCCCAACGCGACGGAGCCATGATTATAGTATCAGACGGCTGAGGATAATAACCACGTGTCATCAATCCTGAAACGCTCTCCGACATGAAGAAAGGCTTGCCCGGGAAGTTCTTCTGAACATCCTTAATCCACTGATGATGATAGTTGAAACCTATAAGGTCGATAGCTCCACTCTTAAAGAGAAGGTTACCCGGGTCAGGCTCATTGCATCCGGCAGTTACAGGACGGAAAGAACCTTTCCACTCTTTTCCTGCAGGAAGAGGGTCGTTGTCACGGATAATCTGGGCAAGATGCTTTGTCAGGATTGAGTTAGGATGCATGCCATCAGTGTTAACCACCTTGTGACCGGCATTGAGAATCATGTTTGCTTGTTCAAGAGTCAGCTCATCAGAACCAGTCGAAGTCCACTGTTCAAGGACCTCGTTACCTATACTCCAAGCGATAATCGAAGGATGATTGCGGTCACGAAGGACGAGATCAGACAAGTCACGCTCATGCCACTCATCGAAGAAACGGGCGTAATCATTCTTTGTCTTCTTGCGGCGCCACATGTCGAAACTCTCGTCAAGGACAACAATGCCCATCGTGTCACACATATCCAGCAACTCGGGAGCTGGTGGATTATGAGTACAACGCAGTGCATTCACGCCCATATCCTTCAACCGAAGGAGCTTGCGGTGCATGGCATCCTCATTGAAAGCAGCACCGAGAGCACCGAGGTCGTGATGCTCACAGACTCCATTCAGTTTGAAGTTCTTGCCATTGAGCCAGAAGCCTGTCTTAGCATCGAAATGGAATTCACGGAATCCGGTGGTTGTATAAACCTCGTCAACGGTCTTTCCGTTAACAATGAGTTCAGTCTTTACATTATATATATAAGGTGTCTCGACCGACCAGAGGTGCGGCTTCGATACCTTAAGCTGTTGTGATGAAGTGCCACTTTCCTTCTGAGCGACTACTTTGCCATTAGCATCATAAACGGTATTGCGGATTGCCGGATGAACGCCCGACTTATTTTCATCGGTGTACTTGGCATTAACGAATACCCCGCCCTTTGCGTTTGTGACAACTTGAACTCCCCAATGGTCGAAGTGAAGAGGACTTGTTGTAGTGAGCCATACATGACGATAGATTCCGCAACCACTATACCAACGTGAATTCGGCTGGTCGCTGTTGTCGACTTTAACGGCAATGACGTTATCGCCTGCCTTGAGCTCATTGGTTATGTCATACTCGAAAGAGCTGTAACCATACGGACGATGACCTACTTCCTTGCCATTGACATAAACAGTTGAGTTCATGTATACTCCATCGAAAGCTATCCAGAACTTTGTGTTATCCTTGCGAACTTGGTCAAAATCGTTAACGGTGAAATGCTTTCTGTACCAGCCTATTCCTCCGGGAAGGGCTCCGCCGCCTGCACCCGACGGATTGCTGTCAAGGAAATCGCCTTCGATAGCCCAGTCATGAGGCAGGTTCAACCGGCGCCAACCCGAATCGTTATAATCCGGCTTAGCCATTGCCGCACTGTCGCCGAGCGTAAACAGCCAACCAGCATCGAACAACTTATGGTCACGAGCTGATGAAGGAATAGTCAACAGGAAAGAAAAAAGAAATAAAAGGATTTTTCTCATTAGAATGAAATTATGAGTTCAAAAATATAGAAAGATACTAACTCTGTTCTAAAAGACCATTACTTATATTGTAATTGGGTATCTTTTAGGACGTAAAAGGGTATCTTTTAGAGCCTAAAAGAGTATCTTTTAGAAACTAAAAGATACCCTTTTACAAAGCTATTGATTATTAAGCACTTGCGTGCTTTTGATTATTCATTACAATTTTACTGAGACTTTCTTGCCTGAATAGCTGACTGTCTTACCGGTTGCAGCATCAGGATTAAGACCATCGGCAGTAACCTGCGGAGTGCGGAGGACAACATTGAACTTGCGGTTCTTCAGCATTCCAGGGAACTCGCCGTTGCGGTCGCTGATGGTAAGGGTACGCTTTGCATTGTTGTAAGTGAACTTGATTGTAGCATACTCACCCTTCTCATAGTCATAGTTGGTGTTCTCATCCTCATAGAGAGTGAACTCGCCATCCTTACCGGCATATACATAAACAGTTATGTTGTCGGCAGGCTTCTGGTCGCTCCATTCCATTTCAGGACCGAACAACAGGATGCTTCCTTCCGGAACAAATACCGGAATCCGCTCGTATGGAGCATCGGCAGTAATTGTCTGACCACCGGCATAGTACTTATTAGTATAGAGGTCGTACCAACCCTTCTGCTTCGGGAGGTAAACTTCACGGCTGTAAGTCTTGTACTTCATAACCGGGCAAGCCATCAATGCAGGACCGAACATGAACTGATCCTTAATATCATAGACCTTATCATCGCCATTGAAATCCATAACAAGGGCACGCATCGGGGTATAGTCGGCAAAGTGGACAGCACCAGCCATACTATAAAGGTAAGGCATCAGGCGGTAACGAAGCTTGTCATAATAGAGGATTGCCTTGTAAGCCGGATGGTTCTCCGGTGCAATGTTCCAAACCTCACGCAATGGCCACTGACCATGAGTACGATACAGAGGGACGAAAGCACCGAACTCATTCCAACGTGCCTGAAGCTCACGCCACTCCTTAAGGTCGGCATTCTCAACGCCTGTCTTGTCGAACTCTTGCTGACCGCTGACATAACGCTTCTCAACAGAGAATCCACCTATGTCCATTCCCCAGAATGGCACACCTGAGATAGAATAGTTCAGTCCGGCTGTCAGCTGTGCACGCATATCCTCCCAACGGGTACCAATATCACCACTCCAGCTTGCAGTGCTGTAACGCTGCTCACCGGCAAATCCACTTCGAGTCAGCAGGAAGACGCGCTGATTAGGATTGACCGACCGCTGTCCATTATAGATAGCGTCGGCATTGACTATGCTATAAGCATTGAAATATTCGGTTGAAGAGCCAAGGGCTGTAGGACCGCACAGAGCCTTGCGATACCACATTGGTGTGCAGTCTCGGACATTAGGCTCTGAAGCATCCATCCACCATGCGTCGATTCCGAACTTATACTTCGAATAGAGATTCTCGTCCATCTGACGCCAGAACATCTTGCGGGCACCGGCATCGTAGGCATCATAGAAAGAGCCCATGAATCCGAGCCAGTCGTAGATAGAATCGTGAACTGCCTGATGGTACATCCATCCGTGAGAATCGAGCTCCTTATAGTTCTTGACAGAGCAGTAGAACTTAGGCCAAACGGAAATCATGAATCTTCCGTGCATGGCATGAACACTGTCGAGGAGTGCCTGTGGATTCGGGTAGCGGCTCTTCTCGAATGTGTGGTCACCCCATGAGTCGAGCTTCCAGTAGTTCCAGTCCTGAACGATATTGTCGACAGGAATATGATGGTCGCGGAAATGCTTGAGTGTAGACTCTATCTGCTCGGATGTTGAATAGCGCTCACGGCTCTGCCAGAATCCCATTACCCACTTTGGCATTACCTGCGCCTTACCGGTAAGTGTGCGGTAGCCTGAGATTACCTGGTCGATGTTGTTGCCTGCGATGAAGTAGTAGTCCATGTCCTGAGCCATCTCACTCCATATACAGAGGCGGTTCTGCTCAGCCTGAGAACGTGGTGTAGCCACTCGCAGACCGCAATAGCTTACGCTTCCGTCAGGATACCAGTCGATAAGAATCTTATGGCGGTTGCCCTTGTCAAGCTTGTATTCGAACTTATGGGAATTAGGGTTCCATGCTGTGCGCCAACGCTCAGGCACGACCTCATTACCATCGATGAACACCTTGGTGTAGCCTGCATAATAGAGCAGGAAATGATAGAGGTTCTCGACCGGTGCCTCGATATAGCCTTCGTAAGTGACATGGGCTCCATCGAGATTGAATCCTTTAGGCAGATTAGCCACGCCGACATCAGTCAGACCACGAGCCGCAATGTCAGGAAGTGCGAACTCAAAGTATATGCTGTCCTCATCACGGGTTATCGTCTTGCCGTCCTTGTCAGTGTAAGTTCCGGTAAGCGAGCCCTCTACCCCATCCTTGTTGTAGAGTTTGAAGGCGTGGTTGAGCTGCTGATAATCATTAGGATTACCGAAACGGCAATAGCTGTAGCTGTCCCAAAGCACACCATAGTTCTTATTGGAAACAACAAACGGAATGGAAATCTTAGTGTTATACTGGAACAGGTCTTCGTTGCGTCCCTTCATATTCAGCTCTTCGCTCTGGTGCTGACCCAAGCCGAAGAAAGCCTCATCGTCAGGGCTCTCGAATGTTGCCGTCCAAGTCCAGCCATGCTTCTGAGCCTCGGTAAGATGGCTGTCAACGCCAATCTCACGCTCAGGAACGGTATATGGCTTGAACACCTTGCCTTTACCATCGGCTACTTCGTCGAGCAGCAGCTTTCCGCTATTGTCGAAGAACTTGACGTGACCGGTATTGGCGTTAACGATAGCTGTAACGTCGTCTGTTTTGGCAGTGACGTCAGAACCGGTTTCTGAAACTTTGAAGTTGGAAAATGCGGGTTGAGGAAGGATTATCAGACTCTTCTTCTCCGGGAAAGAGGAAGCCGCAGTTGCCTCTACTCTGATAATCTTACTGTTGACTACTTGAAGCCTGACAGTTTTGGCACCATCAGCTAGAGCAGTCTTTACAGGAATGGTAACATAATTGTTGTTAACAGTGTAATCGGCCGCTGACACACACAATGAGGTCATCAGCAAAAAACCTGCTAAAAGGCTTTTAATTGTTCTCATATAGTTGATAAGTTTATTTTTTTGATTCGAAACGATTGATTCCACTGCAAAATTACAAAAAACCTAAGACTTATACAAGCCTTAGGTCTAACTAAAAGAGTTCCGAATGTTACCAAAAAAGGTACAATCGGTTAATTATTTCTTATATTGCGATGGCATGACGCCATACATCTCCTTAAAGTACTTGGAGAAATAGCGTGGGTTGTTGAATCCTACACTATAAGCAACCTCACTGACAGACAGCTGACTTTCACGCAGAAGCTGCTCGGCACGGCGCAGACGAATCTGTCGGATAAACTCTGTAGGCGTGCTTCCGGTAATAGGCAACAGCCGTTTGTAAAGCTGGACGCGGCTCATGCCCATTGCCTTTGCCATTGACTCAACATTAAGACTGGAGTCTCTGATATTGTCATCAACATATTGGGTTGCCTTATCGACAAGCTGTTTGTCAAGCGATGTTATCTCTACATGTTTCAGTTCCGGCTGCAACTTGCCGAACTGCTTGTCTGGAATGGCATTATGCCACTTGAGCAGGTTGTTTATGCGCATGTACAGCATGTCGAGGTTGAAAGGCTTGGTGATGTAGTCGTCGGCTCCAATGGCAAGTCCTTCTATCTGGTGCTCCTGAGCAAGGCGGGCGGTGAGCATGACAAACGGAATATCAGCCGTGTGCTTGTTGCTCTTGACAGCCTTGCAGAGTTCATTGCCGTCCATAACCGGCATCATGACATCGCTGAGGATGAGGTCAGGCTTTCGCTCAGAAATCTTATCCAAAGCCTCGCGTCCATTCTCGGCAGTACGTACTTCATAATGCTGTCCGAGTTCATCAGTGATGAATGACAGGAAATCGGTACTGTCGTCGACAACAAGGATGGAAGGTCGGTGATTGCCTGAAGCCGTAGGTTTAGCCTTGGATGTTATAGAACCCTTATTGCCATCGGTAAACGCGGCATTCGATTCTTGCTTTTCAGCACTCTCTGTATCGACGTCGACGATTGGCTTGGTAAGGAACACTTCCTCGACTTGATTCTTCTTAGTGTTATCTTTTGTCTTTTTGCCTGAAGATGACATATTATCTGCCGAATTTACTTTATGCTTAATAGGCAGGGAAACGGTGAATACTGTTCCTCCACCCTTATTGTCGGCTACTGTCAAGTCGCCACCATGCAAGATGGCAAAGTCGCGGGCCAAGCTAAGACCAACGCCCGTTCCTCCGTAAGGGCTGGAAACATTATGAGTCATATAGAAGCGCTCGAATATGTGTTTCTTGTCATCGTCGCTAATGCCAACGCCATTGTCAGCAACAGCTATTTCGAGCATGTTAGTCTGTGCAGCGCTATCAGCATAATGAATGCTTATAGATACATCTACCTTTCCTCCGTCAGGGGTATACTTCAGGGCATTCGACATGAGGTTGTCGATAATCTTCCTGACTTTATCAGAGTCGAACGCCATATTGAATGAATCAACCTGGGAATGGAAGGAAATAGCTATATTCTTTCCACCAAGTGACTGGAAGTTGCTGACCAGGTTTCTGACATATCCTACAATGTCGCCTGACAGCAGATTCAACGTTTCCTTGCCCTTCTCAACCTTACGGAAGTCCAGTATCTGACCGACCATGCCAAGCAACCGCTGTGCATTGCGATAGATGAGCTCAAGGGTCTTATGCTTCTTTGGGTCAGTCTCTTTTCTGAGCAAAGCCTGCAAAGGTGAGATTATGAGCATCAATGGGGTACGGAGTTCATGGCTGACATTTGTGAAGAATGTTAGCTTCATTTCCTCCATCTCGCGGGTACGCTCGGCTTCACGCTGATATTGTTCGACCTCTAGCTTTGACTTCTGCCTGCGCAGGAGTAGCCGACGCCAATACCATATAGCCAATGATATAATTGCGATATACAGCAGTATTGCCCATATAGACAGATAGAATGGCGGGGCTATGATTATACTCAGACTACTTATATTCTTGCCTTCGGAACCATCACGGTTGATGACGCGAGCCTCAAGGGTATAGCTGCCCGGCAAAAGATTGGTGAAGGTCACTGTACTCTGATCCTCCGGTGTCAATATCCATTTGTCGGAGAAGCCCTTAAGCCTATATAGGAATCGTGATTTTTGGGGAACGGTTATCTCACTTGATGCGAGCAGTATAGTGAATGCATTCTCACCATATTTCAGTTTTATCTCACGGCTTTCGTCAATATTACTCTTAAGAATGACACGACCATTATACTCTTCGCCTACATGCATTGGGTGGTCGAAAAGGATTACACCAGAGAACATTACTCGTGCGTTGTTCTCCTTATGACTTAGCTTTTGAGGTGTAATAATGTTTATGCCATCCTGTCCTCCGGCTACAATGTCGCCATTGGCAAGCAGGCGAATGGAACGGTAGTTGAAAAGGCGCTCCTGTAATCCGTCAAGACTATTGTAAGAAGACACGAAGTAATCCCATTGTCCTTTATTATCTTTCCGGACATTTATCTTAGAGATAGAATGCTCATTGACAACCCAAATATCATGGTTCTTGTCTTCGGCAACAGAGCAAACGACTGAACCAGCCACACCACCAACTGTCTTTACAGAACTCATTTGCCCGGATTTCGGGTCGAAGGCAACCGTCCCTGACAGAGTAGCACACCAAATAATACCACGGCTATCCTGATATACTTGATTGAACTGCTGACTTGGGAACAGAATGCCTTGGCGATTGCCGTGGATATTCTCGACCTTTCCGTTTCGGCTATCTATTACTGACAAGCCTTCGGAATGGGACGCAATTATCCTTCCGTCGTTACCAATAGTCACGGAGCTGATATAGTCAGAGGTAAGTCCACCATGTTTCATGTTATAGGTAGTAAACTTACCTGAGTTCACGTCAAATATCTGAACGCCGGAACCGAGTGTTCCCAAAACGATTCGTCCGTCAGGCAGCTGGCATAGCGACCATACATTATCGTTGGCAAGACCTGAGCCATCGTTCGCACGGTAAATTTTCCAACTGCCTCCACTGTAATGGGCTAAGCCTCCATTATAAGTGCCAAACCATAAAGAGCCATCGGAAGCTGTAAGAGAACTGACGACGGTATTAGAGCCAAGCCCCGACTGAGACTTGTCTATAGTTTGCTTGTCGCCGGTAATAGGATTATAGGTGATGATTCCACTATCGTTGGAACCGCACCATAGCAGTCCGGCTGCGTCTTGGGTAATTGTGCAAATATCACCTAGATAAATGGTTTCGAATTTCTGTTCAGAAGGGGAATAGTAGGCAATTCCATTCTTGTATGTTCCAATCCACAATGCTCCTAGACTGTCAACATAAAGACATTGAATAGAATTGTCTGGTACAGAAGAAATGTCATTACGGTTATAAAGGAATTGACGGACGGACCGGGTTTCATGGTCGAACATGAGAAGACCGTTATGGTCGGTAGCAATCCATAAGTGATGATTCCTATCGCTGGTAATGCCTTTAAGCAACAAGTCGCCTTCGAATGGCAGCTTGTATCCCAAAGCATTGAAATGATCACGTGGTGTACTGTACCATGTAGCCTTGTCAATGCCATAAACGTATGTGGTCTTGCCGGCTATAACCCACAGGTCGCCACGGTCGTCAACGTATGTTGTGTATTTATCACTTGCTGCTCCACGGTTTTTCTTTATATAGTCGGCCTGCCAACGCTGGCGAAGGGAATTGGCATCAAGCGAGACCAACAGTCCATCGGAAAAGTTGACGAAGACATGGTCGCCGTCACGAACAATACATGTTATTGGGGAGTTATGGATTTGCTTGCCGTATGCAAGGAATGTTGTCTTATCGGTATTGGCATCAACTTTATAAAGTCCCTTACCGGTTATAGCCACCCACAGGTTCTTTTCCTCGTCAATATAGAGAAGATCCAGTGTGCCGCTAATACCATAATTGCTTAGGTAATCATGTGTGTCGTTGATAAAGCTCTCATAGAAATTATCATACACGCAATAGCCATTTGCTGTATGAACCCACAAATGCCCTTTACGGTCTTCCTGAATCTGGTCGACAATGTTGTTCGCTAAGGAATTGCTTACTCCATCTTGATGAAGCAACACGGAGAAACGGAATCCATCATAACGTGCCATTCCATACTGAGTCCCAAGCCAAATATAGCCATGGGAATCACGCATAATGCAATTTATTTGCGAACTGGCAACAGAAGGATCCATCGGCAAACGACGGAATCCAATTGTGGATGGCTGTGCGATGCAGACAATTGTGTTAAGTAATAGTATTAAGGACAAAAGAAGTGTCCGTTTGTGTTGGCACATATATAAGATAAGGTTTAAGCTATTGTTATTTTTACAATGCAAAGTTAAACTTTTAATACGAAACTGCCAAATTTTTTGCAAACGAATATCTCTTTTTCTTATCGGCGTCTTCTTCTGTTCTTCTGTCTTATTGACCTTACATCATTGTCTTCATTACGTTTGCTTTTATGATACTCCGGTGAGCTTCCGACAGCCTTAGGGTCATAGTGCACTTCGGGATGACGGTTGAATGGTGACGAATTCTGGGTATTCCGGGTATGATGATTATCCTTAGAGTGGCGGGGATTATCGTGTTGATGCCGGGAATTCTGCTGATTATTCTTGCCACCATAGAGTTTTTCGATAAGGTCAGGACGACCTATCCGACGGAGTTCATGCTCAATGTTACGTCTTTCCTCTGGCTTATACCAGAAGAAGAACTGACGTTGTGCGAGTTTCTCTCGCGGTGTCTTTGCTGAGAATACGGGTTCCAGGGAGTAAGGGTCATAGCCCGTATACCATGTCTCAGTAGACACAGTCATTGGAGTTGGTGTGAAGTCCTGAACTTGCTCTAGATGAAAGTCAAGGTCTTTGGTAAGCACAGCAAGCTCTGCCATATCTTCTTCATGACAACCAGGATGGGAAGATATGAAGTAAGGAATAATCTGCTCGTGAAGGTTTTCTTCCCGATTGATTCTGTCGAATATCCTCTTGAACTCATAAAATTCAGAGAAAGAAGGCTTACGCATCAGCTTAAGCACACGGTCGGATGTATGTTCCGGGGCAACCTTCAAGCGTCCGCTGACATGCTTGACTATCAACTCGCGGGTATATTGCTCAGCGGCTTTGTTACTAGCCTCATCTTTTCCACGGTGAAGAAGCAGGTCATAGCGCACTCCACTGCCAATAAAACTTTTCTTAACCTCTGGCAATGCGTCAACCGCATGGTAAATATCAAGAAGCTTTGAATGGTCAGTTATGAGGTTAGGACAAATTGCAGGATTAATGCATGAAGGACGTTTGCAATGCTCACAAGCCTTCAAGTTTCGACCATGCATGCCATACATATTAGCCGACGGACCACCCAAATCGGAGATATAGCCTTTGAAATCGGGCATGTGTACGACTTGATTGACCTCTCGCATTATGCTCTTCTTCGACCGACAGACAACGAACTTTCCTTGATGGGCAGAAATAGTACAGAAGGCACAACCACCAAAACAGCCCCGATGTAAAGTTATTGAGAACTTTATCATCTCGTAAGCCGGTATGGTCTTGCCACGATACTTTGGATGAGGAAGACGGGTATAAGGCAAGTCATAAGCTGCATCCAGTTCTTCGGTCGTCATTGGAGGATAAGGAGGATTGACAACAGCGTAGACTCCGTCAACACCCTGAAGTATTCTCTGGGCATGCATCTTATTCGACTCTTCCTCTATATGACGGAAATTCTCTGCCTCGAATTTCTTATTCCGCAAGCATTCCTCATGGCTATGCAGGACTATATCTTCGTCTGTAATGCCTCCGGGAATATCTTCCTCCTTACATAAATAGACGGTCTGTGGAATTTCCTTTATATCACGGATATTTCTGCCTTCGGCAAGAGCCTGACAAACTGCCACTGTATTCTTCTCTCCCATACCATACAGAATCATGTCGGCACCACTGTCACACAATATGCACTTATGCAGTTTATCTTGCCAGTAGTCATAATGTGTAAGACGACGCATCGAGGCTTCTATACCGCCTAACAGCACAGGAACATCAGGGAACAGTTTCTTTAGAATTTGGGTATAAACAATCGACGGATAATCAGGACGCATATCATGACGTGAGTCTGGGCTGTAGGCATCATCATGGCGCTTACGACGGTTGGCTGTATAGCGATTAACCATAGAGTCCATAGCGCCAGGTGAAATCGCAAAGCACAAACGAGGACGCCCAAGTTTCTTGAAATCACGGAAGTCGCCGTGCCAGTCTGGCTGTGGAACTATGGCGACTTTGAATCCGTGTGCTTCAAGTACACGCCCTATAACTGCAGCTCCGAATGATGGGTGGTCAACATAAGCATCTCCAGAGAAGAGAATAACGTCCAACTGATCCCATCCACGAAGTTCGACTTCCTTCTTTGTTGTAGGAAGGAAGTCTGTTAGCATATATCCGCGATTATTGTTTTCCATTAGTCAGTAACCTCGTTATCGTCAGTTGTCTCTTCCGCCTCAGAAGAAGGTTCAGCGGTCTTAAGCCACTCTTTATACAGTGATACAAGATTCTGTAAGCCAATGGCTTTCATATTCTGATTGTAGATGACATCAAGACATAGGTCAAGTAAGTCATTGTCCTTTACTGTTGGTGATTCGAGAAGTGAGCGAACGTTAAGTTTCAACTTGTCAAGCACGCTTTCATCGATTATTCCGTTTGAATCAACCAATCCATCTAAAAGAGAATACTTACGAATAGTCACCAGATGTTTCTCACTAATTTCTATACTCCGTGTTCCGGAAGTATTTGCTGTAATTTTCATAATCTAATTATTTAAGTATGAAGGCAATTATCCCTTTTATAACTGCTCTTCTTGTGTTAACATCTTTGATACATTCCACAGGGAATCCCATGGTGAAAGTTTTATAATCAGTTCCGTCGTAAGCAACAGCCGCACTTGTACCATCAGCATACTTCATGGCACAATAGCCCTGCCCAACTGCATTCAGTACATCGGCAGAAACGGCAGCATAATGTTGCTCATTGATAGCACGCCAAACATCCATCTGCGTTCCCATACCAGTTACGACAGTATTAATTTGGTCACGATTCTGTCCGTTATAATTGACCTTCAAGGCATTGGCAAGGAACGTCTTTTCTCCATCAGAAGTCATATCACTGCCAATATATGCCCCACTTACGAACAACCGCCCATGTCCGTTTAGATAATCAAGTATCTTCTGCTGAAGAGTTGTTGAGAAGGACTTATAAGCCACAAGTGAGTGACCGTCATTCTCTTCAAGGCCTTCTATGAGGTCGACAGCATTATAATCAGCAAGATTAACAGATCCAATCTCAACTGCATCGACTGAGCAACTGACGATATTGTATTTCTTAGCCGAGCTTATGGCACGGGCATGCTCTGTGGTATAGTCGAAAGTATTACCCATGATGAAAGTTCCAGCCAGTTCATCACCTCCGAAGCCCAGTGCGGAGCTACCTTCCTTTCCCATCATCGTTTTATCGAAATTCGTTTGGAATCCATTCCATCCGGCATACTTTCCGTAAGGAACGCCAGGGTCTGCATTGAAATCGAATCCTTGTTCCAAATCATTATCAATGATTGCAGGCGAAGACAAGCGATGGAAATTATTTACTATTAGAACGTTCTTGCTTGCATCTTTATTGTATTCAGCGGCCAGTTCCTCTGTTGGGAAACTTTCTCCACCCGCATTAACAGCTGCTACGCGGAAACGATAAAGGCTTCCTGGCTCAAGGTCAATAGTATAATTTGTGGAATTAACGACAGTACCATTGTCAAATCCTCCATTGTTTATTGCAGTGTAAACAATATAAGATGTCGGCTGTGCAGAGCTTTCGAGTTTATCATAAACCGGTTGCCAGGACAACTGCAACTTACCTTTAGATATAAATCGAGTGCAGAAATGGTCTGGCGCAAGAGGTTGGATTACGTACGTTGTATTATGAAGAGATGCTATATATTTGGTTATTTCCTTGTAAGCAGCACGGGCTAATGTGAACTTAAAGTTTGGATCTTGCCCGAATTTCATGTCATTGAAATTCTGATGTGAAAGCATTTCAAGTATAGCTGATGGCACCTCGGGGCGACGACTCTCATTATAGTTCTTATCCCATACACCACGAGTAGACCAAGAAATATTGAACTTTGACTGTAAGTCGTTCTTTATCTGGTCAACAATTCCTTGTGCGAAGTCCTTTGATACACTACGTGAAAGTCCTGAGTTCAGTCTTGTATCACCTTTATAATCAGTTGTACAAATTCCTAATGTACCAGTCAAACTGCCATCTTTGGTGTATCCTGCATCGCTATGTACAGCCAAAGAAAGTTCAATTGGTACTTTTAGTCCCTGCTGATAAGGAACGTATGGGCTGCCACCAGCCAACCAATTCATCATTAACGAGCGGCAATTTATGTCATCATTATAATCATTCTGACCCTGGAAAACACTTACAACTTCCCTTGGAGCTCCATACCATTGGGTACTGTATCGAGCACCTTCAAGGCAACGAGGAAGTCCACTGACCTCCCCTCCTCTTTCAATATTTCCCATTCCTCCACCAAAACGTACTGCATCTGTTGTGACAACACCTTTGCTATCACTGTGATTTGTTACGACTACTCGGTTGAATTCACTGCTTCCCTTGTCAAAGTTAAATGTTCCGAGATAAACCCATGTACCACTTCCCATTTGTTGATTAACATGGAAAGTAGTGGCTTGTCCCTTATGGTAAACTACATACTCAGCATCGCCAATACTTTTCTTGACAGTCTGATAGCTTACATACACTGCATAATCTCCAGATTCAGGGAATGTTGGCTGATAACTAGCCATCGTAACATTCTTACCTTTGGTTGTCTTAACCTTTCTAGCTGTACCCTTTGTAAAAGGATTCTCGCCATCAGAATAATTTCCGGCATGAACAGCGAAGCCCTGCGTTGAAGTCGAAGTCCAATGCTTAGAACCGTATTCTATATAACCACGGTGTACTCCGTCATTATCAACGATGACCTCTTGCTTTTGCCAATCACGTTCACGTGGAGAGAATACCACGGCTCCGGCATTCTGCAGCATTGGTATAAGATAAGGTATAACAACAGTCTGAGAATACAAGTCCTCTGTTGTACCAAAGAGGTTAGGTCGTTGCCACTGCCATCTACCTTTACCTATATCATAATATCTTCCATGACTTGCCCAAATAGAAATGTGCCTATCCTGTAATCCTTTCGTAATTTTAATTGGCTTAGACACATTCTGAACCCACGGATTACCTTTGTAATCTGTACTTTCCCAGTTATATTTAGTTTTTTGATTGCCTGCCTGCGAGTCTTCTGCTATATCATTGAGAGTCTTTCCATCGGAAATTATAATCAAGTCATACTTCTTGTAAGATGAAGGAATCCCCTTACGAATCTGTTTGCTTATCTTCTCAGCTGTTTTCGTATCAAATTTTCCTTTTGCAAGAGAATCGTCTAGCTTGATTGTTATTGATTCCATGTCAGCATTTGCCTCATACGACAATAACTTAGGAGCCGATGTAATTCCAGTCTGTTGCCAGTCAATCTTGGCAAGAGCCGATTTTATATTTGTCTCTATCTGATTGCTATTGCCCTGAGCCAACGAATTGGCGGAAACAGTCAATAGAACAAACAATATAGTTAAAATTTTCTTCATCCTGCAAATAGTAAATAACCGCAAACAGCGTCCGATTGCGTTGATATAGCTCTTTAAATCACGCCCACAGTAAATTTTTCCGGATGTTTGCCTTTGAAATCCTTAAAATACAATTTTACATCCCTGATGTTTTTATCATCATCGCCTGAAGGGACAATCTCTTTAGTGCATTGTATGAGTTTCTTCTCATAATCGACACCATAAAGTAGAATAGGAATACCTGCTTTCTTAGCAATATAATAGAAGCCCAACTTCCAATCAGGGTTTAGTGAGCGAGTTCCTTCCGGCGTGATACACAAAGCGAAAGTCTTTGCATTCCGTGCTTCATCTGCCAATCTGTCAGTAAGGCTCGTATGCTTACTGCGCCACACAGGAATTCCTCCCATCCGACGGAATATAGGTCCGAGAGGCCAAAAGAACCATTCCTTCTTCATAAGGAAATTAATCTTCATTCCCTCAGCAGACGCATAGAGTTGACCAAGTACAAAATCCCAGTTGCTAGTATGAGGAGCGAGAGCTATGATATACTTGCCGGGGCGTTCAACAGTTACGTTTGTCGACCACCCCATACATTTATATAATAGCCAGCTACAAAAATGTTTTAGCATAAATTTCTTATTAATACCCGTTCAGCATATAAACTTATGCTATCGTTTGAATTTGGTCGATGATTGCAGCAGCTTCCTTGTTGAAGTCCTGTATTAGGTTCTTGTAATAAGCATTAGCCTTCATTCCAGGCTCTGGATGAGAAACACGGCAAATATAATTATTGTTCAGTGCGACAATTGACGTTAGCAAAGCCTCGCCATTCTCTTTCTGGTCTTTTGCGCAATACAAAGCAGCACTGGCGCACTCAGTGAAAAGTTCGGTGCAAATATTGCGAATAGCCTTCTTAAGATCTCTTTTATTAGACATAATATTAGTTGGTTTTTTATATGTTACTTTTGAATCGGATTCAAAGATAGGAAAAAACTTTCGAAACTCTTGTCAATATTTCAAAAAATTATCTGAAAACGTGAAATTAATCCTTTTTAGTTCTGTTTTGTCGAAGAAAAAAAGTAATTTTGCAGAGTATTGACAACCGAACTAAACTCAAGCATAACATAAATGGAAAAAAGTATTTTAGAGAAAATTCGTTCAGGCTACAAGCCGAAACTCCCATTGGCCTTACAGGGAAATGTCAAGGCTGTAGATGGAGAGCCAACCAGCAGTGTCCGCGACCAGCAGATTATTAAAAGTCTGTTCCCGAACACATACGGAATGCCAATGGTTGAATTCGAGCCGGGCGAAGAGCCCGTCCAGCAAGCCATGAACGTTGGCGTAATCCTCAGTGGCGGTCAGGCTCCTGGAGGACATAACGTCATTTCCGGTCTATTCGACGAAATCAAACGTCTTAATCCGGACAACCGTCTGTTCGGATTCCTACTTGGTCCTGCCGGTCTGGTATCTCATGAGTACATGGAACTCACTGCCGACATAATCGAGGAATACCGCAATACCGGTGGTTTCGACATCATCGGCTCAGGGCGTACAAAACTGGAGACAGAGGAGCAATTCGAAAAAGGACTGCAGATTATCAACAAACTCGACATCAAGGCACTGGTAATCATAGGCGGCGACGACTCCAACACAAACGCTGCTGTTCTCGCAGAATACTACAAAGAGCATGGCGATGGCATTCAGGTTATCGGTGTGCCTAAGACCATTGACGGTGACTTAAAGAACGACCAAATCGAAACCAGTTTCGGATTCGACACGGCAACCAAGACATACAGCGAGCTTATCGGAAACATTGAGCGTGACTGCGCATCGGCACAGAAATACTGGCATTTCGTAAAGCTGATGGGACGCTCAGCTTCACACATCGCACTGGAGTGCGCCCTGCAAACCCACCCGAGCGTCTGCCTTATCTCAGAGGAAGTACAGGCTAACGACGATTCGCTTAACGACATTGTAGATTATATCGCAGGAATTGTAGCCAAACGCGCAGCCCACGGAATGAACTATGGTGTAGTACTTATACCAGAAGGACTCATAGAGTTCATACCAGCGATCGGACGACTTATCGCCGAGCTTAACGACCTTCTTGCTGAACACGGTGACGAATACAAGAACCTCGACAAGGCTGACCAGCGCCGATACATCCTTGAGCATCTCAGCAAGGACAACGCCAACACCTTCGAGACCCTGCCTTACGATGTAGCTCGTCAGCTTAGCTTGGAGCGTGACCCTCACGGAAACGTTCAGGTTTCCAGCATCGAGACCGATAAGCTTATTTCCCGCATGGTTGCAGCAAAGCTCCGTCTTTGGAAGGAAGAAGGAAAATTCAAAGGACATTTCCATACACAGCACCACTTCTTCGGTTATGAAGGACGTTGCGCTATACCTTCGAACTTCGATGCCGACTACTGCTATTCTCTCGGCGTAAGCGCCGCACAGCTCATCGCCAACGGCAAGACCGGCTACATGGCTGTAGTCAAGAACACTATTGCGCCAACTGACCAATGGAAGGCAGGCGGCGTGCCAATCACCAGCATGCTCAACATGGAACGCCGTAACGGTCAGCTCAAGCCAGTTATCAAGAAAGCACTTGTCGACCTCAACGGACGTCCATATCAGGAATACAAGCGCCATCGTGACGAGTGGGCAGAGATGACATGCTTCGTTTATCCTGGTCCAATCCAGTACTTCGGACCAGAAGAAGTTTGCGACCGCCCGACAATAACCCTAAAACTCGAGCACGAAGCATAAATAAAACACATTTAATGCATGACAAAGCAAAGACCACAATTACCCTCTTTTTTAAGCCGATGGCCTCGGTGGACCCTATGGCTTTCGGGAGTGGTAATTGTGGTCTTATACGTTTGGGCATTCGATGCGTTTTTCGTTAGTCCGACAGGATTCCGCTGGCGTGCCATATATGGCGACCCGCACTACCCTGACGGTTATGAGATCCGTGGTATAGACATAAGTCATCACCAGGGCACCATCAACTGGGATCGCCTGCGCAATGCCATGATTAACGGGTCTCCTGTCCGGTTTGTAATCATCAAAGCCACAGAAGGCAATAAATACGTTGACGAGAATTTCGAGCAGAACTTCGCGCTAGCCAAGGAGAATGGCTTCATCCGCGGGGCTTACCATTATCTAAGCCCGAACTCTAGCGCACGCTCTCAAGCCAACTTCTTCATTTCCAAGGTTAATCTTGAAGAAGGTGACTTGCCTCCTGTTCTCGACGTCGAACGCAAGCCACAGAAAATGAGCATTGAGGATTTCCAGCGGGAAGTTCTCACGTGGCTTCATATTGTCGAGAACAAATATCAGGTGAAGCCGATTATTTACACCTATTATAAATTCAAGGACTTATACTTGTCCGATGAGCGTTTTGACGGTTATCCCTATTGGATAGCCCATTATTACGTCGACAAGATGGAATACCGCGGACAATGGAAATTCTGGCAGCATACCGACGCCGCCAGACTACCGGGCATCAACGGATATGTCGACTTGGATATATATAATGGTAGCTTCTACGACCTTAAGCAGTTGCTCATCCCGCCAAGCGATGTCAATGACGATGCACCGCTTGACACGATAACAGTAGAAGACGACTCCATTGACATGGGCGATGACGACTAGGCGTTAGCTAATTTCACACAAGCCCAGTCGCCATTCGTCTTTCTGGAAACTTCCTTCAATCCTAATTCCTTTGCTTTGTCCAGCAACACTGGAATATCTTCCTCATAGAAACCGCTTATTATAAGGAGCGAGTCACTCCCCATGACATCCCGAAACGCAGGCATGTCCGCAAGCAGTATATTACGATTGATATTTGCCAGAACAACATCGAACAGACCGCTTACATGTGACAGGACTCCCTTGTCGCCCTCAAAGACTTCCATCTTCACCCCATTAAGCTCGGCATTATGCAAGGCATTGCGTACGCTCCAGTCGTCAATGTCATAGCCGACGACCTCTGAAGCGCCACACTTAGCCGCAACAATTCCCAGAATACCGGTACCACAGCCACAATCGAGCACATGCTTGCCCTTTAAATCGAGTTCAAGCAATGTACCAACCATCATCTGAGTCGTTTCGTGTGTTCCCGTGCCAAACGCCTGACGGGCATCTATGCCAATCTTCATCTTTGGCAGCGAATCGTCAGAATTTATCTTGTCAGCATCCTTGGCATCATAAATGACACATTTGTCAGCTATCTTTATCGGCTCAAATCCTTCCTGCTCCCACGTAGCATTCCAGTCTTCATCATTTACCTCAGATATTTTATAATCCACATGAACGCCATCAATAGGGAAACCGTTCAGCAAAGTGTTCAGTTTCTCCTTATCGAAAAGGTCAACTTGAACATATCCTTTCAGCCCGTCTGCCTCATTGTCAAACGACTCAAAGCCAGCCTCCCCGGCAAGTGCAGAAACGATGTCCCTTGCAGGTTCAGAGTCGGGTGTTATAGTGAATATTGCCTCGTAATATTTCATAATTAGTTAAAATTTTAGTGCAAAATTATAAAAAATAGGGGAAAACCTACTAAAGATTAGGGAAATTCCGTAATTTTGTAGAGAAAGTGGCAGTATTTTTGCATTGTGATTAATGTAGAATATAAAATAACAATATATAAAGGAACAAGACTATGAAAAAGTTGGTACTTCTTGCAGTCCTGTTGAGTGCTCTGCCATTAGGAATGACAGCACAGGACGACCTCTATTTCACTCCATCGAAGAGTGAGAAAGAGAGTGAGGCAACACCAGCACGCCAGCATCAAGACGATGCTCCGGCTTACTACAGCGGCAGCAACCGCAACGTCGACGAGTACAATCGCCGCGGACGCGTTAGCAGCTACTATCAGAAAATTGGTTCTGATTCTCTCGGAAACGACATTATCCAGTTCCATGCAGGCAACGGACAATATCCGGATTCGCTCGTGCTCGACACCATCTATCCCGGTTCACAGCAGTATTATGCCTACGGCGACGATGATGACGCATTTACCTACAGCCGCCGGATGAACAGATTCGACGATGCCTACGGATGGTACGACCCATACTTCTACAGCGACCTTTATTGGGACTATCCATACTATGGCTACGGTCCTTACTGGCGTGCAGGCTGGGGCTGGTACGACCCTTGGTATTACGGCTGGGGCTGGTGCGGCTATTATGGCTGGTACGACCCTTGGTACTACCGCTGGGGCTGGGGAGGTCCTTGGTATGATGGTTGGGGCTGGGGTCCCGGCTATGCATGGCGAGGCGGTCACACCGGCACACGCGGTCACTCTTATGGCGGCGGATACCGTCCGGGCAATGGCAACTATGTTCCGGGCAGCATGAGGAATGGCAACAGCGGACGCACTTACGGCAGTTTCGGCAACGGACGCGGCTCGTTTGGCAATCGTCCTGCCAGCACATGGGGCAACACCACAGCCGGCTCAATCAATTCGAGCCGTGGCGGATGGCGTGGCACACAGCAATACAACCCGGGCAACAATTCATTTGGCAGTACAAGATCATACACTCCATCAAACAGCGGAACACGCAGTTTCGGCAACAGCAGTTTCGGAGGCAGCCGCAGCTTTGGCGGTGGCGGACGTAGCTTCGGAGGCGGCGGTGGTCGCAGCTTCGGAGGTGGTGGCGGTGGTCACTTCGGTGGCGGTCGCCGGTAACACCCCTACCCTCTGATTGACAGCAAACTCTACAACAATAATTTTAAAACATTTTTCAACGATGAAAGCTAAATATATGATGATAGCCGCAGCATTGCTGGCACTTCCGGCAGCGGCTCAGGAGACATACGAGAACACAAAGCTCGTAGGCAACGACCTAAACGGTACTGCCCGCTACGTTGGTATGGGTGGAGCAATGGAGGCACTTGGTGCTGATATTTCTACCATCAGTTCCAACCCTGCAGGCATCGGACTGTTCCGCCACAGCACAGTCAACGTTAGTGGCGGACTGCTCTTCCAGGGCGACGTTCCTTCTTACACTGACGGCAGCAAGACCCACGCCAGCTTCGATCAGGCAGGCTTCGTCTATTCTGTCCGCACTCGTAAGAATTCATTCCTGAACTTTGCGTTCAACTACAGTAAGAGCAAGAACTTCGACTTCATACTCGGAGCCACAGGCGCCCTGAACAACGCTTCAAGCAACAAGCTTACTTATCAGAAGATGCGTAACGGCGCGTTCGACAACGGCGACGGAGCATACAGTCAGGTCGACTACCTGAACGTCAACTACTTCAACATGAAGCAAGACTCTGCCAACTATGCTGCTTCTGAATACGGACTGAGCCGTGAGCAATCTGGATATATCGGCAACTACGACTTCAATATCAGTGGAAACATTCACGACCGTGTATATCTCGGTGTTACATTCGGAATAAAGGACGTACACTATACTCACGGCGGATGGTATGACGAGGTTCTCAACGGCAACACTATCGAATACACCGACCATCGTCACATCCACGGAACAGGATTTGATGTAACCCTCGGTGCTATCGTCCGCCCGTTCGAGACATCGCCTTTCAGAATCGGTGTCTACGTGAAGACTCCTACATGGTATGACCTCACAACCGAGAACTACAGTACTATCGGCGACGGAAAGAAACAGTATGCTGTCAACGACTATGATCCGAACAATGTCTACGACTACAAGATTACAACACCTTGGAAGTTCGGCGTTTCTCTCGGACATACTGTTGGCAACTACCTCGCTCTCGGAGCAACCTACGAGTATGAGGACTACGGCTCTATGAAGTCACGCATCAACGACGGCGTTGCTTACGACTATTATTATGATGGTTGGGACGGCTATTACGACGGATATGAGACAAGCCACAAGGACCGCGCAATGAACAAGCATACCGAAGAGACTCTCAAGGGTGTCAGCACATTGAAACTCGGTATTGAGTACAAGCCTGTAAAGGACTTCGCTATCCGTCTGGGTTACAACTATGTCAGCCCGATGTTCGAAGAGTCCGGTGTCAAGGGATTCCTCAAGAACGGCAACCCTGTTTACTCTAACGGAACTTACTACAACAGTACATCCGACTACACCAACTGGAAGAGCACCAACCGCTTTACTTGTGGTCTCGGCTACACAGTTCAGAAATGGAACTTCGACCTCGCCTATCAGTATAGCTGCCAGAAGGGTGACTTCTATCCTTTCGCAAGCTACTATGAGGCAGGCACAACATCAAGTCCAGAGGACAACATTGCTACTGCTACAGAAGTCAAGAACAACCGCAGCCAGCTCTTGCTGACAATAGGCTACCACTTCTAATCATATACGCTCAACAGAATGTCCCCGCCAAGCCTCTCCCGAAGTGGAAGCTTGGCGGGGATTTTATTTGTATATGTTTATAAAAAAGTTTAATAATCTACTACTAAACAATATATTCTCAATCCTTTTTTGTATTTTTGCAACATCATAACTAACGTGTTGCTTGGCAATGGATAACAACCCTACCGGCAACATCATAAAAATGATAAATCTTTTAAAACTATAAAGAACTAAGAACAATGAAAATCAATGATTTCAACTTTGCCGGTCATAAGGCAATCGTTCGCGTTGACTTCAACGTGCCACTCGACGAGAATGGAAATGTAACAGACGAGACCCGCATCAAGGGTGCGCTCCCAACACTTAAGAAGATTCTCAACGACGGTGGTGCCGTTATCATGATGAGCCACATGGGTAAGCCAAAGGGTAAGGTTAACCCGAAGCTCAGCCTTAAGCAGATTGTTCCTAATGTTAGCCGCAACCTCGGTGTCGATGTAAAGTTCGCACCTGACTGCGCTCACGCTGAGAAGGAAGCTGAAGCCCTGAAGCCGGGTGAGGCTCTGCTGCTCGAGAACCTCCGCTTCTATCCTGAAGAGGAAGGCAAGCCAGTAGGCATCGACAAGGACGATCCTAAGTACGCTGAGGCAAAGGAAGACATGAAGAAGCGCCAGCTCGAGTTCGCTAAGAAACTCGCTTCTTACGCTGACGTATATGTAATGGACGCATTCGGTACAGCTCACCGTAAGCACGCTTCAACAGCCGTTATCGACCAGTTCTTCGACAAGGATCACCGTATGCTCGGTCTGCTGATGGAGAAAGAGGTTAAGGCTGTCGACAACGTTCTTAACAACATCAAGCGTCCATTCACAGCAATCATGGGTGGAAGTAAGGTTTCTACCAAGATTGGTATCATCGAGAACCTGCTCACAAAGGTTGACACCCTCATCCTCTGCGGTGGTATGACTTACACATTCGCTAAGGCTCAGGGCGGCAAGATTGGTAACTCTATCTGCGAGAACGACAAGCTCGACATCGCTCTTGACGTTATCAAGAAAGCAAAGGAGAACAATGTAAACCTCGTTCTCGGCACAGATTCAGTAATTGCAGACAACTTCTCAAACGACGCCAACACTAAGGTTGCTCCTTCTAACGACATTCCTGACGGATGGGAAGGCATGGACGCAGGTCCTGACACACGCAAGGCATTCGCTGACGCTATCAAGGGTTCAAAGACCATTCTGTGGAACGGTCCTGCCGGCGTATTCGAGTTCGACAACTTCACCGGTGGCTCTCGCGCTATCGCTGAGGCCATTGCCGAGGCTACAAAGGAAGGCGCATTCTCACTCATCGGTGGTGGCGACTCTGTAGCTTGCATCAACAAGTTCGGTCTTGCTGACCAGGTTAGCTACATCTCTACCGGTGGTGGCGCTCTGCTTGAGGCTATCGAGGGCAAGACTCTCCCTGGCGTAGCAGCTATCGAAGCTTAAGACATCGATTAACCCCAAATAAAAAGGCAAGCGTTCAGGCTTGCCTTTTTTGTTTGTCTTTAACCATCTTTTCCGATGCAGGATACGCCCTTTCGTGTTGTAAAAGGGTATCTTTTAGAAATGTTTTTAATTTATTTTTCAATAAAAATAAATTGTTTTTATTCTGTTTTTAATTTATTTTCATTTCTAAAAGAGGTCCAATTACGAAGCAATTAATGCCCATTCACACCCTAAAAGACCATTATTTGCAATTAAACTTTAGCCAGTTTGGAATACAGTTCAAATAGCTTTGCTACGCATTCCGACTCTGTAAGCTTTGTCGAAAAGCCGTATGCAGCCATCACCGCACGGTCGTTATTGCGGTGAGCCTCAAGCAGATCGTATGGCATAGTTGTCGGATCATAGAGATCGGCAAGGCTACTATCAGGGTACTTTGCACGAACGTCGAGAATAGCTTGGGCGGTCTGCTCTATCCTCTTCTTCTGAGATTCCGTTGGTGTTGGCCATGGGAAGTTGTTGTAGACAATTGTATTTGAATAACTGTAATCACTCTTAAGTCGTCCACAAACTGTACGCATCCACGCCATGTGGATTGCCGAAGATTCCGGCATCTTCGGCATAAAGGCAGAACACAAGACGAACACAAAGAATATTGAGGTATCTGAGGGACTGAGGGCCATTGGCATCATACTGTTTGATAAACGCATCATAGATTCTGCCGACTATCTCGCCGGCTTTCATCGACACTTCCAACTCTTTCTGAAGATGCTCGTTACCAGTCTCGACAAGGAACTGCAACCGATAGTAATCTCTTTCGAGGTCTTTGAGATAGATGCGCTGTGGCTCTCCTTTCGGATTCTCCATATCATAGACATCAAACTCGGCGAAGTTGCAGGTTACTATCCACCTCGGCCGTTCTGAATAAGGCAGAACAGCCGAATAACGCTGAGCCTGTTGGAAAGGTGTGAGCACTGAGCCGTCACTCTGGCGGATAGGCTTGCGCAAGTCCTTGCCTAGTGACTTCTGCTCTATCATGACGTGAGTCGAAGGTATCATAACGTCTATGAATGACGTCTTGTCAAGTTGGACTTGTTTCTCAAAGCGAACAAATTCCGTTGGCTTCTTGACACCATACACGTTTTCAAGGAGATCAAGCCAAAATCGCTGGCTCTCCCCTTTCTCATAGCCGTGCCCTTCCCATCGTTTGGCAAATTCAGCAGCCGAACTCTTCTGTTCTTTCTCAGTGTTCATCTGTCTGTTATATATCCGTTTTTAGTCCTTTCCTATAAAAATAGGTCTCAATCGACAAAGTTACACTTAAGAATTTGAATTGCCAAACGAATCAGTTCTTATTTTAACTGTCTCTTACAATAATGCAGCAAAAAAGGGTGCATCTACATTGAGATACACCCTCTTCTTATAAATGATTCAGATGACTATATTATTTAATAGTAATCTTCTTTCCGTCAATAATATAAATACCGCTACGCAGGGTTGCGACATTAATATTCCTTCCGAGATACTGTCCACTGATAGTGTAAACAGCACCCTTAACATTAGACTTGCTGCCACATGTGATACCATTGATGCCCAAAGCATCCTCTGTGTAGAGTGTATCATTAGCCGTTACGGTTGCATTCTCGGCATCAATTGTGGTTACAATAGAATCACTCTGATAGCCGCTAGCATTGAAGACAAGCAGATACTGGTTGCCCTCAACGAGTCCGTCAATAGTGTAGTTGCCGTTGGCATCGGTAGTAGAAGTTGCAACAACGTCACCAATAGCAGGCTCTTGCTTAGCCAATGCTGCATTGTCGCCAGACTGCTTGCCATTGAACTTAACGGTTACGGTTGCGCCTTCAATTGGCTCTGCATTAAGGACGCCATTGACAACATTGACTCCGGTAACAGTACCGGATACACTGACAACCTTCAACAGAGTGTCATTGTCGACAACTGAAGTTGTACCATCGAAGACAATAGCACCTTCCTTGACGAGGGTTGCATAGCCATCGGCAGATACTGTAACGTCATAAGCCTTATCAATCTGCTTAACCGGTACGGTATAGTTGCCTTCATCATCGGTGACTGCAGAGTAGATTACATCGTTGTTATTCAGTGTAACCTTGGCTCCGCCAATGCCTTCGCCATTGGTGTTGATTACCTTTCCGCTAACCTCTCCATCACTCTGAACATCGAGGTACAGAACAGGCTGACCATCAGAAATAGTGCTGAAGTAAGAATCAGCAAGGTTATTATCGTTCTGGCGCATTACGCTCTGAGATGTAGGAACTGTTTTATCGACATCGAAATAGAAGTTCGACAGATAGTCAGATGCTTCATGATGGAATACAAGGCGGATATTTCCTCCTGTGTAGACGAATCCATCAGGGATGTTGATTGCCAACATGTCGACATGTTCTGTAGCGGAACCACGTGTCACGTTCAAATCTATTACAGAATCACCTGCAATGCGGGTCATGCTGAGAGTATCAACTATGTTCACATCAGCCGACTGAGGGGCATCGTCATTAGTATTCTCAATGAATGCGCTGTAAGTAGCAGTGAAGTTCTTTGAACCGCTCTGATAACCACGAATAGCAATGCGCTTAATGCGTACTCCTGTAGGCAGACCAAGCTGAGCAGCAGTATAGATGAGCTCGCTCTCTGAATTCTTATAGAACAAGTTCAGAGGAATATTGTTAGATGTTCCGGTAGCATTGTTGACAACAACCTCTTTGGCTGTCTCTTCCTCTGCAACCTTCACATCAACAGTGTCTGTGCGGGTCACCTTATCACCGTATGCCAGTTCTACAAATGCCTTGTACTGACCTGCCTCATGAGGAGTGAATGTGAATGTGTAATCATGATCAGCACCTGAAGCGACAGCCGGAGCTTCTGATTCAGCAACAACCTCATTGCCGAAATAAAGTTTGGCAGTGTATGCAGCTGAGTCAATAGGAGTAGCCTCGGTATTCAGGGCTTTCACTGTTGCAGTGTATGCATAATTGACCATTCCGTTAGAAGGAAAGTTCTTGTTCTCGATGAAGAAGCCACTGGCATCAGCGATAGCAAAGTCAATGGTATGCTGTCCTGCAAGGTTAAGAGTATCCTTAACGTATGGAGTGTAACCTGCCTTAGAAGCAGTAAGCTGATACTTCAAAGCGTCTTGAATAACAGTTACATTGTACTTACCATTAGCATCTGTCGTGTCAGAGTATTCTACATTGTCATTGACAAACTTAACGACTACATCGGCAACTGGCTGAGATGTCGAAGCAGAAGTTACTGTACCACTGACTGTAGACGGTGTACGTTCAACATCAAGATATACTACCGGCTCTCTGCTTAATGAGAAATACTCTGGCAGTGAACCGTCGTTATGACGAACGGCTGATTGATTTAGTACTGCAGAACGCTCCCAAGCAATATTCTTCCAATTGCTGTTGCTTGCATTCGCTGCTATTTCAATGCCATTGCCAGTATAGATAAACGGCTGTGCGAAGTCAATATGAATGAGGTCGGCAGCCTCATCTATAGTTGATGAAGAGTAGGATAATGAACCTGAACCACCAGGAGCCAAATCATAGTCATCATCATAGACTTTGGTAAAGTTAGCTGTGTCAGCAATTTCTGTCATTGCGTCATCAGCTGTTAGCTCGGTCTTATCAGTGTTACGGATATAAAGCTGCAGATTCTTGGCGACTCCTTCCCTCAGATAGCCACGGTATGTTATACCATGGATGGCTGATCCTGCCGGAAGGTTAATGTCACTACTTGTGTAAACAGAAACGCTCTGGCTATTGCCATAGTATGGTGAAATAACGCCTTCATTACCTGCTGAATTTGCATCTGGAGTGCCGACCTGCTGACGGTTGCTTGCTGATTCCTGACTAACGTCAACATAAACTGTATCAGAAGTAGATACTGAGCCGTCCTTTGCAGTTACTACAAATACAGCAGGAAGCTTACCTGCCTGATGAGGAGTTACACTAAATGTATAATCCTTTGTGGCTCCTGCTATCAGTTGAGTAGCCTGTCCTTCGTATGTGTTACCGCCAAAGATAAGTTTAGCTGTATATGAATCCGCATCCTCTGTCTTGTCGTTAGCATTCTTTATTGTTGCAGCAAATGCAGCAGTATGGTTAACCATAGCTGTCTTTGGAGCTGTAAGAGAAGTAACGACAATATCATGAGGTACACTAACTGCGGTAAAGCCATAAATATTATCGAGATGAACGCCACCTGCCTGGAAAGCTATGTATTTCTCACCTGCCGGAATTCCACTAATTGTGAAAGTCTTTAATGCGAAGTTGGTGCTCCATGATGTAACGATATTATCATCAGAGAATCGGTTTTCTTCCAGTGTTGCTTCGTCATCGTTTATGCTTTTGACGAGAGTCCAGTGCTGTCTGTCAGTACTATAGAGGACCTCAAGGTGAGATGTTCCGTTAATCTTTCCTGCCTGGAAAGACAGGTTTTCTCCTTTGACGACATTGAGTTTCGGAGTTATGAGTTTAGTACTGTCAGATGTTGTACGCTGTATAGCGCAACTTGTGTTACCAGGTATACCAGCCTGCAATGGCCATGTTGAAATCTCCCAATTAGATTGAGGAATGAATGTTGCAGGAATGACACCGTCTTCAAAGTTTACGAAGAACTTAGTACTGTCCGCTACTGTTCCGGAGAAATTAAGATGGAAGTCTTCCAACTCATCCATAGAGAATGTAGCCACGCCCTGCTTTGTGCCAAACACATCTGTTGTCATAGTAACCGTAATCGTGGTATCCTTATGAGCAGCAATGTTCAGCGGTGCTGTTGGAGAGACCACGAAACCAGTTGGCATACTAACAGATGTAATGTTCAAAGACTTTGCTCCATTATTGGAAATGACATACTGGCGGCTGACCGGCTTAGCAGACATACCAAAATCAATGTTGGCATTGTCTTCAAGAGAAGACAAACGTGATGCATCCGATGAACGGATAGAGAATTGAGGGGCATAAGCCACAGGAATGGCACGTCCGGCAAAATGATATGTTCCAGAGACATTCTCACGGATATTGAATCTAGCCGACTCTTCAGTCGGGTATTGGCTGACATTGAGTTGTGCGCTGACATCAATAGAATCAGAAGTACCCTGAGCCAAAGCTACAGTTATTGGAACGTTCTTAACGAGCGAAGAATCAGTATAATTGACCAAATCAAGAGAATATCCCTCATCGCCAGGAGCTAAGTCAGCAAGTCCGGTATTAACCACAGCAGCCTTAAACTGAACCGTGAAATTACCATCGGAATCAGTATCAATGTAGTCCGCTGAAAGTTGCTTGACACCACTAATCTTAAGTGCAGGTATCTTCTCAATATATGCTGTAGTAGCAGTAAAATCGTCGATATAAGCATCGGATGCACGAATACCAATACGCTTTGGAGTAGAACCGACATTAACTGTTACCGTCACATAACTGTTTGGATTTACCTCACCAGACCTGGTTGTGTCAGTAATCTGTGTACCGGCAAACATCGAGTTATCCGAGTCGTTGACATTGTAGAATTTGATTTCACCACCATAGTAGCCATAAGCCTTCACCTGAAGTGTGACTGTACCACTAACCAAAGGTGTTACAAGTAAGTCAGTAGCGTCGTAGCTTTCATAGCCATAACCGCCAATTTGTTGATCACCCACACGTATACATGAACTACCATCCACACCTTCAGTGCCAATGTAAAAGTAATCCACGTAGTACGTGTTGTAATCGCCTTCGTAAGAGTCAATAATATGACTCCATCCGGCAGGCGCCCAATCATGCGCAATGGATGTGTAGTTCGCCGGTGTAAGCGATGGGTCGGAAAAATCATACGTATAGTTTTGTATGGTCTCCGTCTCATACGCTCTTGCCTGTAGCGTACCCCAAATCACTGCCATGAGGGTCAAAAAGAAAAATGTTTTTCTCATGCGTGTTGTGTTTAATGAATAATGCTATAAATCTCAGTAATTTCTATTTTATCAAAACCTTCCTTGCCGTTTCATTAGTTGAGCGAATGATTGCTAAACCACGATAATCAGCTGGCATATTGCCGACTGTACCTAAGCAACGACCATCGACTGTGAAAACAGATGCATTCCTGTCTATATTGGCTTCAGTATCGTCTCTGGTAATCGCATTAATTCCATCAGTAACTCCTATTTCCTTTATAGTTTTAAAGAAGTTGTGCCAATCACTTGCCTCGTAAGCTGCTTTTGTTCCAGCCGGAACATAGAGAGTGGCATTCGGATTAATGTCAGCAAATGTGGAATCGTCCCAAAGAATAAGGTCCAGTTTTGGCGGAGTAGTAGCAAGACATATCACGCTGTCAAGTTCTTTGTCATGAGCAAAGGCTCCGGAACCGACATATATCATGGTCGAAGGTAACGTAACATCCTTAAGGGCATAACAGAATTCGAATGCCCCACCCCAAATACTATCAACGCCCTCAGGGATCGTAATATCAGTTAACTTCTCATCTTTCCAACAGACATCACCAGGAATACAGCCCAAGCCGGTTCCAAACGTAATCGACTTAAGTGAATCACACTCCGAGAACGCATAGATTCCCATGCTCGTCACATTGTCAGGAATAACTACCGACTCAATGTTATTAACTCCTTGGAAAGCCAAACGACCGATGTTTCTTGTATTCGGTCCAAACTTAACGGAATTGACGGCAACGCTTTTGTCATTAAACAAAAGATAATTGCCATAACTCTTGTAATCCATCGGCAAATCAACCGTTTGCAGACTATCATTTGATGCCAATGCGAAGAACCCGGCAGATGTAATATTCTGCTTCGGCAACTGCAAATTACGAAGCCTTGGGCAATTGGCAAACATGTAGTTAGGCAACATTGTACTATCCTTCAACTGATAATAATAAAGAGCATCCGAATAGTAAATTGTATCTGAATTTGTCGACAACGTAGCATCGCTGAGATCCAAATCAGAAAGAACATTGTGGGTATTATCCTCCGCTGTAGACGCCTGCTGCGGCAGCATCATTATATCATAAGGATAAGTGTTACCGTCGTACATTTCCTCAAGTACATCAGTTCCATCAGGAACAGCACCGCCGGTAAGTTGACGCAATGTCTTCAAGTCTTTTCCATCTATAGAGCCGACTACCTTTAATGTATGTATTGTATCATAGTCATTAGTACCATACTTCGCCTGGAGATTCTCTAGGAGATGTCCGGCAGTGGTATTCACTGTTGTTTCTCTTAAAGAGTTTATTATCGGCTGATTGCTCTCCATATACATTCCGACGATTTGTTCACCATCACGGAAATCCATGACCTTTGTTGCATGTCCGGTTGTCGTGTTAACAGTATATAGAGCGGAATTACCATTAGAAAGGGTGCAAGCAAAATAGAGGGTATCATTGCTCAAGTCGAAACACATACTTGTGTTGTATGTATCCGGCTTAATGCCTGTCGGACCGACAAGCGACTGCTTGCCAGTAACCTTATCAATAGTGTACAGGCTTGCCTCCGCACTTATTGCATACAACTTACCACTCCGATTGACCGACAAAGCCAAATAGTTGGTATCAGCCGGAGCAAGTTCTACACGGGTAATTGAATCCTTACTTAAGTCAAAGTCTGACCAACCGATAGCATATTTGCCAGTCTCACCTGTACGGAATATGCCATAGACATGTCCGGTAGTATGGTCATAAGCCAAATCGGTAGCTGTCAATCTACCATCAACTGTCTTGCCGTCTGTAAATGTTCTGCTCTTAGTGTCGAACTCGTAGTAGATCGGTGTTGTGAACACTACCCCACTAAACTTCATGAAACAGAACTTCCCGTCTCTATAGAATCCGCCGCCATTTGCCTTTAGGCGTAAATCTGTATATATCGGATAAGTGTACGATGGAGCGACCGGTGCAAACCGATATAAGCCATAAGGACGTTCTGATTCCTCTAAGTAATCATCGCCCCACTCTCCGAGTCCGTCCCATGACTCGCAGTAAATCACATTACCCCATATTTGGGGTGTTGACGACGCTTTCAGCACCTGGGCAGAAGCATCCGCTACAAATGCAAAAAACGTCAAACTCAGAATTGTTATTTTCTTCATAGACATATCATCGAATAATTACTTTCTTACCTTTTATAATATAGACTCCACTTGGAAGTGCTTTAACATTCTTTCCGACTTTAGCACCAGCAAGGGTATAAATGAATGAATTATCAGCCTCTGACATTCCATTACCACTGATAGCAGTTATGCCATTAGCTACTGGATCAATGACAGTGAAATCAATAGTCGGATATGTGGTATCATAACCCATATAAGAGAAGTAACCACGCATGGACTGAACTTCCGTCAAATTCTCCGGATGGAGTTCTATCTTCTGTGTAGAATCATTAAAGATATAGTCGTAAGCAAAGAGATGGGTTGGCGATAAAGTTCCATAGAATCCCAAGTCATTACAAAGCTCCGGATTATAGTAGCTGTCATAAGCAAATGCGCCACCCTCTTGGATATTCACATTTTGGAACAACGGATAGACTGTCTCTTCCGAAGGCTTAATGAGATATGGATAGCGTGCCTTAAGTGAATCTGTTGTTTCAAAATCCATAGTGTTCACATTAATATTATCTTGCTTAACGAACTTGGCTACGACCGTAGATTCTCCGAATACCGATTTAATCTCATCAGGACTTAAAGTGAACGGCAAGCATATAGTTGTCCACTTACCAGGTGTAAATATGCGTTCAACGACTACATTAACACCTTGTATGTCACTTGGGAAGCGATTGTCTGCATACTCCTTAAGATTATAGTCCGGTAATATTCCGTCTTTTGCAAAACTTACATCTACAGAATCGGTTGCAACTGAATCAGAGCCATTCGAAATAACTATCACACCCTTAGTACGCTGCGGCAGGTTAGGGATGAAACTCAAATTGAAGGTCTCCGTTGTACCAGAGTTAAAATCCTTTGCCGGAGCTTCCGCAACTTTCTTTCCACCTATGTTAAGAGCAACTGTATAGCTACCCGAAGCATCACTAGTCTTAGAGTTGTTTTCAATGGTAGCGGTAGCCGTATACGCTTCACCTACATTTCCTACAGAAGGAATATCGCTGGACTGAATCTTCCAATGCTTATCTGATGTAAGATGATAACCATATATATTATCGAGATACAAGCTGCGACCAGTGAATTTAAGATAATAAGTACCGGCAGGGATAGTAGTTATCTTGAATGTTTTATATTCCTTCTGACTCATATCTTTAGCACCAAGACTTATTGCAGGCGACCAAGACTGACCATCAGCCGAATAAGCTACATTCAATGTGCCCTGATAATATCTCTTTTGTACATCGAACGACATTGACTCGCCGTCTTTAACAGTTAGTTTTGGAGTGGTAAATGAACTTTCGTAAGTTCCAACAGCATAGCAATACTTATTTCCATCCTTTGCATTAGCACTTGAGACATACCAGCTAGAGCCGACGAAACCATTTGGCTCATTACCATCCTCGAAGTTTACAAAGAACACCTGAGGGTCAACAACAGTTCCAGAAAGAGGTATTGAAACATTACCTCCATTAGACTCTATATTCAGGCTACCGTCATGTTCGCCTACAGTATCAGTATTCAATGTTACAATTATGGTTGAATCCGGCCCAAGGGGGATTGTCCGTGGCAGGCGGATGCCGCTGCCTAACCAAAGAACTTGATATGATAGCGTGCTAAAACTATTTTTTTTGCTTACCT
>OMZV01000024.1 GCA_900315635.1 uncultured Prevotella sp.
TACGCCGATGGTACTGCAATGCAATGCGGGAGAGTAGGAAGCCGCCTTCTTTAGAAGGAAAGCCTCAGAGTCTGACTCTGGGGCTTTTTCTGTTTATATATGTTTCTGTTTCCTTTTTATTATATTTTTTTTAATTGAATCTTGACTAAATAGATGACCAAGATTAATTATTTTTCATTAGCTTATAGTTTCGTGAAAAGGACGGGAAATAATAAACTTGTAACTATTTGATATTAAGATGAATAGCAATGCATGCCAAATTGCATTGTAAAAGATACCCAATTAGTTCGTAAAAGATACTCGATTAAGAGCTAAAAGATACCCAATTACAATGCAATTTGGCATGTTTTGCGTTTTAATGGAAGTAGAAAGTTTTATTTAGTTCTCTTAAAGACAAGTTTTTTCGGAATCTTAACCCATTTACCGTTGACCACGATCTTGATGGTGCTACCCTCGGTACGCTCCAGCGTGTAAGTACCGTCGTGATTCAATGTCAGGTTGGCTTCAAGGTCTTCACTTCCATAATCGTTGATTATTACTAAATGGGCTGTATGTTTTTTCACGTCGGCATCCTCGATAATCCATTTTCGTGTGTCACGTTTTGCGCCGAAATAGCCCGGATTCTGACCGAAGATCTCTTGTCTTGGACAAACGATGTTGCGCTTATAAAAGTCCATTACAATATAGACCTGATATTCATCGTTGTCAATGCGACCTTTGAACGTTGTTGAATCGGCATTTGTTGCTTGTGCTGACAAGCCGAAAGCAAAAAGCAGTGAAACAAAAAGTAGTTTTATTCTCATATTCAATTATTTTTGTACAAAGTTACTAATTTGCACTAATTAATTTGCATTGAGTTTTGATTTTTAACGGGTTTAAGTTGCGTTTTTACCATTTTTATGTTAACTTTGCACTCTATATAATATATTGTATGGATAAAGAGAAGTTGTTTCCCGACTTTGTTTTTGAGACCAGCTGGGAAGTATGCAATAAGGTGGGAGGTATCTATGCAGTCCTCTCTACCAGGGCTAAAACCCTTCAGGATAAGCTCAAGGATCACGTTATTTTTATTGGTCCCGACTGTTGGCATGACGAGACATGTCCTTTCTTCAAGGAAGATGATGCGCTGTTTCCTGAATGGCGCAAGGAGGCTTTCCGCGAAGGACTGCGCATTAAGGTAGGTCGTTGGATAGTTCCTGGCGAGCCTATCGCTATTCTTGTGGACTTCCGTCCATATTTTTCTCATAAGAACGAGATTTACGGACAACTTTGGGAAGATTTTCAGGTAGATTCACTACACGCTTACGGCGACTATGATGACAGTCTTATGTTCTCTTATGGAGCCGGAAAGGTTGTAGAAAGCTTTTATCGTGCTAATATCCCTGACGATAAGAAGGTTGTCTTTCAGGTCAATGAATGGCAGACGGCTATTGCAGCACTGTATATTCAGAAAGTTCTTCCGCAGATAGGCACAATATTCACTACCCATGCAACTGGTATCGGACGTAGCATAGCCGGTAACAACAAACCGCTCTATGACTATCTTTGGGCTTATAATGGCGACCAGATGGCTCAGGAACTTAATATGCAGAGCAAGCATAGTGTGGAGAAACAAACAGCCAAATATGTCGATTGTTTTACTACCGTCAGCGATATTACTGCCCGTGAGTGCAAGGAACTGCTCGACAAGCCAGTTGATGTTGTTCTTCCTAATGGATTTGAGAATGATTTCGTTCCAAAGGGACGAACCTTCACAACCAAGCGCCATTCAGCTCGCAAACTTCTGTTACGTGTAGCTAATGCGCTTACAGGCTGTAAGTTCGACGATAATACATTAATTATATCTACCAGCGGTCGTTATGAATTCCGTAATAAAGGTATTGATGTATTCATCGATTCGATGAACCGCCTGCGTCAGTCGGATAAGCTTAATCGCAATGTTGTTGCTTTCATTGAAGTTCCTGGATGGCTGAAAGGTCCGCGAAAGGATCTGCAGGACAGACTTGCCATTAATAAGGAGTATGACGAGATGTTGCCAAATCCAGTCATTACCCATGAGCTCAACAATGAGAATGACGACCGTGTTCTCGGTATGATGAGGTGGCTTGGAATGAACAACCAGAAGGACGACAAGGTTAAGGTTATCTTTGTGCCTTGCTATCTAATCGGCGATGACGGCATACTGAATAAGCCTTATTATGACGTTATATTGGGCAATGACCTTTGTATCTACCCAAGCTATTATGAGCCATGGGGCTATACTCCGCTTGAGGCAGTAGCCTTCAAGGTCCCTTGCATTACTACGGATCTTGCAGGTTTCGGTCTTTGGGCAAATAAGGAGAAACCGGGTTGTGGATACAGCAAGATAGAAGATGGAGTAGAGGTAGTCCATCGTACCGACAGCAACTACAATGATGTTGCTGATAATATCCGCGATGTTGTCATACGTTTTGCCGCCAAGGACAAGAAGGCAGTTGAATCTTGCCGACATAATGCCGAGGCTCTGTCCAAAAAGGCATTGTGGTCGGAGTTCTTCCGCTACTATGAGGAAGCTTACGACTTCGCCCTGCGCAAAGCTGAAAAGCGGATGGCAGACAGAAAGAACGGCTAATTTGTGTGTATAATTAGAATTTTAAAAATCGATAACTAACTATTATAATTATGAAGATTAAATCAGATTATGCGAATGATCCTCAGTGGAAAGAGGTGAACGTAAGGTCTAGTGTTCCTCCTCAGCTGGCTTGTCTGGATGAGTTGGCTCACAACATGTGGTGGGCTTGGAACTATGAGGCTCGCAACATGTTCAAGAGTCTCGACGAGAAACTCTACGAAGATGTTGGACATAATCCAGTCCTGTTGCTTGAGCGTCTGAGCTACGACCGCAAGGAAGCTATCGTCAAGGACAAGGCTATCATGAAGAAGGTCAACGACGTTTACAAGAAGTTCAAGGACTACATGAGAGTTGAGCCTGACAAAACACGTCCTTCTGTAGCCTACTTCTCTATGGAGTATGGCATCAACCAGGTGCTGAAGATTTATTCAGGTGGTCTGGGAATGCTCGCCGGCGACTATCTTAAGGAGGCTTCTGACTCTAATGTCGACCTTTGCGGTATCGGATTCCTTTATCGTTATGGCTACTTCAAGCAGAGCCTGTCAATGGACGGTCAGCAGATTGCCAAGTATGAGGCTCAGAACTTCAACTCTCTGCCAATTGTCAAGGAACTTGATAAGGATGGCAATCAGCTTGTTGTAGATGTTCCTTATCAGAACTATCAGGTACATGCCCTTGTATGGCGTGTCAACGTTGGACGTGTAAAGCTCTATCTGCTTGACACTGATAACGATATGAACTCAGAGTTCGACAAGCCTATCACACATTCTCTTTATGGCGGTGACTGGGAGAACCGTCTGAAGCAGGAAATCCTGCTCGGTATCGGCGGTATACTTACTCTGAAGAAACTTGGCATTAAGAAGGATATTTATCATTGCAATGAGGGACATGCTGCTCTCTGCAACCTCCAGCGTCTTTGCGACTATATCGACGAGGATGGTCTGACATTCAATCAGGCTATGGAAGTTGTTCGCGCAAGTTCACTTTATACTGTACATACTCCGGTACCAGCCGGTCACGACTACTTCGACGAGCAGCTATTCGGCAAGTACATGGGCGGCTATCCGGCAAAGCTTGGTATCTCTTGGGATGAGTTCATCGGCATGGGTCGTACCAATCCTGACGACCATGGCGAGAAGTTCTGCATGAGTACATTTGCTTGCAATACTTGTCAGGAGGTCAACGGCGTTAGTAAGCTTCACGGCTGGGTTAGCCAGAAGATGTTCGCTCCGCTGTGGAAGGGTTATTATCCAGAGGAGAACCACGTTGGCTATGTTACCAATGGTGTACACTTCCCGACATGGTGTGCTACAGAGTGGCGTCATCTCTATGACAAGTACTTCGATCCGTCATTCATGTCTGACCAGAGTAATGAGAAGATTTGGCATGCCATCTATGATGTTCCTGACAAGGAGATCTGGGATACCCGTATGGCTCTTAAGAAGAAGCTTGTCAAGTACATCCGCGATAAGTTCTCAAAGCAGTGGCTGCGCAACCAGGGTGACCCTGCAAAGGTCGTTAGCATCCTGGAGAAGATTAATCCTAACGCACTGATGATTGGCTTCTGCCGTCGTTTCGCTACCTACAAGCGTGCACATCTTCTCTTCACTGACCTCAACCGTCTCGAGAAGATTGTCAACGACCCTGAGCATCCAGTTCTGTTCTTCTTCTCAGGTAAGGCTCACCCGGCTGATGGTGCTGGTCAGGGACTTATAAAGAAGATCTTCGAGATTAGCCGTATGCCGCAGTTCCTCGGTAAGATCATCTTCCTTGAGGACTATGATATGCGTCTTGCCCGCCGTCTTGTTTCTGGTGTAGATATTTGGATGAATACTCCTACACGTCCACTTGAGGCAAGTGGTACATCAGGTGAGAAGGCTGAGATGAATGGTGTTGTTAACCTTTCTGTCCTCGACGGATGGTGGGTTGAAGGTTACCGTGAGGGTGCTGGTTGGGCTCTTCCACAGGAGCGCACTTATCAGAACCAGGCTTATCAGGATCAGCTCGATGCTGCTACTATCTACAGTCTGCTTGAGAATGATATTATTCCTATGTACTACCACACAACTCGTGGCAAAACTTACTCTGAGGAGTGGATTCGTGTCATCAAGAACTCTATCGCAAAGATTGCTCCACATTATACAATGAAGCGTCAGCTCGATGATTATTATGACAAGTTCTACAACAAGGAGTCTAAGCGCTCTAAGAGAATCCAGGCTAATGACTTCCGTCTTGCTAAGGAACTGGCTCTTTGGAAGGAGACTGTTGCTGAGCGTTGGGACAACATCCGTGTGGTTAGCAAGGATGATTCAGCTCTGACAGACCTCGCTACCGGTGAGAAGGCTGAGATTACATACGTACTCGATGAGCAAGGACTGCAGGATGCTATCGGTCTTGAGCTTGTTACTCTGGACAGTGATCCTGATGCAGACAGAAAGATCCATCATGTTTATCCGTTCAAGATGGTGAAGTGCGAAGGTAACAACTACACCTTCAAACTTGACTTTGAGCCAGTTGAAGCAGGTCCTTACAAGTATGCTGTCCGTATGTTCCCACAGAACAAGGAGCTTCCTCATCGTCAGGACTTCTGCTATGTTAAGTGGTTGAACTAAAAGAACATTTTTACCAAAAATAAGAAAGGCGGTTTCCAGTATCGGGAACCGCCTTTCTTCTTTGGATAATAAATAACCCCCACTCATTAGCATTCGCTAGATGAGTGGGGGTTAAATCTATAACTAAGATATATCTCTAATCTCAGAAATAACTCTAATCTAATAACTATACTCTCAATTAGAATTAACTCTAATCTCAGAAACAACTCTAATCTTATTCAACAACAACGAGTGGGTCGTCCTCCATTACGCTCTGACCATTTTTCACGCAGATGGCGGTAACCTTTCCGTCCTTTTCAGCTTCGATGTTGTTAGCCATCTTCATGGCTTCAAGGACAACGACAGTATCACCTGCTTTGACCTCCTGACCAACACTAACCTCGATTGAAGTGATAGTGCCTGGCAGTGGAGCCTTTATGGCATTGGCAGTGTTGACGTTGCCAGCAGGAGCTGCTTCCTCCTCGTTAGATGGCTGAGCTGAAGGCTTGCCAAGAACAACCTTCTTCATCTCAGGCTCAGCAGGCTTTTCCATCTGAACCTTGAATTCCTCACCATTGACCTTAACATCGGCTACATAGTCTTCGCTGACACTGTCAATCTCGACCTTGTATTCCTTTCCGTCGATTGTATATTTGAATTCCTTCATTTTCTTATTATTATGGTTTCGGGGTCATACTCAGGAATTTTGCGTCCCAGAGTGTGCTCTTTGGTTTTATTGTGATTATGCCTGGCTCATGATCGTGGACGTTGTTGCCCTCGAACTCATACAGAGCCATTGCTATAGCTGCATATATATTCTTGTCCATATTGTCCTCCTATTACATTGGCATGCAACCGTGCTTCTTTGCAGGCAGACTTTGACGCTTATGGGCAAGCTGTGCAAGAGCGCGGCAAATGCGGAAGCGTGTGTTGCGAGGTTCGATAACATCGTCGATGTAACCGAACTGAGCAGCCTGATAAGGATTAGCGAATGTCTTTGTGTATTCGTCTTCCTTCTCTGCAAGGAACTCCTTGACGTCACCGCCTTCAGCCTTAATCTTCTTAGCTTCCTTACCACAGAGAATTGCAACAGCACCTGAAGCACCCATTACTGCAATCTCTGATGATGGCCAAGCAAAGTTCAGGTCAGCACGAAGCTGCTTACAACCCATAACGATGTGAGAACCACCGTAGCTCTTACGCAGAGTGATAGTAATCTTTGGAACAGTAGCTTCGCCGTAAGCATAGAGAAGCTGAGCACCGTGAAGGATTACCGCGTTGTACTCCTGACCAGTACCAGGAAGGAATCCAGGAACGTCAACAAGAGAAACTATAGGAATGTTGAATGCATCGCAGAAACGAACGAAACGAGCTCCCTTACGGCTTGCATTAACATCAAGAACTCCAGCGTATGCTGCAGGTTGGTTGGCAACGATACCAACACTCTGTCCGTTGAAGTGAGCGAAACCTGTGATGATATTTTTGGCGAACTTAGGCTGTACCTCGAAGAAGTCACCGTTATCAGTGATAGCAGTGATAACCTTGTACATATCGTAAGCCTGGTTAGGATCGTCTGGGATTATATCATTCAGTGTATCGTCCATGCGGTTGATAGGATCGGTGCACTCTACACGTGGAGCTTCTTCTGTATTGTTTGAAGGAATATAGCTCAGCAGAGTCTTAATCATCTGCATGCACTCTTCCTCTGTCTTTGCAGTGAAGCTTGTCACACCACTCTTTGAAGCGTGAACAGATGCGCCACCAAGGTGCTCGGCATCTATTTCCTCACCTGTGACGGTCTTTACAACCTTCGGGCCTGTAAGGAACATGTAGCTTGTTCCCTCAGTCATGATGATGAAGTCGGTCAGAGCCGGAGAATAAACAGCACCACCTGCACACGGACCCATGATAGCAGAAATCTGTGGAATAACACCTGAAGCAAGAATATTGCGCTCGAAAATCTCACCATAACCGGCAAGAGCAGAGATACCTTCCTGAATACGTGCGCCACCGGAGTCGTTCATGCAGATAACCGGTGCACCATTGCGCATTGCCATATCCATGACCTTGCAAATCTTCTGAGCCATAGTCTCAGACAGCGAACCGCCATTAACTGTGAAATCCTGTGCGTAAACATATACAAGACGACCGTCGATTGTTGCAGAGCCAGCGACTACACCATCGCCGAGGAACTGCTTCTTCTCCATGCCGAAGTTATGGCAACGGTGGAGTTTGAACATGTCGTACTCTTCAAAGCTGTCCTTGTCGACAAGCATCTCTATGCGCTCGCGGGCAGTATACTTGCCACGGCTGTGCTGCTTGTCAATGGCTTTCTCACCGCCGCCGAGACGTGCTTGCTCGCGTTTTGCGATGAGCTCCTTAATCTTTTCTGTTTGTATGCTCATTTTCTTAAGTATTGTAGTGTTCCAATTTAACCGTGCAAAGGTACAAAAAAGATATGATTTAATCTTTATAAAAGCCTTTGAGTTTGTTCCTTTTTGGGTTATTTAAGTTTTCATTCGAGTTCAGACAACTCCAGCCATCGCATCTCCTTTTCATCAAGCTCGTCTTTCAGTTGCGGGAGACGCTTACTCTTCTCTGTCAGTTCCTCAACGCTAAGAGTACCTGAACAGAGGGCAGTTTCCAGCTCTTTCTGCTCTGCTTCAAGGGCTTTTATGTCCTTGGATAACTGCTCGAATTCGCGCTTCTCCTTGTAAGTCATGCGCTTGCGGGTGTCGTGGTGGTAGTCCTTCTTCGATGATTCGGCGATTTTGCCGTTGCTAGGCAGCGGCTTACTCGGCGAGGATGGACTGCTCTTGGATTTTGATTGCTCTTCCTTGCTCTTGAGTTTCTCATACTCGCGGTACTGAGTGTAGTTGCCAGGAAAGTCCTTGACGACGCCGTTGCCACGGAAAACAAGCAGATGGTCGACTACCTTGTCCATAAAGTAGCGGTCGTGGCTCACGACAATCACACATCCTGGGAAGTCCTGAAGATATTCCTCAAGTACCTGGAGGGTCTGAATGTCAAGGTCATTGGTAGGCTCATCAAGGACAAGGAAGTTCGGATTCTTCATCAGGACAGTGCACAAATATAGCTTTCGGCGTTGTCCACCGGACAGCTTACTTACATAGTTGTACTGCTCTTCCCGTGTGAAAAGGAAATAATTCAGGAACTGTGAAGCCGTCATGTGGCGTCCACCACCAAGGTCTATATAGTCGGCAATATCCGTTATGACATCAATAACCTTCTGGTCTTCACGGAACTTTAGTCCATCCTGGGAGAAATAGCCAAACCGAACTGTCTCACCAATGTCGAACTTTCCGCTATCCGGCGGAACGATGCCCAACAACATCTTTATGAATGTCGACTTACCTGTGCCGTTGTTGCCGACGATACCCATCTTCTCAAAGCGTGCGAAGTTGTAATAGAAGTCCTTGAGAATAACCTTTTCGCCTTCAGTTCCGTCAGGGTTCTTGATAGGGAAAGACTTACTTACATACTGGCACTCGAATATCTTTGAGCCAATGTAAATATTACTCGACTTAAGGCGCATCTGCCTTTCCTCGATTCGCTGCTTTGCCCTTGACTGCAACTCATAGAATGCATCTTCACGAAAGCGAGCCTTATGACCACGGGCCTGCGGCATACGGCGCATCCACTCCAACTCCTTTCGGTACAGGTTGTTAACACGCTGAAGCTCAGCCCGCTGATTGTCTATGCGCTCCTGCCGCTTCTCAAGATAATAAGAGAAGTTGCCACGATAAGTATAGATTGTCTTATTGTCGAGCTCAAGAATGATATTGCAGACATTATCGAGGAAATACCGGTCGTGAGTGACCATAAGCAGAGTCCTGTTTCCACGGTTGAGAAAGTTCTCCAGCCACTCAATCATTTCAAGGTCGAGATGGTTAGTCGGTTCATCAAGGATGATAAAGTCAGGCTCTGTTATGAGAACATTCGCCAGTGCAACACGCTTCTGCTGTCCACCACTAAGCTGTCCCATCGGTTGACTGAAATCAGGAATCTTCAGTTGAGTTAGAATCTGCTTAGCTTTCAGAACACGCTCAGGGTCACCATGATGGTTGAAGCATGCATCGAGGACGCTTTCCTCAGGGTCAAACTTCGGCTCTTGCTCAAGGTATCCAACCTTAAGGTCATTGCGGTAAATAATCTCTCCCGAGTCACGTCCTTCTTTTCCTGTAAGCACAGACAAGAGAGTTGACTTTCCCGTGCCGTTCTGTGCTATCAGACCGACCTTCTGTCCTTCGGCTATCGAGAAAGAAATATCTTTAAACAGAACCTGAGCACCGAATGATTTTGTCAGGTTCTGGACATCTAAATATGGTATTTGAGGCATAATTACATATAGAAGTTAAAGGGGAGTTTATTGTTTTGGGAAGTTAGAGGGGAGTTAACGGGAGTTAGACGGGAGTTAGAGGGACAAATGTTTTGTTATTTGGGGAGTTAGAGGGACAAATGACTTGCTATTGAGAGAGGGAATTAATGCTTTTTATTGAGGGGACGAAACAGAATTATTAATCTCCTCAATATAATTAAGCAGTTCCTCTCTTCCGGCCTTGCTCTCAGAACTTGTAATGAAATAGGGTGGGAGAGTCTCCCAAGTATCCTTCAAAGTCTTCATCCATTGCAGGGCATTTGTCTTGGCACGTGAAGCCGTCAGCTTATCCGCCTTAGTAAAGACAATGGCAAACGGAACGCCATTCTCGCCCAGCCAGTCGACGAACTGCCGGTCAATCTTCTTCTGTTCATGGCGAATATCGATAAGGACAAAAAGACAACAAAGCTGTTGGCGTTTAAGGATATACCCCGTGTTCATTATCTGCAACTTACTCTGTGTCGTCTTCGAACGTGCATAACCATAACCCGGGAGGTCGACAATATACCATTCGCCATTGACAATGAAATGGTTTATGAGCAGAGTCTTACCCGGAGTAGCCGATGTTTTGGCAAGTCCCTTGTGATTACATAACATATTTATGAGGCTCGACTTACCGACATTCGACCTGCCGATAAAAGCATATTCAGGTTTGTCGTCCTGTGGACAACGTTCCACTGTCGGTGCAGAGACAACGAATTCAGAGTTCTTTATAATCATTGCGCTATTTATCCGGTTGCTTAAAAATTTAGTGCAAAGGTACAAAAAAACTCCTCAGTATGTTGGATTTGCCTTTATTTTTTGTAATTTTGCGGTATGATTGGCAATTCTTGCCGGTCATTTTGGCAATGTATAAACTATTGCCGGAATAATATTCTACATGATATGAGAGAAATAGGTTGGGGATTCATCGGCTGCGGTGAAGTTACAGAGAAGAAGTCCGGTCCTGCTTTCAATGAGGTAGCAGGCTCACATGTTGTTGCGGTTATGAGCCGTCATGAGCTCAAGGCACGCACATACGCTGAGAAACACAACATTCCTCACTGGTATACTGATGCCCAGGCACTTATCGACGACCCTGACGTCAACGCCATTTATATAGCGACCCCGCCTGTAGCTCATGTCACTTACGCCATCATGGCAATGCGTGCCGGCAAGCCAGTCTATGTCGAGAAGCCGCTTGCCGCCAGTTATGAGGATTGTGTCCGCATAAACAGAGTTAGCGAACAGACAGGCCAGCCGTGCTTCGTTGCCTACTACCGCCGTTATCTTCCTTATTTCAAGCGAGTTAAAGACATAATAAACAATGGGACGATAGGCAAGATACTTACCGTCCAGTTGCGTTTTGCCTGTCCGCCGCGTGACCTCGACTACCGTCGTGGCGAGGAATTGCCTTGGCGCTTACAGGCGAATATTTCCGGCGGAGGCTATTTCTACGACCTTGCTCCTCATCAGATAGATATGTTGCAGGATATTTTCGGCATCATAACCCGTGCCCACGGATATACTGCAAATCGTGGTGGATTGTATGAAGTCGAGGACACCGTGAACGCCGTGTTCCAGTTTGAAAGCGGTTTGAACGGTTGTGGAAGCTGGTGCTTCGTTGCCCATGAGAGTGCCAAGGAAGACCGGATAGAGGTCGTCGGCGACAAGGGCAAGGTGAGCTTCTCCGTGTTCGACTATCAGCCAATCCATCTTTACCTGAGTGACGGAGTCCATGAGATAACCGTCGACAATCCCCCATACGTACAACTGCCTATCATCAAGAGCGTTGTCGAGACCCTTCAGGGAACCGGCAACTGCACGACAACAAGCGTCAGTGCCACGCCAACCAACTGGGTGATGGACAGAATTCTAGGCAAGATTTAATAAACGGAAAAGATATAACCGGAGTTGAAGAGATATTTTGTATTGACGATAATCCTGTTTGCAATGTTGCAAACTATCCATGCCGGTAGTCTGAGGAGAGTACTTTCCCCGGTTGAAATGGCAATGGATACCGTTGTTGTCGATTCAATTTTTTATGACGTCAATGAAATTGACTCCATTGCCACTTACAATATCAGGCTTGACACATTGAATTATGGCATAGGCTTGCCGGGCGGTCCTCTGTCAAAGCGAATGCGCCGTGGATTTATCCATTTCTTCGAACGGTTCAGTCTGATAGACACCACTTACATAGAACCACAGAAATACAACTATGCGGCAATGCTCCAGAACACCAACACACATGAGATATACCGTATAACTAACAATAACGACATGAGCGTAACCTTTGCCCCGAAGTGGAATTTTAAGGTGGGTCCTTACTTCGGTTGGCGATGGATATTCCTCGGATATACACTTGACGTAAACCATCTCGACTTTTCCCATGACGATAGCCAGCGTCAGGAATTGGATGTCAGCCTGTACACTAATCTGTTTGGAATAGACATCTATTATCGAAAATCTGGAAACGATTACTTCATACAAAGGATGAAAGTAAAGGACGTTGACACCAAACCGATAAAAGGTTCCAAGTTCAGCGGATTCCATTCTAGCGTGAAGGGCTTCAACATTTATTATATCCTCAATCACCATAAGTTCTCTTATCCGGCAGCTTTCAGCCAGAGCACGGTGCAGAGAAAGAGTGCAGGCTCGCCTCTTCTTGGTATTGCCTATACCGATCATGAGATTTCAGCCGATTGGACGGCACTGCAAAGGCTCATTGATGAAAAGCTCGGCAAGAATGTCTTTACAGCCCCGAATGATTCTAATTATAGAAGGGTAGATGTCAAATATATTGATGTGTCACTTGCCGGCGGATATGGTTATAACTGGGTATTCGCCAAGAACTGGCTCTTCTCTGCGTCTGTATCTGCGGCACTTGCCTATAAACATTCTTATGGTAATAACAGTGACAAGTCTGTCGAGATGCACAAGGGCTTCTCTATCCATAACATTGGCTTTGATGGAATTGGTCGTTTCGGACTTGTCTATAATAATATGAAATGGTATTGTGGCATCAACTCAACGTTCAATATGTTCAATTATAACAAGTCGGCACTCTCAATAAACACGTTCTTTGGCAACGTGAACATCTATGTCGGGTTTAATTTTGGGGAGAAGAAAGATTAAACAGAATTTTGAAATATAATTACACGCTATATTAAATACGCCAAACAAGGTCGTAAAAGATACCGTTTTAGCTTGTAATTGGGTATCTTTTAGCTTGTAATTGGGTATCTTTTGGAACGTGTTCTAGTATGTGTTTGTAAATAATTGAGGCTCAGTCTGTTGCAAAGGAACATTTCAGGCGGTAATGACCTAGTGCTGAAACTAAAATTATTTATAACTTAAAAGAGAAATATTAGGGGCATACCGGTTATTCCGATATGCCCCTTTCTTGTCTTGAATAATTTTCGATTAATCGAAATCTACGTACTTCATTACAGTGCGGTAATACCTCTGAGTAGCGCGAACGCTGTAGCCTGTTCCGCCTTTCCACATGCGGATAGCTTTCTCAACGCTGTTTGACGGGTTGTAGTAAGACATAAAAATCTCAAACATTTCCCGTGATTTGCGCTCACTGTAACGGTCTTTAAGTGAGTAACGCTTGCTACTGCCCTTTGCTTTCAGCACCTGATTGACAGCCTTCACCAGCACCGGTGAAATCTGTAACACGCCGACATACTGTCCGTTGCGTGCGCTTGCGTTTCCTCGGCTCTCCACGTGGATAATCGCATCTACTACCGGAGACCAGTCGAATTCATCATTCTCATTTGCGGCGTTCATGCTAATAGCAGTGAATGCCATCATGCTAAATAATACTAATACTCTCAGTTCTTTTAAAAATCTCATCACAAACGGTTTTATGGAGTCTGAACGTCAAAGATTCTGCAAACAAATGCCAACGCTCAAGATACGTCTGGCAAAATAGAGCTAAACCTTATTCTAAAAAGTAGAATACCCGATTTATTATCCCGAAATAAAACAATAAAAACGGCGTTCACGGTGCGGTCCTATGTGAGATGGAGTTACCCCGCGCCTAGACTCCAGTTATCAATTCGGTTGCAAAGGTACGAAAAAAATAGCAAAAAACAAAATGTTCGTTCGTTTACTGTTAATTTTATTAAGTTTTCAGCCGATATTTTGCATAAAAGAAAAAAGCAACGTACCTTTGCAAAAGAAACTATTTGTTGGGTGATTGCGCCCTTCGAAGAAAGACAGAACAACCAAGAAAATATTATAATACATTAAAAGTTAATCACTATTATTATGGGATTATTAACAGGAAAAGTAGCACTGATTACAGGTGCTGCACGTGGAATTGGCAAGGCCATTGCACTGAAGTTTGCTTCTGAGGGTGCTGATATAGCATTCACCGACCTTGTTATCGACGAGGAGCATGGCGGTCTCGAGACTGAGCGTGAGATTGCTGCCAAGGGTGTAAAGGCTAAGGGATATGCAGGCAACGCTGCAAACTTTGCCGAGACAGAGGAACTCGTCAAGAAGATTAACGAGGACTTCGGTCATATCGACATTCTCGTCAACAATGCAGGTATCACCAAGGATGGTCTGATGCTGAAGATGACAGAGCAGCAGTGGGACGCTGTTATCAACGTCAACCTGAAGAGCGCATTCAACTTCATCCACGCTATCACTCCTATTATGATGCACCAGCGTGGTGGCTCTATTATTAATATGTCGTCAGTTGTCGGTGTTCACGGTAATGCCGGACAGTGCAACTATGCTGCTTCAAAGGCAGGACTTATCGCTCTGGCTAAGAGTATCGGTCAGGAGATTGGCCGTCGTGGCATCCGTGCCAACGCTATTGCTCCGGGCTTCATCGATACCGCTATGACCCAGGCTCTTCCTGAGGACATCCGCAAGGAGTGGATTAAGAACATTCCTCTGCGTCGTGCCGGAACGGTCGACGATATTGCCAATGTCGCTACCTTCCTTGCTTCTGACATGTCAAGCTATGTCTCTGGCCAGGTTATTCAGGTCGATGGTGGCATGAATATGTAATATTTGAAAAATAGAAATAATGAGACCTCTCTACGAGGATAACCACATTATTATTGTTTACAAGGAAGTGGGAGAGATTGTCCAAGGCGATAAGACCGGGGATAAACCACTTTCTGAAACAGTAAAGGAATGGATTAAGGCGAAGTACAACAAGCCGGGGAACGTGTTTCTGGGTGTTGTGCATCGCCTTGACCGTCCTGTTGCCGGACTGGTAATATTCGGCAGGACATCAAAGGCTACATCACGACTCAATAAGATGTTTCGAGACGGTGATGTACACAAGACCTATTGGGCTATTGTCCAAGGCTGTCCGAAGGAACCGCAGGCAGAACTTGTCTCCTGGATTGTCAGAAATGAGAAGATGAACAAGAGCTTCGCTTACGACCGTGAAGTTCCAAATTCTAAGAAGGCAATCCTCACTTATAAGCTAATTGGTAAGGGCGATAATTATTCCTTGCTGGAGATAAACCTAAAGACCGGGCGTCATCATCAGATTCGTTGTCAGCTGTCACACATTGGATTACCCATCAAAGGCGACCTTAAATATGGTGCCCGACGCAGTAATCCCGATGGCGGAATAAGTCTGATAAGCCATAAGGTGGAGTTTGTCCATCCCGTCAGCCATAAGCCGATAAGCGTTGTCAGTCCCCTTCCTGATGATAATCTCTGGAAGGCTCTAGCTCCAAAGTAATATAATTTTTCCGTTAATTTCTTTGAAATATCGTGCTTTTACATTAACTTTGCATTCGTGCACCTGAATGCGAAGAAAATACTGAAAGCACTGATAGCTATTGTCCTTGCGCCAATAGTTCTCTTTATTCTACTGACGGTTCTGCTTTATATTCCGCCAGTACAGAATTGGGTTGCACACGGTGTAGCCGATTATGCCACGTCACAGACTGGCGACAGTATCACGGTTGGACATGTCTCGCTAAGCTTCCCGCTTGATTTGGAAGTGTCAGACTTCAGAATGCTCCACCCAAATGATTCCTTGAAAAATGTTACCGATACGGTGGCTGACGTCCGGACACTTGTTGCCAGCGTCCAGTTCCTGCCTTTGCTTAAAGGTGAAGTCAATGTCGATGAACTGACGTTCAAGCACTTAAAGGCAAATACAGCCAACTTCATTGGAGACCTGCGGATAAAGGGAAACCTTGAGAAACTCCATGTCCACAGCCACGGAATAATGCTGAATAATGACTCAGCAAAGATTGACTTTGCCGAGATTGAGAACGGATGGCTTGATGTTGCGCTTGGCGATACCGTACCGAAAGACACTACAAAGGAGAAGACTCTTTGGAAGATAAACATCGACAAGGTGACCCTTTCGAAGACAGACTTCCGTCTCCATCTGCCCGGCGACTCAATGACTGTTCACGCCAACTTCCATTCAGCCATAGCCAATAACGCCCAATTGCTGCTCCATGACAATATGTATAAGGTGGAAGCACTCGACTGGCACGGCGGCGATCTTGACTATGACCTGCCTTATAAACTCCATGCCCTCAAAGGATTCGACAGCAACCATATTTCGGCTTCCGATATAAACCTCGGTGTCGACTCGTTCGTCTATTCCAAGCCCGATATATCAGTGAAGATACGTGCTGCCAACTTCAAGGAACACAGTGGATTGGTCGTCCGTGATATGAGTGGCGGATTCCTTATGGACGATAAGCAGTTGAGGCTTTCTGACTTCCGACTGAAGATGCCGATGACCGATATTGGCGGGAAGTTCTGGATGGATATGAATGCCTTCGACGATGTCAATCCAGGGCATTTCTTTGCCGATTTGGATGGAAAGATTGGAGTCAGCGACCTCAATCCGTTCCTTGTTTCCGTTCCTAAGGCATACCTTTCAAAACTACCTCATGAGTCATTGAATGTCAAGGGACGGCTTTATGGTAATTTGAATTACCTCTCCTTCCGCAATCTTACACTTGGATACCCGTCGGCATTCACCATCAATGGCAATGGATATGCGGCAAACCTCACCAAGACAGATAAGCTAAAGGCTAGCGCTCGGCTTAGCCTTACCACACGGAACATGGCTTTCGTGAAGAAGTTCATGCCCGCTTCGTCACGGAAGACCATAAATATTCCTAGTGGACTGAATGTCAAGGGCTTCTTCAAGATTGACAAAAAGCTTGTTGAAACCGACTTCGCAGCAAATTATTCGGGTGGAAGTCTTAAGGCAAAAGGCTTCTTCAATGGTGCCGACAACCGGTACAATGTAACCGCCAATGCCCGTAACTTCAAGATAGGCGACATTGTCAGAGGCATGAAACTCGGTCCGTTGTCAGGTTTCATCTCAGCCCGGGGCAAGGGAACCGACTTCCCGAGTGCTGCAACGAGCCTTGCTTTGAACACCCGCATTGACAAGTTCCGCTTCGGCAAATACACCCTTGACGGTATCAAGGGCAATGTCCGGATGAGTGGAGGACGCATCGATGCCCGTGTGAACAGCCATAACCCGATGGCCGGGGGCAATATTCATGTCAATGGCAGACTGGCGAAGAACTCCCTTGATGTCCATCTTTCGGGCAATGTCTCACGTGCTAACCTCCTCGCTTTGGGCGTTATGGACAAACCGTGGATGGTCTCCGCCCGTCCGAATCTGCGAATCAAGTCGAACCTTGACAACTACTATTATGCCCGTGGAACCGTTGATAATCTGTATGTTGGCGAGCGTGGACGCCGTGGAATGACTAAGCTGGTCAGCGGTAATCTCCTCTTCGTCGACGGAAGTATGCGTGGCAATGCCATAGAGGCAACTGTCAATGGCGACATCGATGATGCCAATCTTCGTGGTTTAGGCGTAATCGACAAGAACTATTTCGTCTCGACTAATGCCAAAGCCGATATCAAGGGCAATATTAAGAAACCGTACCTTATCAATCTTACAGCCGATGCCAATACATTCGACCTTGTCGAGCGGCGTGATACGGCAACTATCCCGTTGGTTTCAGGCAACTTCCTTGCCCATGTCAATATGAAAGGCAACAATGTCAATGGCTCTTTCGACGGACTAATATCTGAGGCAGACCTCTACCAGTTGGGAGTTGTCGATGAACCTTTCAAGACGATGGGCTCCGCTACATTGGCATTCTCATCGGACATGAAAGAAAAATACTATGTCAATGGTCATATTGACGATATGGCTATCATTGATAAGTCGGGCAATTACACGACATCCAATCTTGGCATAAACATTCTCTCGACGGCTGATACAACGCATGCCGACATTACCGGTGGCGACTTTACGTTGAAAGCTGATGCACGTGGCTCTTACAAGACTCTGCTAAAGGCATTTACGTCATTGTCGAACGACTTGCAGGCTCAGATTAAGAACAAGGAGATTAACCAGTCGGCGCTTAAGGCTAAGCTGCCTGTCGCCAGACTTGTTCTCAATACAGGCTCGACAAATATCCTGTCGAGCATACTCTCGAAGAACGGCATAAAGTTCAAGTTTGCCGATATTGACCTTACCTCTTCGCCGGTCAACGGATTAAATGGAACGGCTATCCTTGACTCTCTGGTATACAATGATGTGGTTGCCGACTCTATAAACCTTGCGCTAAAGTCGGAGAACGGACATCTGAACTATGACCTTGCCATCCTCAACAACGCTTCCAATTCATATCCTTACAAAGGCTATCTTAGTGGAACGGTCTATGAGAAAGGAATACAGGCAATGACTAAGGTCATCGACGACCACGACAAGACAGCTCTCGATGTTGCCCTTCAGGCGGCTATGGTAGGCGAAGGCATCAACCTGTCTATCACTTCTCCACGGTCGATACTCGGCTATAAGGAGTTCGCCATCAATGACTCCAACTATGTTTACATAGGTAAAGACCGCCGTGTGTCAGCCGACATGAAACTCCTTGCCGACGATGGGGCAGGTGCCCAGCTGTATACCGATGATGAAGACACGACCTCATTGCAGAACATTACCCTCGGAATGCACAACTTCGAACTTGGTAAGTTGCTCACTGTCTTGCCGTTTGCGCCGAAGATAAGCGGTGTGCTCGACGGTGACTATCACGTTATACAGACTGCCGATGAGCTGACCGTTTCTAGCGATATGACTGTCAAGAACATGATTTATGACGACTGCCCGATGGGTAATGTCGGAATGAATCTTGTTTACATGCCGCAGGGCGACGGCACACATTATGTCGATGCTATCATTTCGCAGGACGGACGTGATGTCGGACAGCTGTCGGGTACGTACGACAGCAAGGACAAAGGCAATCTCGACGCCAGTTTGTCGCTTGATAAGTTCCCGTTGGATTACATCAATGGCTTTGTTCCCGACCGCATAATCGGATTGAACGGAACCGGCGAGGGCGAGCTTAGCGTGAAGGGTCCGCTAGACAATCTCGACATTAACGGTGAGGTCTACCTCGATTCGTCATATCTGTTTAGTGAGCCTTACGGTATTCAGATGAGGTTTGCCGACGATCCGGTGACCATTAAGAACAGCCGCCTGTTGTTCGAGAACTTCGAGATGTTCGCTAATAACGACCAACCGCTCGACATCGCTGGTTATCTCGACTTCCACGACCCGTCGAACATGTACATTGACACTCGGATGAGGGCAGAGAACTTCAAGCTTATCGACTCCAAGGAAACGGCTCGCTCGACAATCTATGGCAATGCTTACGTCAACTTCTTTGGCGGTTTGCAAGGCTATATGGACAACCTGAGAATGGGCGGACGGATAGATGTCTTGGGCAATACCGATATGACTTACGTTATGCGTGACACTCCATTGTCGACCGACGACACTCCTGACGACCTCATAAAGTTCACCAATTTCAATGACTCGACACCGGATGTTATTGTCCGTCCGACAATCAAGGGCTTGCAGATGGATCTCAGTGTCAGCATTGACGAGCAGGCTCATGTCGTTGCCGCGCTCAATGCCGAGCACACGAACTACATCGACTTGATTGGCGGCGGTGACCTTACGATGCACTATGACCCGACTAACGACATGACCCTTCGTGGCAGATACACGTTGAACTCAGGTCAGATGAAGTACTCGCTGGACATGATTCCGCTTCGTACGTTCAATATTCAGGAAGGAAGTTACATAGAGTTTACCGGTGAGCCGATGAATCCTACGCTGAACATAACCGCCACTGAGTCGGTGAAAGCCAATTACAGCAGTACCGGCGGCAACGACCGTCTGGTGAATTTCACCGCCGGAGTGAAGTTGACGAACACCCTGTCGTCGCCTACCGTGGAGTTCATTGTCGACGCTCCTGACGATACTGAGGCTCAGAATGACCTCAACACGAAGAGCAAGGAAGAGAAAGGAAAGATCGCCGTGACGCTGCTTGCCTCGGGAATGTACATCTCAAACGGAAAGATGGGCAACTATGCGATGAGCGGAGCATTGGCTAGTTTCATGCAGAATCAGATAAACAGTGTTACCGGACGTGCCCTCAGCTCGATGGGACTGGACCTTTCGGCAAACATGGAGAGCAGTGCCGACGCTACAGGAGCACTTCATACGGACTACACCTTCAACTTCTCGAAGCGCCTGTGGAACAATCGTCTGCGCATAATGATGGGCGGACGAGTGTCAACGGGCTCATCGGCAGGCGAGGATAACGGCGCTTACTTCGATAATTTCTCAATGGAGTACAGGCTGAACCAGCGTGAGACACAGTACCTTAAGCTTTATTATGAGCGTCAGGCTTACGACTGGCTTGAGGGCGACATCAGTGAGTTCGGTGCCGGTTTCATGTGGAGACGCAAGCTCCAGCACTTCAAGGACATATTCAACTTCAAGTCTGAAAAGTCCAATCAGCCTGCTGCTCCGGCTCCAAGGCTCAATGCCGACACCCTGATAAGATTCAATTCAAATGGCAAGAAATAATATTTCCAATTATATTTTGACAGGCAGGAGACTTCGCTTAGGCTTCTGTCTGCTGATATTTGCAGTCGCTCTGCTTACTTCATGCTCCACAACGAGCGGTATTCCCGACGGGGAACAACTCTATACGGGAATGAAACCGACCAAGTATGTTGACTATCAGGACAACAAACACTTCCGTACAACGCAGGAAGAGCTTGATGTCATTCTTGCAACTAAGCCTAATGCGGCACTCCTTGGAAGTCCTTCCATTAGTTCTCCGTTCCCCGTCGGACTGTGGATTTGGAACGCTTTCAACCCCAAGAATACCAAGTTCAGCCGTTGGATGGTCAAGGCTTTCGGCTCACAACCGGTACTGATGAGCTATGCCAACCCTGCTCTTCACGAGTCGGTGGGCGAAGCCACACTTGCCAAGCGTGGCTATTTCCATGGCAATATCACTTATAAGCTGTTGCCGCAGAAGAATCCAAAGAAGATGAAAATGCAGTATACGGTTGACATGGGACCGTTGTGGCGGTATGATTCGATTCAGTACGTTAACTTCCCCGACGAAGCCGACAGCCTCATTGTTGCCGATTCGGCTAATGCTATAATCCACAACGGTGACGCCTTCGACATAAGCGGTCTTGAAAATGAGCGTAAGCGGATAGCCAATCTATTCCGTAACAACGGCTATTATTACTACAATAAGGATAAAGCTGCCTACATGGCTGACACCATTTCTAGCCCCGGCAATGTGCTGTTGAAACTTCAGATGGCAGACAGCTTGCAGTCGAACGTCATGCGCAAATGGTATATCGGGAATATAACTGTGAACTTCCGCAAACAAATCCTTGAGGAACTCAATGTCCATCGGAACTTCAGACATTATTCGTTGAACTATAACGGCAAGAAGAGTCCGTTACGTTTTGGAGTCATCCTCAGCGATTTGCAGCTCCGTCATGGCGACCTTTACAATGCTTCCAAAGACCAGCTGTCACAGCAGAAAGTCAATTCCCTCGGCTTGTTCTCAAGTTCCCGGTTCTCCTTTACGCCCCGGGATTCCACTGACGATTGCGATACGTTGAACATGAATGTTGACCTTACGTTCGACAAACCGTATGATTTCTACATCGAGGCGTACGGCAAAGGCAAGACGAGCGGCAAGTACGGACCGGAGGTTATTGTCGGTATGACCAAGAGGAATGCGTTCCGTGCGGGTGAATTGCTCAACGTCCGCCTTCATGGTTCGTATGAGTGGCAGACCGGTCATCGCAATGAAGGGTCCAGTTCGAAGATAAACTCATACGAATATGGTGCTGAGGCTAGCCTTGACTTTCCTCGGATTGTCAATCCGTTCCGTGTTCCTATCCGCAAGAGAATAGAGAGGATGCGCCGTAATGAGGAGAAAGCTAAAGCCGAAGGAAAGGAATACAAGCGCCCTAGACCTCGTCGCCCACGCCAGTTCTATGAGACACCTATGACAACATTGAAGGCCTCTTTCGATGTGGTCAACCGTGCCGACTTCTTCAAACGGCATGTCGTTTCAGGTGAGTTGACTTACGACTGGAAACCGACAGCTACCAGCGAGTTCTCTCTCAGTCCGTTGGTCCTGACTTACGAATACATGCAAAGCCGAACGCAAAGGTTCATTGAACTGGAAGACTCAATGCCATATATGAAGACTTCAATGGCCGACCAGTTTATTCCTAAGGCTCAATTCTCATATACCTACACATCCCCGGCAACCTACCGCAACCCGATTAAGTGGTGGACGACGGTCAGCGAGTCGGCAAATCTTATTTCGTTGGGCTATATGTGCTTTGGCGATAAGTGGGGCGAGAAGAACAAAACCATGTTCAAGAACCCTTACGCACAGTTCTTCAAGGTGGAAACCAACTTTACAAAGCTGTGGCAATTGTCGGAGAAAACATCCATTGCGGCACATGTCAATGCAGGAGTTATCTACAGCTATGGCAATAGCCGGGTTGCGCCTTACTCCGAACAATTCTATGTCGGAGGCGCCAACAGTATCCGTGCGTTCAACGTTCGCAGTATAGGTCCTGGTAAGTACCGCTCTGCCGACCGCAATTTTTCATACGTTGAGCAGACCGGAGACATTAAGTTCCTTGCCAATCTGGAGTTCCGCCCGCATATTCTTGGGAGCCTTTACGGCGCTGTTTTCCTTGATGCGGGTAATGTTTGGACTATCCATGAGGACAATCCCGAGGACGGATTGGTGCGTGAAGGCGGTAAGTTTGAGCTTAAGAATCTATTCAATCAGATGGCTCTAGGTACAGGAGTCGGCCTGCGATACGACCTCGGATACTTCATCTTGCGCCTTGACTGGGGTATAGGTCTGCATGTGCCTTATGCCGACAGTCATGGCTTCTACAACGTCGATAGCTTCAAGGATGCTCAGACCCTGAACTTCGCTATTGGCTTGCCATTCTAAGACTCGGACTTGATGAATCGCCCCCTTCGGCTAAATGCATTGCAAGTAACGCCTACTTGCATTGCTTTTAGCGTCTACTCGCATTGTATTTAGTGCCTACTCGCATTGTATTTAGTGCCTATTTATAATGCATTTAATGCCTACTTGCAGTGCATTGAGTTGCTAAATACAATTAAATATATCATTGACCATTAGAAATACCCAAATTTTTTATTACCTTTGCAAAGTTAAAAGGTAATTTACCTCGTACTGACTTAGGTGGTCAGAAGCCTCTCTTGGGGGAAGTTTAATGAGGAATGTAAAATATCTAATATAAAAAATATAAACTATGAAACCAACATTGTTACTCCTTGCTGCAGGTATGGGCAGCCGCTACGGCGGATTGAAGCAGCTTGACGGACTGGGTCCTAACGGCGAAACAATCATGGATTATTCTATTTACGATGCCATACAGGCAGGCTTCGGCAAGATTGTATGGGTCATCCGTAAGGACTTTGAGAAGGACTTCCGTGAGAAGATCCTGTCTAAATATGAGGGTCATGTACCATGCGAGCTCGTTTTCCAGAGCCTCGACAAGCTGCCGGAAGGCTACTCCGTGCCGGAAGGTCGCCAGAAGCCGTGGGGCACTAACCACGCTGTAATGATGGCAGAGAATGTCATTCACGAGCCATTCTGCGTCATCAACTGCGATGACTTCTACAATCGTGATTGCTTCAAGGTAATCGGCAAGTTCCTCTCTGAACTTCCTGAAGGCTCAAAGAACACATACGCAATGGTTGGTTTCCGTGTAGGAAATACTCTTTCTGAGAACGGAAGTGTTAGCCGTGGCGTCTGCTCTAAGGACGACAAGAACCATCTTACAGGTGTAGTTGAGCGTACGGAAATCGTTCCTAAGGATGCCGACAACGCCCAGTATAAGGACGAGAACGGCAATTGGGTTACCATTCCGAATACTACTCCGGTAAGTATGAACGTCTGGGGATTCACTCCTGACTACTTCGAGTACAGCGACAAGTTCTTCAAGGACTTCCTCGATGCGCCTGAGACAAAGGCTAACCCGAAAGCTGAATACCTCATTCCTTGGGTTGTCAACAAACTGATAACTGACGGAACAGCAACTTGCGAGGTTCTTGATACTACCAGCAAATGGTTTGGCGTAACATATTCAGCCGACCGTCCAGGTGTCGTAGCTAAGATTCAGAAGCTCGTCGACGAGGGCGTTTACCCAAATAAACTGTTCTAGGCTTAACAACCCTCCCTATAGTGGGAGGATGTTTGCTTACCTAAGAAATAATGGAAGAATCACAAAATATCACACTGAACTTGTTGACGGAAGAAGAGGAAACGCTGCTTAGCGATGCAATCTCTTCCGCCAACAAGATTGTCGTTACAGCCCATAAGTCGCCGGACGGCGATGCTGTAGGCTCAGCTCTTGCCTGGAAGCATTACCTTGATGGTCTGGGAAAGGACGCAACGGTCGTCTTGCCTGATGTGGCTCCCGACTTCCTGCACTGGCTGCCGGGCTATAACTCGATAGTAACATACGACAAACATAATGACAAAGCAACCCAAATTCTGAAAGAGGCGCAACTGGTCTTCTGCCTCGACTATAATGAATTGCCACGAACCGAGGACATGCAACCGGCTTTGGAATCGGCAACTGACAAGAGGATAGTCATCGACCATCATGTCGGACCGACCATTCCGGCTATCCTGACAATATCCCATCCTGATACTTCGAGCACCTCGGAGTTGGTATTCAGGGTCATAAGGCAGATGAGTGGGCTGAGTGCCTTGACTCATGATATGGCTGTTTGCATCTATTGCGGAATGATGACCGACACTGGCGGGTTCACATTCAACAGTTCTAGTCCTGACATATACCTTATTATATCTGAGCTACTGAGAAAGAACATAAACAAAGACATTATCTATAACCGCGTGTTCCATAACTACAGTTCATGGGCTTTGCGGTTCAGGTCTTACATAATCTTGAAGAAACTAAACATCGTAGAGTCGCTTCACGCATCCTATTACTCGGTTACGAAGAAGGAGATGAAAGACTATCATTTCATCAAAGGCGATCTCGAAGGTGTTGTCAACATACCACTGACAATGAAGGGACATAAGCTCTCTATTTCCCTTCGTGAGGACCGCGACAAGCCGAATCTCGTGTTCGTGAGCCTCCGTTCGTCATGTGGATTCCATTGTCGGCAGATGGCGGTCGACTTTTTCAATGGCGGGGGACACGAAGATGCTGCCGGAGGAAAGCTTTACTGCTCGATAGAGGATGCCGAGAAGACTGCCTTGAAGGCAATTCTGGCTTATAAGGATCAACTGAAATAACATATATGAAACTGACAAAATTCTTTTTACTGTTCGTTCTGGCCGTTGTTACATTCGGTATGTCATCGTGTAGCGACGACGAGACTTACGCCGACCAGCTAGACCGTGAGCGTGATGCAATCAACAGATTCATCGCCGACCGCGGCATAAAGGTTATCACGGAGTCGGAGTTCTACAGGAAAGACTCTGTTACTGACACTACGCAGAACGAATATGTATACTTTAGTAATACGGGTATTTACATGCAGATAGTCCGTAAGGGTTGCGGCGAGAAGATCAAGCGTGGCGAGACCGTCCGTGTCCTTGCACGTTATGATGAGTACAACCTTCTGGAAAGTCCTGACACAATTCAGACTTCTAACAATGTGCTGTATTACCAGGCTATAGTCGACAAGATGACCATCACGAACACCAGTGGTTCGTTCAGTGGCTACTTTGACTCCAGTTCAAGTGTAATGTACAGCGCTTACGGAAGCAGTGGTAATGGTACTGCCGTGCCTTCGGGTTGGCTTGTGCCGTTCGCTTTCGTCAACATCGGTCGTCCGGTAACTGCAACCGACCAACTTGCAAAGGTGCGCCTTATCGTTCCTTCGACCCAGGGACAGGCTAACGCAAGCTCGGCTGTATATCCGTGTTTTTATGAGATAACGTATGAAAGGGGTAGGTAAAATATAATATTATGACTCTAATTAAATCTATTTCCGGCATTCGTGGAACCATTGGAGGACGTGCCGGCGACACATTAAACCCGCTCGACATCGTAAAGTTCGTTGCGGCATACACTACTTTCATCGGACGCAAGAATCCGGGAAAGAAACTTCAGATTGTTGTCGGACGTGATGCCCGTATCTCCGGTCCGATGGTGAAGAATGTAGTTTGCGGTACCCTGATGGGAATGGGAGCAGACGTAATAAACATTGGTATTGCAACCACGCCTACTACTGAGCTTGCTGTCCGCATGAGCCATTCTGATGGTGGTATAATCATTACCGCCAGCCACAACCCTCGTCATTGGAATGCATTGAAGCTTCTGAACGCCGAGGGCGAGTTTCTTACCAAGGACGACGGCAATGAGGTTCTTGCCATTGCCGATAAGGAAGACTTCACATTTGCCGAGGTTGACGGTCTTGGCTCTTATATCGACGATAACACTTACGACCAGAAGCACGTTGAGGCTGTAACCGCTCTCGACCTTGTCGACCTTACCGCAATACGCAACGCCCACTTCAAGGTTATCGTTGATTCAATCAACTCCGTAGGTGGAATCATTCTTCCGAAACTGCTCGACGCATTGCATGTTGAGTACAAGTTCCTTAATGGTGAGGCTAACGGTGACTTTGCCCACAACCCCGAACCATTGGAGAAGAACCTCGGTGGAATCATGGGCGAGGTAGCCAAAGGTGGCTACGACCTAGGTATTGTCGTTGACCCTGATGTCGACCGTTTGGCTTTCATTCAGGAAGATGGCAAGATGTATGGCGAGGAGTATACGTTGGTTACTGTGGCTGACTATATCCTTGACCACGTCAAAGGCTCAACCGTTTCCAACCTCAGTTCAACACGTGCTCTCCGTGACGTCACAGAGAAGCATGGCTGCAAGTATTATGCAGCTGCCGTCGGTGAGGTCAATGTCACAACAAAGATGAAGGAAGTAGGAGCCGTTATCGGTGGCGAAGGTAATGGCGGAGTAATCTATCCGGCACTGCATTACGGTCGCGACGCCCTTGTAGGTATCGCCCTGTTCCTCTCTTCACTTGCTGAAAAGGGAGTAAAGGCTTCTGAGCTCCGCAAGACTTTCCCTGAGTACTTCATCGCCAAGAACCGTATCGACTTGACTCCGACCACTGATGTAGACGCAATTCTCCGTCAGGTAAAGGAGCAGTATGGCAATGAGAAGGATGTTCAGGTAACTGACATTGATGGTGTTAAGCTCGACTTCCCTGACAAGTGGGTACATCTTCGTAAGAGTAACACCGAGCCAATCATCCGTGTCTACAGCGAAGCCCACACCATGAAGGAAGCTGATGAACTCGGCAAGAAGCTTATGCAGATTGTCTATGATATGCAAAAATAATGATAAATGTGAAATGTTGAATGATGAATGAAATACAATGAACATTGAAAAATATCATTCAACATTCATCATTCAACACTCAACATCCAAATAGTATTCAACATTCAAGACTCAATATAAACATTTAACTTTTTTCTAACTATGGCAACAGTAAAACCATTCAGAGGACTGCGTCCTCCAAAAGATCTGGTCGAGAAAGTAGAGTCTCGGCCTTACGATGTCCTTGACTCCGAAGAGGCACGTCAGGAGGCTGGCGACAATGAAATGAGCCTTTATCACATCATTAAGCCTGAGATTAACTTCGAGCCGGGAACCAGCGAGTACGACCCACGTGTTTACGATGAGGCTGCCCGTCAGTTCAAGAAGTTCCAGGACAAGGGATGGCTGGTTCAGGACAAGGATGAGCACTACTACATCTATGCTCAGACAATGAACGGCAAGACTCAGTATGGTATCGTTCTCGGTGCATACGTTCCTGACTATCGCAACGGAATCATCAAGCGTCATGAGCTTACCCGTCGTGATAAGGAAGACGACCGTATGAAGCATGTCTTCGCAACAAACGCCAATATGGAGCCTGTATTCTTTGCTTATCCAGACAACAGTGTCCTCAACGACCTGCTCAACCGTTACGCAAAGACAGAGCCAGTCTACGACTTCATCGCTCCTATCGACGGATTCCGCCATCAGTTCTGGATTGTCAGCGATAAGAACGACATCGATACTATCACCAAGGAGTTCGCTAAGATGCCAAGCCTGTACATCGCCGATGGTCATCACCGCTCAGCTGCCGCATATAGAGTAGGTGAGGAGAAGGCTGCAGAGGCTAAGAAGAATGGTACTTACACCGGTAAGGAAGAGTTCAATTTCTTCATGGCTGTTTGCTTCCAGGAGTCTCAGCTTACTATCCTCGACTACAACCGTGTTGTAAAGGATCTCAACGGAATGACCTCAGAGGAATTCCTCAAGAAGCTCAGCGAGGACTTCACTGTCGAGAAGAAGGGCAAGGACGAGTACAAGCCTAAGGAACTTCACGAGTTCTCACTCTATCTTGATGGCGAGTGGTACAGCCTGAAGGCAAAGCCGGGCACATACAATGATGCCGATCCTATTGGTGTTCTCGATGTCGACATCTCCAGCCGTCTTATCCTTGACAAGCTTATGGGCATTAAGGATCTGCGTTCCGATAAGCGTATCGACTTCGTTGGCGGACTCCGTGGACTGAAAGAGCTGAAGCGTCGTGTCGATGATGGCGAGATGCGTTGGGCTCTTGCTCTCTATCCTGTAACCATGAAGCAGATTATGAACATCGCCGACAGCGGAAAGATTATGCCGCCTAAGGCTACATGGTTCGAGCCGAAACTCCGCTCAGGACTTATTGTTCACAAACTCGATTAAATGAAGATTGAAGAACGAAGAGTGAAGAATCAATATGCTTTAAAACTATTTGATTCTTCACTCTTCACTCTTAATTCTTCACTACAATAGATGGATACTTACAAAACCATAACTAACAACATTGGCGAGGGCTACTACACCGAGAAGCGTAGTAAGTTCCTCGCCTTTGCGCATCATGTCGAAACGGTCGACGAGGCAATGGACATTGTCAAGCAGTACCGCAAGAAATATTATGATGCGCGTCATTGTTGCTATGCCTATATGATTGGACCTGAGCGTGACGTGTTCCGTGCCAATGATGATGGCGAGCCTTCGTCGACGGCAGGCAAGCCAATCCTCGGACAGATAAACAGCAATGAGCTTACCAATATTCTAATAATAGTTGTCCGTTATTATGGTGGCGTTAATCTGGGAACCGGTGGCCTTATCGTCGCTTACCGCACTGCTGCCGCCGATGCCATTGCACATTCCAAGATTGAGGAACGGCTTGTTGAGGAAGAAGTGAAGTATGATTTCACTTATCCTATGATGAATTCAGTGATGCGTATCACAAAGGAAATGCCTGTGCGGATAGTCGACCAGCATTTCGATAATACATGCTCTATAACCTTGGCTATACGTAAAAGTCTTGTCCAGCAACTTAAAGACCGTTTAAGTAAACTCGACTTCGAGGGCTAATTTTGATTATCAGACGTTTTTATAAATTGATGAAGTCAACTCAATCATATTTATGTAATCAAAAGCTTCCCTTTTGGGAAGGTTTTGTGAGGAATAACCTTTTGGTAAGGAATTTCTTTTTGTTTTTTTACCTTTTTACCTTTTTACCTTTATTCTCTCAACGTAATGAGATTTTCAACGGGCGAATCCTGTCGTTAACGGTACTTGCTGATGACGATTGGGAGAGTCTTCCTGTCGTTGAACTTGGTGGAAGCGTTGATATAGCATTCGATGATATGACTCACGAATATCACCGTTATGCCTACAAAATAGAGCCTTGCAATGCCGACTGGACAGTAAACAATGAACTCTTTGACAGCGACTTTATTCGCGACTTCTCATCTGACAACATTATTGACGATGTTCAGGAATCCCTCTTAACAACAAAAAACTACACCCACTACAAGTTCACGGTCAGTGGCATACGCCTGTCAGGCAACTATAAGGTTACCGTTTATGACAATAATGCCGACGACCGTCCGGTATTGACAGCCTGTTTCATGGTTGTCGAACCAAAGGAAGCTTCCATGGGAGTAAGCCTCAGGGTTACAACCAATACAGATGCTTCGATTAACCAAAAGCACCAGCAGGTGAGCATGGAAGTAAACTATTCCGGATATAAGGTGACACAACCCGACCAGCAGATTAAAACCGTAGTCTTGCAGAATGGTCAGTGGCATGACGCTCGTGTTAATCTTAAGCCGCAGTATGTCATGGGCGACGGACTCCGTTGGGATCATAATCGTGGCTTGATTTTCGATGCGGGCAACGAATATCATAAGTTCGAAGTCCTTCAGACTGATGTCGCATCGATGGGCGTTGACCATATCTCTTGGGATTCGGTACAGTATCATGCGTTCCCATATATTAATGTGCCTCGTCCTCATTATATTTATGACGAGGATGCCGATGGCGCTTATCTACTGAGGAATTCCGATAATGTCAATTCCGAAACCGAGAGCGATTACGTCCTTGTTCATTTCCAGATGCAGTGTCCCGAGGTTACCAACGGAGATGTTTATGTCAACGGATTCTTTACCAACGACCGTTTCCTGCCTTTCTACAAGATGACTTACGACCACGAGAGGAAACTCTATGAAGCAGTAGTGCTGATGAAGTTCGGCTATTACAATTACCAGTACCTCGTTATGTCGCCTGACGGAAAAGTTTCCCGGTTGCCTTACGAGGGCAATTTCTATCAGACCGAGAACCGCTATCAGGCTTTAGTCTATTATCGTGAGCCCGGCGGACGTTATGACCGACTTGTAGGCTACAACGACTATAAGTTCACCGTTCAATAGAAGAATGTGCGAAGCAATTTTGTGTTTGCTCTAAAAGAAACGACAAATATCGTGTTTTTCGGGCAAAAGAAGAAAAATGCGTCTTAATGTTTCCTTGTTTCCAAAATAATGCGTACCTTTGCATTCGCTAAAGCGTAAGGCTCTAAGGAAGGTTGGCAGAGTGACCGAATGCGCTAGACTCGAAATCTGGTATACCCGTTTCGTGGTATCGGGGGTTTGAATCCCTCACCTTCCGCAACAATTCAATTATTGAGGAGTAGAAGTTCGTTCTACTCCTTTTTTTGTTTCCTAACGTCATTGTTACTCGATATTATTTGTCAATTATTTTATTGTAAGTAACAATTCCTGCCTAATTGAGAACGCCATTTGCAATTAGTTGATTCACAGTTTGTTGCAAATTGATGCCAAACAGTGCTCTGAAAGATACCCGATTACAACGAGAAAGATACCCGATTAGAAGCTAAAACGGTATCTTCTATGTTGCATTCCAAATAATTGGCTTATATTTATTTTTAATTAACTCTGATTATCAACATTTTAGCATAAATTCTATCTTTGGGTATGGG
>OMZV01000010.1 GCA_900315635.1 uncultured Prevotella sp.
CCGTATGCGGAACCGCACGTACGGTGGTGTGAGAGGACGGTGAACACGAAAATAGGAGATAAGCACCTATGATTAGTGTTTACCTCCTACTCGATTGTTTCTATACCTATAATTCTAACACTCCTTTTAATTTGTATGTTTTATATAGAATATAAATTAAATCTTTTGCATTATTATAAACAAATGTGCGAATTTGTTTGTTTTTCCATAAAAAGTATGTAACTTTGCAACTCAATATGATAAATGTTGCGAATATGAAACATCAGTTGAGAAGTGCTGTCTGTACAGAAGGCAGAAAAATGGCTGGCGCACGTGCCCTTTGGGTAGCAGCCGGAATGAAGCATGAACAGTTTGGAAAACCAATAATTGCAATAGTAAATTCTTTCACTCAGTTTGTTCCTGGTCATACACATCTTCATGAGATTGGTCAGATTGTAAAGCAGGAAATAGAGAAGATGGGATGTTATGCCGCTGAGTTTGATACCATAGCCATTGATGATGGAATTGCAATGGGGCATGACGGTATGTTGTATTCGCTTCCTAGTCGTGATATTATAGCCGATTCAGTAGAATATATGGTCAATGCCCACAAAGCAGATGCTATGATATGCATTTCCAATTGCGATAAGGTAACACCAGGAATGCTTATGGCGGCAATGCGCCTTAACATTCCGACGGTGTTCTGTTCGGGTGGACCTATGGAAGCCGGACATTGGCATGGAGAGAATGCCGACCTTATTACGGCGATGATAGCCGGTGCAGACAATGATGTTTCTGATGAAGAATTACAGAAACTTGAATGTTGTGCTTGTCCTGGTTGTGGATGTTGCTCCGGTATGTTTACAGCCAATTCAATGAATTCGCTTACTGAGGCTATTGGCTTGGCTCTTCCTGGAAATGGCACAATCCTCGCTTCTCATAAAGACAGAATAGAACTGTTCCGTGCTGCAGCCCGTCAGATAGTAAAGAATGCTTTCGCTTACTATGCGGATGGGGATGATAGCGTTCTGCCAAGAAGTATTGCAACTCGTGATGCTTTCCTTAACGCAATGACTTTGGATATAGCAATGGGTGGCTCTACCAATACAGTACTTCATTTGCTGGCAGTTGCCCAGGAAGGCGAAGTCGATTTCAAGATGTCAGATATAGACCAGCTTAGTCGTCATGTTCCTTGTCTCTGTAAGCTGGCACCTAATACTCAGAAATATTCAGTTCAAGAGTGCAATCGTGCCGGTGGAATTCTTGGAATCCTTAATGAACTGGATAAGGGTGGCCTAATCCGAGAGAACGTTAAACGTGTCGATGGTATAAACCTAGGCGAAGCTATTAAGAAGTATGATATAACAAAAGATACACCTGCTTCAATGCCATTCTCGCCGGTTGATGATTGGTCTGAGTTTGGTCGTCAGATATATTATGCTGCTCCGGCAAATAAATTCTCGACAAAGATGGGCAGTCAGGCTACACTTTGGCCTTCGCTTGATACCGACCGGGCAAACGGTTGTATTCGTGACATAGAACATGCTTACACTAAGGATGGTGGTCTCGCTGTCCTATTCGGCAATATAGCGCAGGACGGCTGTGTCGTAAAGACGGCTGGTGTTGCTCCTGAGCTCTGGCATTTCGAAGGTCCTGCTGTTGTTTTCGACTCTCAGGAAGATGCTTGTGACGGAATACTTGGAGGAAAGGTAAAGTCCGGCGATTGTGTAGTTATAACTCACGAAGGTCCTAAGGGAGGTCCTGGCATGCAGGAAATGCTTTATCCGACATCATATATTAAGAGCCGCCATCTTGGCAAAGAATGTGCGTTGATAACTGACGGACGTTTCTCCGGTGGTACTTCCGGACTTTCAATCGGACATATATCACCTGAAGCAGCTAACGGTGGAAACATCGGAAAGATTAAGGACGGTGATATTATAGTCATAGATATTCCTACCCGCAGTATTAACGTCAAACTTTCTGATGAAGAACTTGCGGCTCGTCCACAGCAGCCACTTAAGCGTAAACGTGTCGTCAGCAAGGCTCTTCGTGCATACGCCCAGAGTGTTTCGAGTGCGGATAAAGGTGGAGTACGAATAATTGATTAATTTATGGCTGAAAAAAACATCCAGATAAAGATAGGAAAGGGTAGTGGAACCGAGTCACCGATAGAGGTGCCTTGGAACGGAATCCGCATAGGTGAAGAGTGTAGTGGTGCTGAGATTATGATGCGTGCTCTCTATCAGGAGAACGTAAAGACAATCTTCGGCTATCCCGGTGGAGCTATTATGCCGGTATTTGATGCCCTTTACACATATACGCAGAAGAAAGATCCGTGGTTCGACTTTGTCCTTGTCCGCCATGAGCAAGCTGCGGCTCACTCGGCAGAAGGCTATGCCCGTGTGAGTGGAAACGTCGGAGTTGCCATCGTTACAAGCGGTCCTGGTGCTACTAATACCCTTACCGGAGTAGCCGACGCTATGATGGATTCAACCCCTATCGTAGTTGTTGCTGGTCAGGTCGGCGTTGCCGCCCTTGGTACTGATGCATTTCAGGAAGTCGACCTTGTAGGTGTTGCCCAGCCAATATCTAAATGGAGCTATCAGATTCGTCGACCGGAAGATGTTGCCTGGGCTGTCAGCCGTGCCTTCTACATAGCACGGAGTGGTCGTCCCGGACCTGTTGTATTGGACTTTACTCGCAGTGCTCAGACAGGCAAGTGCAAATGGGAACCCAGCAAGGTTGACTTTGTGCGTTCATACCATCCATATCCAAAGTTAAACTTGGATGCTGTCCGTGCTGCCGCTGACATCATAAACAATGCCAAGAAACCATTGGCACTTGTAGGTCAGGGAGTTGAACTGGGCGGTGCTCAGGAAGAGCTCAAGGCATTTCTTGAGAAAGGAAATATTCCTGCCGGACGAACTCTGTTAGGTCTTTCGGCACTACCAACCGACCATCCGTTGGATATAGGCATGCTCGGTATGCACGGCAATTATGCTCCTAATGTCAAAGAGCAGGAATGTGATGTACTTATAGCAATAGGTATGCGTTTCTCCGACCGAGTAACAGGACGCCTTGATACATACGCAAAGCAAGCCAAGATAATCCATCTTGACATTGACCCGACGGAGATTGACAAGAACGTGAAGACTGATGTTGCAATCCTTGCCGACTGTAAGGAAAGTCTTCCTGCGCTGACAGAACTCATTCAGAGTCACGATCATTCTGAGTGGATAGAGTCTTTCAAGCCTCTGCAACAAAAAGAAATAGACCAAGTGATAGAGCCTAGCATACATCCGTCAGATGGTCCGTTGCTTATGGGCGAGGTCGTCAACGCTGTTGCCGAAGCTACTCATGGCGAGGCAATACTTGTAAATGATGTCGGCGAGAACCAGATGTTCTCTGCCCGTTATTTTAAGTACAGACGTAACCGCAGCATCGTTACCAGTGGCGGAGCCGGTACAATGGGCTTCGGACTGCCTGCGGCTATAGGTGCAACATTCGGCGCTCCCGACAGAACGGTCTGCATGTTTTCCGGCGATGGAGGTTTTCAGATGAGTATTCAGGAACTGGGAACAATAATGGAACAACATGCTCCTGTCAAGATGATTATCCTCAATAACAACTATCTCGGCAATGTACGTCAATGGCAAGACCTGATGTATAATCATCGCCGTTCGTTCACACGCATGCTCAATCCTCGTTATGAAGACATTGCACGTGGCTACAACATACCTTACGATGTTGTTATCGACCGCAAAGACTTGAAGACAAAAATAGAAGCGATGTTGCATACCGACGGTCCTTATCTTCTCGAAGCTGCTGTTAAGGAAGACGAAAACATCCAGCCGATGACTCCTCCTGGCAAGAGCATTGATGAGATGCAACTGCATCTGGACATTTAAGTCGTCAATGTTTCCTCTATAATGATGGATGAAATAATATTTATGCGATGAATAAAGAAAAAAACGATATACCAACAGCCAATAAATCCCATGACGGACAGACCCTCTACACTCTGCTTGTCTACTCAGAGAATATTGCCGGTGTGCTCAATCAGGTCACAGCGGTCTTCACCCGAAGACAAGTAAATATAGAAAGTCTGAACGTTAGTGCGTCGAGTATGAGCGGCATACATAAGTATACTATAACATGCTGGAGCAATGAGGAACAGATTATCAAGATAACCAAGGCTATCGAGAAGAAGATAGATGTGGTTAAAGCTGACTATTATACCGATGACGAATTGTTCATACACGAAGAGGGCTTGTTCAAGATTTCAACTCCACAACTCCTCGACAATCCGGAGATTAGCCGTTGTATCCGTCATCACGATGCCAGAATGATGGAAGTAAATCCGACATACACCACTGTCCTTCTCGCCGGATTGACCGATGAGGTTACCCATCTGTACAGCGAATTCAAGCGTTTCGGTTGCCTACTTCAATACACCCGTTCCGGACGTATTGCTGTTACGCGCAGTTTCGACGACCCCGTAGTGAGGTTTCTTGAAAACCAAGAGAATCACTAGACTATACCAAATTAATATTGCCAAAGCATGGAAACTTATGCCATGCCTTGGCAATAATCTTATAAGATAATTCAACAAACAAATCAAAAACGTACGAGAAAGAATGAATAATGAGAATTTACTGCCCAAGGTAGGGCGTTATCCCTTTATGGCAGAACCGTTCCACTGTGATTTCAGCAACCGGCTCTTCCTGGGACATTTAGGCAACCACCTGCTTAATGCTGCCGATTTCCATAGCAATGACCGTGGCTATGGCATGCACTATCTGAACACCATCCATAAGACATGGGTGCTCAGCCGCCTTGCTATAGAGATGGATGATATGCCTAAAGCATACGATAAGTTCAATGTTGAGACATGGGTAGAAGGCGTTATGCGCTTTTTCACTAGCAGAAACTTCAAGGTCGTCGGTGATGATGGCAAAGTCTTCGGCTATGGTCGCAGCATTTGGGCGATGATAGATACCGAGAGCCGTCAGCCAGCCGACATTCTTGGTGTTAGAGACGGATTGATAACCAGTTACGTCGAAAAGGATTATGAGTGTCCTATCAAGAAAGCTTCGCGCGTACCTATTAATATAGATACAGTGAAATTCGTTCACACCATTGACACCTATTATAATGATGTTGATATTAACGGACATATAAACTCGGTAAAATATATCGAGCATGTTCTTGACCTCTGGAATCTCGATTGGTACAAAACTTATAGATTGAAACGTTTCGAGGTAGCTTATGTTGCAGAAACTCACCAAGGCGATAAATTAAACTTCTATATCGAAGATATTTCTGACAAATCCGTCGAGAAGGAGAGAATATTCAATGTTTTAATCACAAAAACCCCTAAAAATGGCGGAAAAGACATGGAAGTTGTAAGAAGTAATGTTAAATTCGTAAAAGATTAAAAGAATTCTTTGCAGTTTGATAATAATTCCGTAACTTTGCAACCGCAACACAACAATAAAGAAGAAATAGAAATAGTATTAACAAAGTCGCGGTCGCTTATTGGCTGCATATCTTAAAAAACAAAACACTTATGCCGAAAATGAATTTTGGTGGCGTTGAGGAAAACATCGTCACGAGAGAAGAGTTTACATTGGAGAAAGCACGCGAAGTACTGAAGAATGAAACGATTGCTGTCATTGGCTATGGTATTCAGGGTCCTGGTCAGGCAGGCAACCTTCGCGATAATGGATTTAACGTAATTGTCGGTCAGCGTAAGGGAAAGTCTTACGATAAGGCTGTTGCCGATGGATGGGTTCCTGGCAAGTCTCTGTTTTCTATCGAGGAGGCTGCCGAGAAGGGAACAATTATTGCAATGCTGCTTTCCGACGCAGGTCAGATTGCTCAGTGGCCAAAGATCAAGCCATTCCTGACAAAGGGCAAGACTCTGTATTACAGTCATGGATTTGCAATCAACTGGCAGGATCGTACAGGTGTCGTTCCTCCAAAGGATGTCGATGTAATCATGGTCGCTCCTAAGGGTTCAGGCACATCACTGCGTACACTGTTCCTTGAGGGTCGTGGAATCAACTCATCATACGCTATTTATCAGGATGCTTCAGGCAATGCCAAGGAGAAGACTCTGGCAATGGGTGTAGGTATCGGCTCAGGTTATCTGTTCGAGACGACATTCAATAAGGAAGCTACTTCCGACCTTACCGGTGAGCGTGGTTCGCTGATGGGTGCTATCGAGGGACTTCTTGAGGCACAGTATCAGGTGCTCCGTGAGCATGGACACTCACCTTCGGAGGCATTCAACGAGACCGTTGAGGAGCTCACTCAGAGCCTTGGCCCGTTGTTCGGCGAAAAGGGAATGGATTGGATGTATGCCAACTGCTCAACTACAGCACAGCGTGGTGCTCTCGACTGGCGTCCACGTTTCAAGGCTGCCATCCTGCCTGTAATGGAGTGGCTGTACAGCTCAGTAGAGAGTGGTAATGAGGCTCAGATTTCTATCGATAAGAACTCACAGCCTGACTACCGTGAGAAGCTGAACGCAGAGCTGAAGGCTATGCACGACATGGAGATGTGGCGTGCTGGTGAGACAGTCCGCAAGCTTCGTCCTGAGAACAATTAATTCAGACAGCTAACGAAAAAACAATTAATTTTTTCTCGTACATGATGTTGGAAGGGGAGTGCTTTAGTGATAAAGTACTCCTCTCTTTTTTTGTCTGCATGTCTGTTTAAATTGGCATAAAGATTAGTCTTCATCGCTAGCGTCAGTGTTCAGAATTGGAAGTGATATATGGTATTTCACCGCAAGGAAACGGATGACGCATACGGTAAGGAAGGATACAACAACTGTCAGGGTTATTGGCGCACCTAAATAGTAAAGCAGCCAATAGGCCAGTCCGCCTGCCACACATGCCATAGCGTATATCTCTTTGTGGAATATTACCGGAACATTGTTAAGCAGGACATCACGGATAACACCACCGGCGGCACCGGTTATGCAGCCCATTATTATTGCCACCCAGAAGGAATGTCCCATGACGAGAGTTTTCTGTATTCCGGCAATATTGAACAGTGCCAATCCGAGGGTATCGAAAGCGAACCATGCATTGTTGAGGCGTTTCAGTCGTTTTCCTGATATTATCACAAAGAGAAGGGCGAAGGCTGTACAGAGCACATACATGGGGCTGGTCATCCAGAATGGTGTCACTCCAAGCATTACGTCGCGGATGGTTCCGCCGCCTATGGCAACGGCAAATCCGCAGACATATCCGCCAAACCAGTCGAAATTATGTGCGGCTGCATGGCGGATTCCGGATATTGCAAAGGCAAAGGTTCCCAGGAACTCTATTACGTGCTGCAATATCGTCACAAAATGTGGGTCAGCTGAAATCATTTCTATGGGTTAATTCAAAATTCTAAATTCTAAATTCATAATTATGATAACTTATACAGCTTGTCAATTAACTTTGTTGATGGGGTTGCCATCAATGAATGCCTTGATATTGCCCGTGGCAATGTCCATAAGCCGCTGTCGAGCCTCATGGGTAGCCCATGCGATGTGTGGAGTGATGTAGGCATTCTCGCATGTAAACAACGGATTGTCGGCGTGTGGTGGCTCTTCTGCCATAACGTCAGCACAATAAGCTCCAAGCTTGCCGCTCTTCAATGCATTGGCTACAGCCTCCTCATCGACCAACGGACCACGACCTGTATTAATCAGTACGGCATCCCTGTGCATGTAGCCGATAGTTTCGGCATTAATCATGTGCTTGTTGTCGGCTGTCAGAGGACAGTGCAGGGTTATAAAGTCGGATGATGACAACATTCCATCGAGAGTAGCCTTCTGAATCCACTCAGGCAGAGCAGTGGCTTCCTTGCTCGTTACAGCATTTACCAGCATCCCGAAACAATGGGCTATCTGTGCCACCTTCATTCCAATGTGGCCGAGTCCTACTATTCCAATTGTCTTGCCCGACAGCTCTATCAGTGGTGTGTCCCAATAACAGAAATCGGGGTTTAGACTCCAGATTCCCTTGCGTGTCTCGTTGGCATAGTGGTCAACGTGGTTGGCGATGTTCAGAATATGCGCAAACACCATCTGTGCCACACTGTCAGTACTGTATGCCGGAATGTTTGTCACTACGATGCCATGCTTCCTTGCTGCTTCAAGGTCGATATTGTTATAGCCCGTAGCAAGTTCACCGATATATTTCAGTTTCGGCAGTTGTTCAATGACTTCTGCCGTCACTGCAATCTTGTTGATAAGTATGGCGTCGGCATCCTTTGCCCTTGCCACTACATCTTTTGGAGCTGTGCGCTCATAGAGTGTCAGATCGCCAAGCTCCTGTATGCTATCCCATGATAAATCGCCTGGATTTACACTATGAGAGTCTAAGTCTACTATCTTCATTCGGTATCTTTTAGAGATGAAAATAATTTATTTTCATCTTGTTTTTAATTTATTTTCGTTTTAAAATTAATTTATTTTCATTTGTAAAAGAGTATCTTTCACAACACTGTGGTTACTCGTTTATTCTTTAAAACGCTCCCCCCAGTATTCCAACATCCTCTTGTATAACTTCTCTTCAGCGGGGCTATGCTGTGCATGCCATAACCTCACATCCTGCAATCCGTCAGGCATGTATTGCTGTTGAGTGAAGTGTCCGGGATAATCATGCGGATACTTATATCCATCGTGATAGCCAAGATCCTCCATAAGTTTCGTCGGAGCGTTGCGGATATGCAGTGGCACAGGCTGGTTGCCGCTCTTCTTCACCTCTTCGATGGCTGTGTTTATTCCCAAATATGCCGAATTCGATTTTGGCGAAGTAGCAAGATAGACCACAGCTTCAGCAAGAGGAATGCGTCCTTCCGGCCAGCCGATCTTATCGACAGCATCAAAGGCAGCATTGGCAAGAAGCAGAGCATTAGGATTGGCAAGTCCGATGTCCTCGGCTGCCGATATGACAATCCGTCGGGCAATGAACCTTGGGTCTTCGCCACCTTCTATCATCCTTGCAAGCCAATAGAGTGCCGCATCGGGATCACTGCCACGAATACTCTTGATGAATGCCGAGATAATATCGTAGTGCATGTCGCCGCCCTTGTCATAAGCTAGCGGGTTCTGCTGCAAGCGTTCAGTCACAAGCTTGTCGGTTATCACGAGGTCTTTACCGCCTGCGCTGTCTGCCAGTAATTCCAGAATGTTCAGGAGTTTTCGGGCATCGCCACCGCTGTATCTCAATATTGCTCCTGTCTCTTTCACCTCAATATTCATCTTACTAAGGACTACATCCTTGTTAATAGCCCTGTTCAGTAGCTCCAGTAAGTCGTCCTTGCCCAATGGCTGTAGGACATAAAGCTGACAGCGGGAAAGCAGCGGGCGGATAACCTCAAATGATGGATTCTCGGTTGTGGCTCCAATAAGCGTTATTGTTCCTTTCTCAACGGCACCAAGCAGCGAGTCCTGCTGTGATTTCGAGAAACGGTGGATCTCATCAATGAAGAGGATAGGGGAGGCAGAATTGAAAAAGGAGTTGCTCTGGGCCTTCTGGATAACGTCACGCACATCCTTCACGCCACTCGTCACGGCTGAAAGTGTATAGAAAGGAACTTTAAGCTGGTTGGCAACAATATGTGCGAGCGTTGTCTTTCCAACTCCCGGTGGACCCCATAATATAAAAGAAGTGATGCGTCCTGAGTCGAGCATCTTTCTCAGAACAGCACCTTCGCCAACAAGTTGTTTCTGTCCTATATAGTCGTCCAGCGTCCGTGGGCGCATCCTTTCTGCCAGTGGTTCCATAGCTTTTCCCTTTCGTTATTGAGTCATAGAGTTTGAACCTATAAAACGAAAAAAGTCTGAAACTCTTTATTCAAGCGTTTCAGACTTTGATAGTTGCGGAGGCAGGACTCGAACGTGCGACCTCCAGGTTATGAGCCTGGCGAGCTACCAACTGCTCCACTCCGCGATGTTTTATTGGGTTCTTCCCTTATTTGCGGGTGCAAAGGTACTGCTTTTTGATTAAGTAACCAAATGTTTTCGGCAAAATGTAGTCCTTTTAACTGAAATTTAACAGTATATGGGCTTTTTGTGGCGTGTTTTTGTTGATTCAATCATTATCAGCTTACTTCTGCACAAACTAAATAATTGTGCAAATTAAAGTCAAAAAGTTTGTTTATAACGAATTAAATAGGTAATTTTGCACATGAAATTATTTGTGTGCAATAAATAGTAGAATTATGTCAATATCGAAAACAAGACAGAAACTGGTCGACGTGGCGCGCCAACTGTTTGCTAAGAACGGCATTGCCAACACTACGATGAATGACATAGCCAAGGCGAGCGGCAAGGGACGTCGTACGTTATATACTTACTTCAACAGTAAGGATGATGTCTATTATGCGGTCATCGAAGGTGAGCTTGAGCGTTTGAGCGATAAGCTTGACGAGGTGGCGGCAAAGAAAATCCGTCCTCTTGACAAGGTTATCGAACTTATTTATACTCACTTGAGTATGATTAAGGAGACGGTGATACGCAATGGTAACCTTCGTGCCGAATTCTTCCGTAACATTTGGATGGTGGAGAAGGTGCGCAAGAAGTTCGATGATGATGAGATTCAGCTTTTCTGCAAGGTATATACTGATGGAAAGGCTGACGGTGAGTTCGATATTGAGAATGTTGAACTTGTTGCCGAGATAACCCACTATTGTATCAAGGGTCTTGAGGTTCCGTTTATCTATGGTCGCTTAGGTCATGGACTTACTGAGGAATCAAGTAAGCCACTTGTTGCCAAGGTCGTTTATGGTGCCTTGGGGAAAAATAATAAATAAAAAACCAAATCAAAGTCCCCACCAATAACAAGTTCTTGTTATTGGTGGGGACTTTGACTTGTATTTGTTTTTACTTCTTTATATTAGCCTCCTGCAGTCCGTAGTGCTTCTTCTTATCTACAGCGAGGAGAAGGAGCGACAGGACAACGGCTGCAACACCGAATCCACAGAAGATACTCATACTTGTTGTGTAAGTCGGATCATATCCATTAACCTTTCCAATCAGAACAGGTACAAGACTCAGACCGATGTTCTGGATATAGAAGATGATTGAATAAGCCGAACCTAGAGTCTTCATCGGGATAATCTTTGGAACACTTGGCCACATTGCTGAAGGTACGAGTGAGAATGCAATACCGAGGGTAATCATCACGATAACTGCAAACCACCAGTAAGGCAGGATGTGGATAGCGAAGATGAAGTGAACGGCAGTCAGCATTATAGAGCCAATGAGCATCAGTGTGGCACCCTTTCCGATACGGTCATAGAGTGAACCGAACAGTGGTGTGAGAAGGATTGTTCCGAATGGAATAAGTCCAGGGATGATACCGGCGAGGTCCTCTGGAACGTTGTAGTTGGCAATCATCAGCTTTGTAGCGAACTTAAGGAATGGGAATACTCCACTGTAGAACAACAGACAAAGCAGGCAGATGCACCAGAATCCAGGATTAGTGAAGATGTATTTAAGATCAGAGAAGTGGAAGTCCTCGTCTTCCTCAGCCTCCTCAGTATCCTTAATTTCTGTCTCCTCAGCCTTTCCGGCAGCAATTGCCTCGTCGGCAACCTCTGCTTCTTCAACACTCTTGTCGAGCTTCTTGTCCATAACGGTATAGACAAGGAATGCAAGGAATCCGATGATAAGCAGTACTGTACCCAGCAGAACAGGAGCTCCAACCTTTCCACCGAAAGCTTTTGCTATAGGCAGTGAACCCATCAACGCACCGGCAGTTCCCATACGGGCGAGGGCAACCTGAATACCCATTGCGAGCGCAAGCTCATGACCAGTGAACCACTTTGTGATAATCTTTGATACGGTGATTCCGCATATCTCACATCCCGTTCCGAAGATTGAAAATCCTAGTGATGCCACGGCTGCCGACATTGGCAGAGAGAAGTTCAGTGCATCGATAGTGAAACGAGCACCTTCGAAGTCGTGAGTAACACCAAAGAACTTGATGCAAACACCGATAACCATTAGTCCACATGCCAGTGTTCCTGTGAAACGGATTCCCATCTTGTCGAGGATGATTCCACCGAAGAAGAGCATCAACAGGAATACATTGATGTAACCGTAACTACCTGAGAAGAATCCGTAGTCATCGGAAGTCCAACCAAGACCACCTTGTGCAACGCTCTTTGTTAGCAGCACTTCCAGTGGCGACATAACGTCAGTAATGAAGTAGCCCATCATCATTGTGAATGCTACAATGATAAGGGCTGCCCAGCGAGCACCTTTACTGTCGCTGAGTATTGTTCTTACTTTTTCTACCATAATAAATATACATTCCCCTAGAAGCCTCACCAAGCCCCTCCGCTTGGAGGGGATGTTGATTACTTCCGAGGATACAGTAAATGATTAATTGTTAAACTTCAAGTATGTTTTATCTTTCTCTTTTCTTTCTCAATTACAGGTATAATCTCCCTCCCTCCTTTTTAAGGAGGGTTAGGGTGGATCTCTTACTTCTTCAACCAGCGGTCAAGCCAGTCGAAGAATGTGCGCTGCCAGAGAATACCATTCTGTGGTTTGAGCACCCAGTGGTTCTCGTCAGGGAAGAGCAGCAGTTCTGCAGGGATTCCCTTCATGCGGGCTGCATTGAAGGCACCCATTCCCTGATTGGCATTGATGCGGTAGTCCTTCTCGCCGTGGATACAAAGGATTGGGGTATCCCAGTTGTCAACAGCTTTATGTGGGCTGTTAGCATAAGTCTTGCGGGCAGCATCGGTCTGGTCCTTATTCCAGTAAGCATCATCATACTCCCAGTTAGAGAACCAAGCCTCCTCAGTATCGGTGTACATTGACTCAAGGTTGAAAGCACCGTCATGAGCAATGAAGCACTTGAAACGCTTGTTGTGATGACCTGCAAGATAGTAAACAGAGAAACCACCGAACGATGCACCAACGGCACCAAGGCGATCTTTGTCAACGTAAGGCAGATTGGCTACTGCATCATCGATAGCCGACAGATAATCGTCCATGCACTGACCTGTCCAGTCGCGGCTAACTTCCTCGTTCCATTCAGAACCGAAGCCAGGAAGACCATGACGGTTAGGAGCCACGATTACATATCCGTGAGCTGCCATGATAGAGAAGTTCCAACGATAACTCCAGAACTGGCTGACCGGACTCTGTGGTCCGCCCTCACAATATAATAATGTAGGATATTTCTTTGTCTTGTCGAAATGAGGAGGAAGGATTATCCAAACAAGTTCTTCCTTGCCATCGGTTGTCTTTACCCAACGCTGCTCAACTGAAGCCGATGCAAGCTGGTCGAAGATTTGCTTGTTCTCGTCGGTAATTTGTTGAACCTTTGCAGCCTTCTCTTTGCTTGAAGGAGTAACGATGAAGATGTCGTCAGGGTGAAGCATTGAGTGGCGGGTGGTGAGCAATTGCTTGCCGTTAAGCATCTGGACGCTACCAAAATCGTTGTAGCTGTCATCAGTGAGTTGCTTTACCTTTCCACCACGCAGACCAACATTCCAAATACGCTCTGTGGCATGCCAAACACCTGTAAGGTAAAGGCTCTTGCTGTCTGGTGCCCAGCAATAATCATCAACGTTAGTGTCGAAGTTGCTTGCATCGGTAGCATAGAACTTTACATGTTTATTCAAGTCATAGATGCAGAGACGGTTAAGATCGCTCTCATATCCATTGCGAGCCATACTCAACCATGCAACATAGTTGCCGTCAGGTGAGAACTTAGGGTTGACATCATATCCAACATTCAGGCTCTGGAACTTCTTTGAGTCGATAGGCTGGTTGCGCATGCTCTTTGTTGCGTCGATAGTTGAATCGGCAAGAGCCCACTCGTCAAGCAACTGCTTGTTGGCATCGTCCTTACAGAGATTCTTTGTCTGACGTGTCTCTATATTATAAAGGTATATGTCGGCATCGGTAGAGATGGCATATTTAACGCCTTCCTTCTTGCGGCATGTGTACGCAACCGACTTTGAATCCTTGCTCCAGTCAATCTGCTCGATACCTCCGAAGGGAGCCATCGGACTTTCGTATGGCTGTCCTTCAAGAACGTCAACGCCTGCATCGATGCTGTTTCCGTTGACATTGGCTACGAAAGGATGTGGAATACTCTCAACGTAATGATCCCAGTGGCGGTAGTTCATATCGGTGATGAGTCGGCCTGTTGCCTTTGGAAGGTCCGATGGATTCTTCTTGATACTTCCGTAGTAGGGAAGGCTCTTGATGATGACAACCTTCTTGCCATCAGGACTGAACTTATAGCCCTCGATGTCAATTTTGTCGGATGTGAGCTTCTGACGGTTTGAGCCATCGGCATTCATCTTCCAAATCTGACCATCTGAGAGATAAGCAATTGTATTATTGTCGAGCCATGAAGCATCAGTCTCACTCTTGTCAGTAGTGGTAAGCTGCTTAACGTTCTTTCCGTCAGCATCCATCACGTAGAGCATCTGATGTCCCTTGTTCTCCTGTACACTATAATAGCCCACCTGATAGACAATCTTCTTTCCGTCAGGACTTGGAGCAGCCGAGCCTATACGACCCATACCCCACAAAGCCTCAGGAGTCATTGTATCTTGAGTGAGCTTAATATTGCTTTTGCCTATTTTCACTTGCTGTGCTTGCAAAGCACTGCCGCCCATCATCAGGGCGGCAGCTGTTATTATCATTGATTTTTTCATAATTTTAAATCCTCTCCAAACCTCCCCCAAGGGGAGGCTTTTGATTACCTAAGATTAGCTCAACTAATATCCGTTTTTATTATGTAACTAGACAACCTCCCCTTGGGGGAGGCTTGGTGGGGATTTTACAGTTTTTTACGTTTCCGTTCTAGTTCCTCACGACGGCGCTGAAGTTCTTGCTGCTCCTGTTGCATACGCTGGATGCGGGCAGCCATACCAGTCATCTTCTGTGGGTTCTTCTTGTTCTCTGCGCGACGAGCCTCAAGGATGGCGAGAAGCTTCTCGTCATTAGTCGTCTTGCGTAGAGTGAACATTATGATAGCCGAGAAGAGAAGGCTGATGAAGTAGTAGAAGTTCAGACCTGATGAGTAGTCGTTGAAGATAAAGAAGAACATCAGCGGCATGAGATACATCATCCACTGCATCATCTTCATCTGCTCAGCCTGCTGACCAACCATCTGGTCCTTCTGCAACTGCATAGTGAACCAACTGTAGAGAAGCTGTGCGCCTACGAAGAGGATACACGTCAAACTCAGGTGGTCGCCAATGAGCCAGAGGTTTGAGCCCCACTCAACAATCGGGTCGTAAGTACTGAGATCCTGCATCCACAGGAAACTCTGTCCACGAAGCTGGATAGCGTTTGGCACGAAGTTGAACATTGCAATCCAGATAGGCATCTGAATGAGCATTGGCAGACAGCCTGACAATGGACTTACTCCGTACTCCGAATATAGTTGCATCATTGCCTGCTGTTTCTGCATTTGGTCTTCTGGCTTATCATATTGCTTTGTTGCCTCGTCCAACTTTGGTTTCAGTACACGCATCTTAGCCGAGCTCATGTAGCTCTTCTTTACCATAGGGTAGGTGATGAGCTTCAAAAGCAGAGTGATGAGAATAAGGACAACTCCCATTGGCAGTCCCCAGTTGGTTAGGGCTGTAAATACAGGCAATGTGAACCAACGGTTGATGTAACGGAAAAGCGGCCATCCCAAATAGACGATACGCTCCATGTCAAGATCACGACCGAATGTGCTCTGCTTCTGGACATCCTTAAGGATATAGAAGTCGTTTGGTCCATAATAGAACTCAAACTCTGAAGGCTTCCGACCACTTGGGTCGAAGGCTGTCTTCATCTTTGCGTTGAGATCCTTCAGATAGCGGACGGGCTTGTTCTCCTGAGCCTTCTTGTCGTAAGCGGCACTGTGAAGGTCGGCTCCCTTGTCGAAAGCATCCTTCGAAATCATCACGGCAGAGAAGAACTGGTTCTTGAATGCTACCCAATCGACGGCTTCCTCAGTGTTTTCCTCCTTGTCAGAAGATTCATTGAGGTAATCAGTGTCGCCGTTTGTCTCGTGCCAGTCAAGACGGGCATAGCGGTTCTCGAATGTGAATCCACGCTCCTGCTCCTTAACCTTCTCATGCCAGTCGACATTAAGCTTCGACGTGTTCGGGTCGAAGAGACCTGCCATTCCATTGACCCTCAGACTTGTATGAAGCATGTAGTCCTTACCTAATTTATATGTAAGGACAAGAGTCTTGCCCGGTGCAGCTTCAGCGGTAAGCGTAACTGTTGAGTCGGTCTGGTTCGACGGAGTGAAGTACAAGTCCTTTGTACTGATGTTGCTCTCCTTTGCTACAAGAGTGTAGTTGAGCTGCTGGTCTTTGCCATCAAAGAGAGTGACACCTCCGAGGTCGTCATGCTTACCGGTCTTGTCGGCAATGTCGTGACCAACATAGCGTGTGCTACCCTTTGCGTTCTTGATGTAAGCCTTTGTTACAGTACCACCCTTGGTGTTAAGAGTAAGCTGAAGCTTGCTGTTCTGAAGGACAATGTCTTGCGCAGTACCGGTAACGGCAGTGTGGAACATAGCCGTGTCATTAGTTGCAGCGGCTTGTTGAGCGGCTTTTTGCTTTGCCTGCGCAACCTTTGCCTGTTCCAACTTCTTGGCTGTGGCAATGGAGTCCTTCTCGTATTGCTCGTGCTGAGCCTGCAACTCTTCCTCTGACGGCTGCTGCCACCAGGCAAAGCCGAAGAGGACAACCGCAATGAGCACGAAGCCGATAATTGTGTTCTTATCCATTTATAGTATTTTTAGACTGTAAATGATGGTTGCTTGCATTGTATTCAGCCGTCTTTTGGATTGTAACTAATGGCTTATTACATTGCAAGAAACGCTTATTTACTTTCTTTGTTATCCTTTTTTTGATTTTCAATAGCCGTCTTGACGAAGTCGAGGAACAGTGGATGTGGCTTCAGGACTGTGCTCTGATATTCAGGATGGAACTGTGTACCGATGTACCATTTGAGACTAGGAATCTCGACAATCTCAACGAGGTTGCTCTCCGGGTTACGACCGACACACTTCATGCCGTTGCGCTCAAACTCCTTCTCATAGTCGTTGTTGAACTCATAACGATGGCGGTGACGCTCCTGAATGTGCTCCTTATTGTAGATGTTGAATACGCGTGAGCCCTGCTTCAAGTCGCACTCGTAAGCACCGAGACGCATTGTACCACCCATGTTGGTGATGTTCTTCTGCTCCTCCATGATGTCTATTACGTTGTGTGGAGTCTTCTCGTCCATCTCACGGCTGTTGGCATCCTTGTATCCGAGAACGTTGCGGGCAAACTCAATAACCATCATCTGCATTCCGAGGCATATTCCGAAAGTAGGAATATCGTGAGTGCGTGTGTAGTGGGCAGCAATAATCTTGCCCTCGATACCACGCTGACCGAATCCCGGACAGATAACGATACCGTCCTGTCCTGCGAGCTTCTCGGCAACATTGTCCTCAGTGATATTCTCGGAATTGATGAATGTTATCTTTGTCTTGTGGTCGTTGTAAGTTCCGGCTTGTGACAGACTCTCTCGAATACTCTTATAGGCATCCTGCAAGTCGTACTTACCAACGAGTCCGATGTTTACAATCTCAGTGGCATTGCGCTGCTTGTCGAGGAACTTCTTCCATGGACCGAGCTCAGGTGTAGGACCAACAGGCTCGCCACACTTGCGGAGAATGGCAGCATCGAGTCCTTGATTCTGCATGTTTACAGGAACCTCATAGATGCTTGGGAGGTCTTCGCTCTGAACAACACAGTCGAAGTCGACATTACAGAAAGCAGCAACCTTCTTGCGGATTCCGTCAGGAAGGTGCTTCTCTGTGCGCAGGACGAGAATATCCGGCTGGATACCAACACTCTGGAGCTCCTTTACACTGTGCTGGGTAGGCTTTGTCTTGAGCTCGCCTGCAGCCTTAAGGTAAGGTATATAAGTAAGGTGTACGTTGACGGCACGCTTTCCAAGTTCCCATTTCATCTGGCGGATAGCCTCAAGGAACGGCGCACTCTCAATGTCGCCGATGGTTCCGCCAATCTCTGTGATGACGAAATCGTAGTGGTACTTCTGTCCGAGCTGTTTGATATTTCGCTTTATCTCGTCGGTGATGTGTGGTACAACCTGGATAGTCTTGCCAAGATAATCGCCACGGCGCTCCTTGTCGATGACGGACTTGTAGATTCTTCCGGTTGTCATTGAGTTAGCCTTAGTAGTTTGAATACCGGTAAAACGCTCGTAATGTCCAAGGTCGAGGTCGGTCTCCATGCCATCAACAGTTACATAGCACTCGCCGTGCTCGTATGGGTTCAGAGTTCCCGGGTCGATATTGATGTATGGATCGAATTTCTGAATTGTGATATTATAGCCTCTCGCCTGCAGAAGCTTTCCGATAGATGATGATATGATGCCTTTTCCCAAAGAGGAAACAACACCACCTGTTACGAATATATATTTTGTTTCTGACATAATCTTTTTACTTTCTGCTCCACCAATGTTTCTTCTTTGGTGCGTTATCTTTTGAGTTGATTGTTAGCGATGCCTGTCTTATCAGGTCAGCCCATGTCTCATGATTAGAAATCATCTGGTAAATCTGCCCCCAGTCGGGAAGTCCTCCCAGATTACGATCGTCAATGAAAATATCTGCCTTGATCTTTCTTGAGAAACTGGCATTACTTTCCTTTCCGTTCTCTTCAGGATAGTCCTTGTTGACGGCATAGAAATCCACACCGCGCTCGTGACACCAGTCGATGGCATCCTGAAGTAGTTGTCCTTCGCGGACGCTCCAAAGTATCAGCCGGTGTCCGTCCTTAATGAGTTGTCTCAAAGTATCGGTGGCGAAAATAATTTCGTCACCGATCTTTGGATATTTGTGTTCGACGATTGTACCGTCGAAATCAACTGCAATAACCATTAATTATTTGCTGTTATCCTGTTTATCTCTTTACTGAGTGGTCATTCTTCTGTCCATAGTGGCTCTTGCTGTAGTTGCCGTAGTTTCCGTAATTGCCGTATGAACCGTAATTGCCATACTGACCGTAGTGTCCGTAATGACCATAGTGACCGTAACGTCCGTACTTGCCATAGCTGCCGTAGCCATAGTAGTAGCCGTACTTACGCTTGCTCATGTCGATACCGTTGATGACGATAGCCATGTTAGGCAACTTCTTCTGCTCTGCCATCGAATTGATAAGGTCGAAGCCTGACTTCGGTGTGAAGTCGGCACGGCAGACGAAGCATGTTACATCGGCTATGCGGGCAATCTGAATGGTATCGGTTACCAGTCCGACAGGAGCAGTATCGATGAGGATGTAGTCGTAGTTCTCCTGCAGATGCTTGAAGATTACCTCAAGGCTGTTACGGGAAATAAGCTCGGTTGGGTTTGGAGGAATTGGTCCTGCCATAAGCAAGTCGAGGTTCTCGTTGATGCCTGACGGTACGATCTGTGACTTAATCTCTTCGGTTGTCGGGTTGTCCTTGACGAGCAATTGTGTAATACCGTGGTGATGGTCTTGAATCTCGAACAGCTCGGCGATACGCGGCTTACGTACATCGAGACCGACCATGATGACCTTCTTGCCCAGAAGAGCGAATGAAACGGCGGTGTTGGCACAGTTGAACGTCTTACCTTCACCAGATGTATATGATGTGAACATGATAATCTTCTGTCCTTCCTTAAGCATGAACTGCAAGTTGGTACGGATAGAACGGAATATCTCGTCCATTTGGTTGTTCTCGTTGGCGTGAACCACGATGTCTGCCTTTGTCTTTGCTGAGTTGCTGGCAACAGCCACATCGGCAATGATAGGCAGTTTGGTGAGTCTAGCCACATCATCATGACCTTCAATCTTATAGCGGAAGAAGTTGATGAGGAACAAGATAAGTGCCGGAACACCAAGGCCAAGGATTAAGCCAACAAGTCCTATTACACTTGACTTTGGTGATACCTTACCAACGAACTGAGGCTTATCGATAAGCTTTCCCTTGTCGGCTGTAGCTGCAAGAGATATGCTGTTCTCCTCACGTTTTTGCAGAAGCATAAGGTATAGTCCTGACTTTACTTCCTGTTGGCGTCCTATCTGAGTAAGTATACGTTCCTGTTGTGGAGTCTCCGCAACCTGTGTATCATACTTCTGAGTCATTGACTCGAGTGCGCCTCTCTGAATCTCAAGAGCCTGAAGAGCCTGACGGATAGCCTCACGGATATTGTGGTTCAGGTCGTTTATCTGGTCAGTGATAGGCTCAACTACCGGTGAGTTGGCAGAAGCACTACGCAGCAGGCGGTTGCGCTCAAGTACAAGTTCATTGTACTTATTAATAAGAGATGTAGAGCTCTGGTCAGTTAGTCCAACGTTCGAAGGGATAACCTGATAGTGGTTGCCACGGTCGTTCATGAAGTCCTGAATGCTGTGCAGCAGTTCAACCTGAGTGTCCATGTCACGGAGTTTCTTGTAGGATTCATCCTGGTTAGAAACAGCCGCTGTAGCGTTGGTCTTCAACTCAACCATATTGTTACGCTGCTTGAAGTCCTGGAGTTGTCCTTCGGTCTGTCCGAGTTCACTGTTGATCTTTTCAAGACGTGTGTTGATGAACTTCTCTGTTCTGAGGGCGATTTGGTTCTTATCGTCGTTTGCCTGACGGTTGTAGTCAATGGCAAGTTGGTTGAGAAAGTCAATGGCACGCTCAGGTACAGGGTCTACAACAGAAAGCTGGGCGATTGTTGTAGTCTTCGAAGTCTGACTTACGCTAAGCTCGCCAACGAACTGGTTTGCAGCCATTGTCGGAGATACAATTGTAACCATTTCGATCTCGCCATCGGCAAGAACGTTTGTTCCGTTAGTATTGAGTGTAATCGTACCCGCGCGGGTTGCGAAACTGGCTGGCAGACTTGTAAATTTGCGTGAGATAGAGAACGGTCCTTCGAACGATTGCTCGTCTACAGGGACGCAGTAAGTTCCATCAACCTGATAACCATTGCCTTCACGCGTGATAGTCAACTGGAATGGTTGGTTAAGATTCTCAGCGTGCCCCGAGTCAATGCTTACTGTTACCGGCTGATTCTTGTACAGGATAATGTTCTTCACGCGACCTTTCTTCCTGTATTCAACGTTAAGGTTGAGGTCACGTGCTACTTGTGCAGCCAGTGTGTGCGACTGAAGAATTTCAATCTCATTGTCAATACCGTTAGAGTTTGAAATCAGTCCGAGAGTAGTAGCACTTGCGTTGGCAAGGCTTCCCATGTTGTTGCTCTTGCCGTCATCATCCTTGACGAGCAACTTCGTTTGAACTTGATAAGTCGGAGTGGTGTATCTCAGATAGATGTACGCACACCCCAGAAAGATGATCAGCGAGAGAACAAACCAGTACCAGTTGAGGACAACTGTCTTGTAGATGGTTTGGAAATTGAAGGTAGAATTTTCCTCTTGCTCTAGCTGTTCTTGCTCAAGCGTTCCTTTTGTTGTATCTTCTGCCATTTTATAATTATGTTATTATTTGCGCTGTTTATTGTTTACTCTTTGCCTTCTCCCAGTCGCAGTAGGTATTTGCCATAGTCGTTCTTCGCCATAGGCTTAGCCTCTTCAATGAGTTGCTCCTTAGTGATCCAGCCATGCTTGTAGGCTATCTCCTCGAGGCATGCCACCTTGAGACCCTGACGCTTCTCGATAACCTCGATGAAGGTACTTGCCTCAGAAAGACTGTCGTGTGTACCGGTGTCAAGCCATGCGAAACCACGCTGTAATGTCTGGACTTTCAGTTGCTTGCGTGATAAGTATTCCTGGTTGACACTTGTTATCTCAAGTTCTCCACGGGCACTTGGCTTGATGTTCTTAGCAATCTCGACAACACTGTTAGGATAGAAGTAAAGGCCTACAACAGCATAGTTGCTCTTCGGGTGCTCCGGCTTTTCCTCGATGCTGAGGCAGTTGCCGTTGGCGTCAAAGTCAGCCACGCCGTATCTCTCAGGGTCGTTGACATAATATCCGAATACGGTAGCCTTGTTGTCTTCTTCGGCTGTCCGCACACTCTCCTTAAGCATACCGGTGAATCCGGAGCCATAGAAGATGTTGTCGCCGAGAACGAGGCAGACGCTGTCGTCGCCTATAAAATCTTCACCTATTATAAATGCTTGTGCAAGTCCATCAGGTGATGGTTGCTCAGCGTATGAAATGTTAAGTCCTATGCCGTGTCCGTCGCCCAGCAGACGCTTGAATCCAGGCAGGTCGTAAGGTGTGGATATGACAAGTATGTCACGGATTCCGGCTAGCATCAGAACCGATAATGGGTAGTAAATCATCGGCTTGTCAAAAATTGGAATCAGTTGCTTGCTGATACCTTTGGTGATTGGATAGAGACGTGTTCCTGAGCCTCCTGCAAGTACTATACCTTTCATTATTATAATATGTTTAACAGTTTCTTAATATATAATATGGTTTATTTCTTCTAATAAGCGTTCTCGTCATGTTTGAATACACTCTTGACTGTCATGAGGATAATCTTTATGTCGAGCCAGAAACTCCAGTGCTCGATGTACCAGATGTCGCGGCGGACGCGCTCTTCCATCTGCCAGAGTTCCTTGGTTTCTCCACGATAGCCCGTTACCTGAGCCCATCCTGTTATGCCAGGCTTGGAGAAGTGCCTTACCATATATTTACTTATCAATTTCGAGTAGACGTCAGTGTGGTAGAGCATGTGCGGCCGCGGACCTACAATACTCATATCACCTTTAAGTACATTGAAGAACTGTGGAAGCTCATCAATATTTGCCTTACGCATGAAGTTGCCGAACTTGAACTTTCTCGGGTCTTCCTTCGTTGCCTGCTCAGTATCGGCGTCTTTGTTGACATGCATCGAACGGAACTTTATACATTCGAAAGTCTCGCCGTTGAGTCCAGTGCGCTCCTGCTTGAAGAATATGGGCCCAGGACTCTGAATCTTAATTATCAATGCAATGATTGGAATGAACGGCAGCATGCAAAGGCATACTATCGAACTGAACACAATGTCGAATGAGCGCTTAATGAATTTGTTGGTAGGATTAAGCAGTGGCTCGACATAGTTCGTCAGAACATCCATATCACCAAAGCGCTCCGTCTTCAATTGAAGCCGATAGTTACCGAACTGACGTGGAACATAGAAAAAGTGAATGACATTCCGGTCACAGAACCGCATGACCTTTACGATCTTCTCGTATTCATCGTGCGACAATGAACAGAATATATTGTCACAAATACTGTGGTTGAATTCTTTGTCATTGAGAATCTTCTTCAAATCATGGTCAATGTCGCCGAGCTTTTTGAAGTCTTTCGGAGCGTCTTCTATGATTCCATTACTGTAATAGCCCAATACCACGTAACCCATAGTCGGGTCGCCGACAAGCTCACGGTACATGTTCAGGTTTGCCGGGTCGTTGCCTATGAAAAGCACCTGCCGGGTGTTCCCACCGTGCAGCCGGTATTTCTCCAGTGCATTCCTCTCTATTATTCTCGACAACATCAGGATGATATACAGCGAGATTGTATATAAAATGAAGAACTGGAACAGCTGACCATTGCTCGTCATGAGCTTCATGAGGATGAACAAAATAATTGCCTGCACTATGACGAGCTTTGCCACTCGCCTCATCACGTCAGTCGTCTTAACCTTTCTCAGGTGAATTATCGTGTGATAGAAGTGTTCACCAATAATCATAGCGAAATTGGCTAACAGGAAGAAAAGCTTAGCCGAAATCTTTATGTGGTGTGCCACAAATGGCTCAGGAAGAAACAGGAAAGCTAGAAGTAAAAGGTTCATTAGCAGGAAGTCTGTAGTCACGACTGCCCACTGAATGATGTTGTTAGTGTTTTGATTGCTCCTCGTGTATGCCATGTGGCAACTTGGTCTATTGGTTTATTTATAAGGTGCAAAGGTAGTAAATTTTATTAAGAGAAACGAAATAGAATCTGAAAAATTATTTCTAATGTGTAATTTTCTTGTATTTATTTTGTATTTTTGCAATTGCAAATCGGAGAAAAATATCCGAAAAAATGATAAAAAACTTACAAAACTATGGGAATATTTCAAAAACTCTTTCATCGTAATTCCGTTTCGGAGGAAAAGGTGGGAGGGATGGAAGACTATATGACGCTTGTAAAGGTTTACTTCCAAGCTTCTTTAGCCAGTCGTCTGGGTATCACTAACTTAGCGATGCTGCCCGACCTTCGTGTTTTCAAGACTACACTTCATGTACCAACGGTTAATAATAAACTCGGAATAGGCGAGAGAAACCGGTGCAAAAAGATGATGAAAGAAATTTATCATACTGATGATGATTTCTTTGATGAGATAGACAGAAGTATTAAGAAGAACTGTCGTCAGATGCAACAGACCCAAGCTTATCTGTTCCAGTTCCAGGGATTCACTCAGGACTTGATGATGCTTATCGGCAATCTTATGAAATTCAAACTCCGTGTACCTGGATTCTTCAAGAAAGCCTTGTATGCGATGACTGAGAAAACAGTCGACGACATATTTAACAAGAACGACTTCAAGGAGCCTGATGTTATCAAGACCGTCATGGCTGTCCGTCAGTTCAACCAGCGTCTCGGTTTCTCTCAGAAGTGGGTTACCGACTTTATCTATCAGGTAGTTATGCTTGCCAAGAAGGAGCCGAAGAAAACCGACGACGATAACAAATCTAAGTGATAAAGATATAAAAAAGAGCCAAAAATTTGCTTAAACCAAAACTTTAAAGTAAATTTGTAGCCAAATTGTAATTTCGATGTCAGTCTACGAGAAAACCATAAATACGTTTGCAACGAGAGTGCGCCAGATGATCCTTCAGTATCAAGAGCTGAAAAAGGAGAACGACGAGCTCTATTCACTCGTTGACGAGCGTGACGCTCAGATCAAGAAGCTTAAGGCACAACTCGCTCAGGCTCAACACGATTACGATTCGCTTAAGATGGCAAAGATGGTTGAGATCAGTGAGGGCGACATGGAAGGCGCACAAAAGCGAATCAGCAAGCTTATCCGTGACATTAACAAATGTATCACGCTCCTCAGTGAGAAATAAATGCAAATATGTCAAACGAGAAAAGGCACATTACTTTACATCTATATAATAGGGAATTATCTGTCAACGCACCTGTTGACGATGAGGAATACTACCGTAAGGCGGCAAAGCGCATCACCGATACGGTAAACACCTATGCGTCCATATTCCACGAGTCTATACTTCATGGAAAGAAGGACGAAAAGGATATATTGTATATGGCTATGCTCGACATAGCTCTCCATTACGAAAAGGAGACTTCACGCAACGACACAGCACCTTTTATGGATATTCTCACCCATCTGACTTCTGAAATAGAAGAAGCATTGAAACCGAAGAAGAAATAACTATAATGAGAATATTCTAATCACACTAAATAAATATGATATACGCAATAATTGCCGTCGTCGCACTGTTTGCCGGTGGTGGCGTCGGTTACGCAATTTTCCGGTATGTCATTACTGGAAAATATAATAAGATGATGGAGCAGGCCGAGAAGGATGCCAATGTCGTTAAACAGAAAAAACTCCTTGAGGTTAAGGAGAAGTTCCTGAATCAGAAGAGCGAGCTCGAGAAAGAAGCTCAGCAACGCAACCAAAAGCTCCAAGCCAATGAGAACCGTCTCAAGCAAAAGGAGATGGCTCTGACCCAACGCCACGAAGACCTTGTCCGCCGCAAGCAGGATGTCGACAAGCAGCAAGAGCATATTGATAACGATAGGAAAGTCCTTCAGCAGAAGCAGACCGAACTCCTGAAGATGCAAGACCAGGAGCGTGTGAAGCTTGAGGAAATCTCCGGCCTCAGTGCCGATGAGGCTAAGAACCGCCTTGTCGAGAGCATGAAAGACCAGGCAAAGCTTGATGCTGCCGCTTACGTCAACGAGATTATGGACGAGGCTAAGCTCAATGCCAACCAGCAGGCAAAGAAGATAGTCATCCAGACTATCCAGCGCGTAGCTACAGAGACAGCTATCGAGAACAGTGTTAGTGTGTTCCATATAGATAACGATGAGATTAAGGGACGCATCATCGGTCGTGAGGGTCGTAACATCCGTGCCCTTGAGGCTGCAACCGGAGTTGAGATCGTTGTCGACGATACCCCTGAGGCTATTGTCATTTCAGCCTTCGATCCGATACGCCGTGAGGTCTGCCGTCTGGCACTTCACCAGCTTGTAGCCGATGGACGTATCCACCCGGCACGCATTGAGGAAGTCGTAGCAAAGGTTAAGAAACAGCTCGACAATGAGATAGTAGAGACAGGTAAGCGCACCGTCATCGACCTTGGTATACATGGCATGCACCCAGAGCTTATCCGCATAATCGGTAAGATGAAGTACCGCTCCTCTTACGGTCAGAACCTTCTGCAGCACTCTCGTGAGACAGCCAATCTCTGTGCTGTCATGGCAGCAGAGCTTGGTCTCAATCCTAAGAAGGCAAAGCGAGCAGGACTCCTTCACGATATTGGTAAGGTGCCGGACGAGGAGACAGAACTGCCGCACGCACTCTACGGAGCTAAGATAGCCGAGAAGTATAAGGAGAAACCTGATATTGTCAACGCTATCGCAGCCCACCACGACGAGGTAGAGATGACATCACTCATTGCTCCTATCGTTCAGGTTTGTGACGCAATATCAGGAGCCCGTCCCGGAGCCCGCCGTGAGATCGTCGAGGCTTACATCAAGCGCCTTAACGATCTTGAGGCTATCGCAATGTCTTATCCTGGAGTTACCAAGACATACGCCATCCAGGCAGGTCGTGAGCTCCGTGTCATTGTCGGAGCCGACAAGATGGACGATGCCGAAAGCCAGAAGCTCTCAACTGAAATAGCAACGAAGATTCAGAACGAGATGACATATCCTGGTCAGGTAAAGATTACCGTCATTCGTGAGACACGTTCAATAGCATACGCTAAATAAGCAATAAAGGGGACCTTCGGGTCCCCTTATTTTTTGTAAGCAACTCAAAATAAACATAAAAAAATAAGTTTTATTTTGTAATTCAACCGATTTACACTATCTTTGTAGACATCTTAAAATTACTAATTTAAAACACTTTCTAATTATGGAAAATAACGCAGAGCTTATCGCCCAGTGCGAGAAGAAAGCAAAACAATGGTTATCCCCAGCTTTTGATGAGCAGACCCGTAAGGATGTACAAGCAATGCTTGACGACCCTGACAAGACAAATCTCATTGAATCATTCTATAAAGACTTGGAGTTTGGAACCGGTGGACTCCGTGGTATCATGGGCGCAGGTTCAAACCGCATGAATATCTATACCGTTGGTATGGCTACACAGGGCTTTGCCAACTATCTGAAGATTAACTTCAAGGATCGTGATTCCATCAGCGTTGTTGTCTGCCACGACTGCCGTAATAACAGCCGTCTCTATGCTGAGACCGTAGCCAACATATTCTCAGCCAATGGCATTAAGGCATATCTCTTCGACGACCTTCGTCCGACACCTGAGTGCTCATTCGCTATCCGCTATCTTGGAGCTCAGGGTGGTGTCAACATTACCGCAAGCCACAACCCACGTGAGTACAATGGTTACAAGGCATACTGGGAGGATGGCGCACAGGTACTTGCCCCGCATGACAAGGGAATTATCGACGAGGTCAACAAGTGCAACATCGAGGACGTTAAGTTCAAGGGCAACAAGGATCTTATCCAGATTATCGGCGAGGACATCGACGAGCCTTATCTGCGTAAAATCCGCACCATCTCTATCGACCGCGACGTTATCCGTCGTCAGCACGACCTGAAGATTGTCTATACACCTCTGCACGGAGCCGGACGTGTAATCATTCCGCGCTCACTGGCTTACTGGGGCTTCGACAATGTCTACTGCGTACCACAGCAGATGATTAAGGACGGAAACTTCCCAACAGTCGACCGCCCGAACCCTGAGTTCGCTGAGGCTCTGACACTCGGCTTGAACCTCGCCAAGAAGATTGATGCCGACATCCTTATGGCAAGTGACCCTGATGCCGACCGTATCGGAATGGCTTGCAAGAACGACAAGGGTGAGTGGCAGCTTATCAATGGTAACCAGACAGCACTTATCTTCCTGTGGTACATCATCACCAACCGTGAGGCTAAGGGCTTGATGAAGCCAACCGACTTCATCGTTAAGACCATCGTTACCACTGAGGTCATCAAGAAGATTGCCGACAAGCACCACATCGAGATGCGTGATGTCTACACAGGCTTCAAGTGGATTGCCCGTGAGATTCGCCTTTCTGAGGGCAAGCAGCAGTACATTGGTGGTGGTGAGGAGAGCTATGGATTCCTCGCTGAGGACTTCGTCCGTGATAAGGATGCCGTTTCTGCATGCTCACTGCTTGCCGAGATTTGCGCTTACGCTAAGGACAAGGGCAAGACCCTCTACGATATTCTGATGGAAGTCTACATGGAGTATGGCTTCTCTAAGGAGTTCACAGTCAATGTAGAGCGTCCGGGTAAGACCGGTGCTGACGAGATTCAGCAGATGATGGCTGACTTCCGCGCTAATCCTCCTAAGGAGCTCAGTGGCAGCAAGGTCGTTCTCTGGAAAGACTATAAGACACTTGAGGCTACTCATGCTGACGGTTCAAAGACCAAGCTAGTTATGCCTGAGACCAGCAATGTACTCCAGTGGTTCTGCGACGACGACACTAAGGTCAGCGTTCGCCCGTCAGGCACTGAGCCAAAGATCAAGTTCTACATTGAGGTTAAGGACACAATGAAGAGCCCTGCCGATTATGTCAACTGCGACAAGCGTGGCACAGAGAAGATTGAAGCAATCAAGAAGAGCCTTGGACTCGCATAATCACACACACTAAATAAAGGAAACGTCCCTGCATTGTGACAATAGTTGCAACGTAGGGGCGTTTTTTTATTGATTTTATTTTGTGTTTTTCTTAATTTTATACTAACTTTGTCCTTGTTATGAGAATAGTATTGATTGGAGCGGGCAATCTCGCCACAAACCTGGGTAAGGCACTGCAAAATGCTGGTAATGATATTGTTCAGGTCTATAGCCGGACATGGGAACACGCACAGCAGCTTGCCACTCTTATCGGCGGTGCGGCTACCGACAACCTGTCGGAAGTTGTCAGCAATGCCGACGTTTATATCTTCTCTATAAAAGACAGCGCTCTCGGCGAGGTCATTCCAAAGGTCACCAGGGGCAAGAGCGACAAGCTGATGATTCACACGGCGGGCTCAATGCCACTGAGCATTTTCGACGGAATGGCGCTACATTATGGAGTGCTCTATCCTATGCAGACCTTCTCGAAGAGCCGTGAGGTTGACTTTAAGGTTATACCGTGCTTCATCGAGGGCAATGACGACTATGCCACAAAGACCCTTCATGAACTCGCTTCGTCGATAAGCGACCGTGTCTATGAACTGTCATCGGACGACCGACGCTATCTGCATCTTGCAGCCGTGTGGGCTTGTAACTTCACCAACCATTGCTATGAGGTGAGTGCAGAGATACTGGAACATCATGGTATACCATTCGACGTGATGCTGCCACTTATCGACGAGACAGCCGCAAAGGTTCATTCAATGGCTCCCGCCGATGCCCAGACAGGTCCTGCAATTCGGTTTGACGAGAATGTTATCCGTGCTCAGGCAGCACTGATGCGTGACAATCCATTGCAGAAAGACATCTATGAACGTCTGTCAATGTCCATTCATCAGGTGGCACTGAGGAAGGGATGATTGGGTGATTGGATGATGAGATGATTGGATGATTGGATGATGAGATGATTTGATGATGAGTTATGATAAACTATGATTTAAAGAAGATACGGGCTATAGTCTTCGATGTTGATGGAGTCCTGTCATGCTCGACAATCCAGATGGATGGTAATGGCGAGCCGGTAAGGACGATAAACATCAAGGATGGCTATGCCATTCAGCTTGCCGCCAAGATGGGTATTCGCATGGCTATAATGACTGGTGGACACAATGAGGAGATCCGCAAGCGTTATGGCTATCTCGGCGTTAAGGACATCTATCTGAACTGCGCTGTAAAGATACAGACATGGGATGAGCTCCTTGCTAAGTATGGCTTGCACGACGACGAAGTTATCTATATGGGCGACGACATCCCCGATTATCAGATTATGAAGCGTGCCGGTTGTCCGTGTTGCCCTAAGGATGCATGTCCGGAAATAAGGGAAATATCGGCATACGTCAGCGATTACGAAGGAGGAAAAGGTTGCGCCCGTGATGTCATAGAGCAGGTGCTGAAAGCCCAGGGCAAATGGCTCAGCGACGCGAAAGCGTTTGGCTGGTAAAAATATTCTGTGGATAAAATCTTATCTATAAAATGAGTCTAAAAGATTACCATATAATACTGGCAAGCAATTCGCCGAGAAGAAGGGAATTGCTGCGAGGACTTGACCTTGATTTCGAGATAAAGGTGTTGCCACACGTCTCCGAGGGTCATCCCGATGACATGAGTGCGGTCGACATTCCACTGTTTATCAGCAAGGAGAAAGCGTCGGCATACAAAGACATGCTTAAGCCTCGTGACATCCTTATTACCGCCGATACAATGGTTATCCTTGGCAATGAGGCTCTTGGCAAGCCCCGTGACGATGATGAAGCACGAAAAATGCTCCATGCATTGAGTGGTAAAACACATAAGGTCGTGACGGGAGTATCCCTTTCCGCTACAGACAAGGAGCGTAGCTTCGCCGTAACGACAGATGTAACATTCAAAGACTTGAGTGATAGCGAGATAGACTATTACGTCAGCCATTACCATCCGCTCGACAAGGCAGGAGCCTACGGCATTCAGGAATGGATTGGTTACGTCGGCGTAACAGGCATCCGTGGCAGCTATTTCAATGTAATGGGTCTGCCCGTCCAACGCATTTGGGACGAGTTGAACAAGTTTGTTGACTAAACATTTTTGCTTATGAGTGACTATCATGTAGACATAATAAAGGGTGGAAACGCCCTGCCGGAACTGTCTGACAGGAATATGTTCCATAGTCCGGAGATGTTTCATATTCTGGAAAAGGTCTCCGGCTGTACCCCATACATGATAGTTGTCAAAGATGACAAGAACAATGTCCACGCCCATCTGCTAGCAATCCTCTGGCGGCGTGGCTCATGGATTCCGCCATACCTGTTCACGCAAGGGCGTGTCTATGGCGAAGGCGTCTATAGCAACGATGCCGAAAAGCGTGTGCTTTTCCCTTTGATGCTCGGCGCTCTCGGCAAAGCGTTCCACAACAAGCTTTGTCTTTGTATAGAATTCTCTGACCTTTCGTCAAAGATGTTCGGCTACCGTGACTTCAGACAGCATGGTTATTTTCCAATTTCATGGATTCATATTCACAATTCCCTGCATAGTCTCGCGCCGGAGGAACGACTTTCCGAGCAATTGCTTCGTAACATTGACAAGGGCTATAACGCAGGAATCATAACCCGTGAGGCTGACAATGACGACGAGATTCTGGAATTCCATAAGATGCTGAAGAATTACTATCGCTTCAAATTCCATCGTTATATTCCGTCTCCAAGTTTCTTCCTGCAACTTGCCAAGAGCCAATACGGGCGGGTCTACGTCACGTTGAGGCATGAGAAGGTTATCGGAGGCAGTGCGGTCGTTTACTCAGGAAGTAATGCTTATCTGTGGTTCGTCGCCTCTCGAAGGAAGTCTCATCCGGTGATTCATCCCGATGTGCTTACTGTTTGGCATGCCATAAAGGCTTCTGCCGACGATGGACGCCGCCACATTTACTTCATGAATGTCGGTCTGCCGTTCCGTGCCAACCGCTACAGGGAGTTTATCTTGAGTTTCGGAGGAAAGCAGGTGAGCGCTTACAGATGGTTCCATTTCACGTTGAAATGGGTTAATAAGATTCTGTCTTGGGCTTACCGGGAGTAGAACAGATACCTTTTTGAGTTGTAAAAGGGTATCTTTCACAAACAAAAATAATTTATTTTTAAATAGAAATAAATTAAAAACGATTTGAAAATAAATTATTTTCTATCGTAAAACACACCCGTTTACAACGCAAGTAATACCCTTTTGCATTGTAAAAGGTTGTTCCCCAATTTTCATTTAACCATCAACTGTATAAAAACAACATACGGAAACAACAGAGTTAATAGGTAACTATTGCTTCTGTTATTTCCGTATGGAAAAAGAATTTGTATTTATTCAAATAGTGTCGTCAGACATCTGTTAGATTCCCTGAGCCATCATAGCCTTGGCAACCTTCATGAATCCTGCAACGTTGGCACCCTTGACGTAGTTGATGTATCCGTCAGGCTCAGTGCCGTACTTAACGCAGTTCTCGTGGATGTTGTCCATGATAGCGTGAAGGCGGTCGTCAACTTCCTTGGCAGTCCACTTCAGGCGCTCAGAGTTCTGTGACATCTCAAGTCCTGATGTAGCCACACCACCGGCGTTGCTAGCCTTACCCGGGCAGTAGAGAATCTTCGCATCCTGGAATGCCTTGATAGCTTCAGGAGTGCAAGGCATGTTGGCACCCTCGCTGACAGCGACAACACCATTGGCAAGCAGAGTCTTTGCTGCCTCGCCGTTGATCTCGTTCTGTGTTGCGCAAGGAGTAGCGATGTCGGCTTTCTCGCCCCAAGGCTTTGCACCGTTGCCGACGTACTTGACGCCGTATTTCTCTGCGTATTCCTTGATACGTCCACGCTCAACGTTCTTAAGCTCCATGATGTAAGCGAGCTTGTCCTCGTCGATACCATCCGGATCATAGATATAACCGTCAGAATCGGAGCATGTAACAGGCTTAGCGCCGAGCTGCAGGAGTTTCTCAATAGTGTACTGTGCAACATTTCCGGCACCGGAAACGAGGACGGTCTTGCCCTTGATGTCGATGTCGCGTGTCTTCAGCATATCGTTGAGGAAGTAGACGTTACCATAACCTGTAGCCTCAGGACGGATTAGAGAGCCGCCGAACTCCTGTCCCTTACCGGTCAGGATGCCTACGAAGTTGTGGGTCAGGCGCTTGTACTCGCCGAACATGTAGCCAACCTCACGTCCGCCAACGCCGATGTCACCGGCTGGAACGTCAGTGTCAGGACCGATATAACGGAAAAGCTCGTCCATGAAAGCATTGCAGAAACGCATTACCTCATTGTTAGACTTGCCGCGTGGTGAGAAGTCAGAGCCACCCTTTGCGCCGCCCATAGGCAGTGTGGTGAGTGAGTTCTTGAAAGTCTGCTCGAAGGCGAGGAACTTCAGAATTGACTCGTTGACCGATGCGTGGAAACGGATACCGCCTTTGTACGGGCCAATTGCGTTGTTGTGCTGGATGCGGTAGCCCATGTTTGTCTGGACTTTGCCCTTGTCGTCTACCCAGTTTACGCGGAACTTGATGATGCGGTCTGGTATGCAGAGACGCTCAATTAGATTGTAACGGTCGAACTCTGGGTGCTTGTTGTACTCTTCCTCGATAGTGCCTAACACCTGTGACACTGCCTGAATGTACTCAGGCTGACCGGGGAACTGCAATTTAAGTTTCTCAACTACTTCAGTTGCTTTCATAAATAAATCTTCCTTTTATTTGTTGATATAGTTTGATGATTGATTTCTTTTTGTTCAGCTAATTCGGTTTAGCGATTGCAAAGATACAAAAATGATTTCATTTCCAACAATAGAATTGCAAAAAAGTAAGGATTTGTTTTTAATTGTTGGCTTTTTGTTTAGGTTGTCTACTGATTAATAGAATAAAAATCCAAGCCTCCCAAAAGGGTATTGGTTTGATTTGTCTTATGTAATCAAACATCCTCCCCTTTGGGGAGGCTTGGTGGGGAATTCCCGTTTAGTTGGGAATAGGATTTAGTCGATGTTCTTCAGAATTGCCAGCAGGTGATCCCAAACCATCTGGACTGTCGGGATGTACAGGCACTCGTCAGGAGTATGAACGTTGCGGAGTGTCGGACCGAAGCTGATCATGTCGAGGTCAGGGTACTTCTCAGAGAAGAGACCGCACTCAAGGCCGGCGTGGATTCCCTTAACAACAGGATCCTTACCGAAGAGTTTGCGGTACTGCTCAACAGCAATCTTCACGAGCTCTGAGTTAGGATTCATCTTCCATGCAGGATAGCCGTCGGTAGTTGTAACCTCGGCACCGGCAAGCTGGAAGGCAGCCTTTACTGTGTTCGACATGTTCTGCAGATTGCTCATGACGTTAGAACGCTGGCTGGAAACGACCTCAACCTTTTCATCGCTGCTCTGTACGCTGGCGATATTGCTTGATGTCTCGACCATCCACTCCAGAGCCTTGTCCTGGCACATCGCAAAGACACCATTGTCGACAGCCTGCAGGGCACGGATGAGATTCTCGGATACGCTCTTAGGCATAACCTTCTGAGCATCGGTTGACGACAGGTTCCAAATCATTGTGGTGTCGGTTACGTGGAACTCGTCCTCAACATCCTTTGAGAATACGTTCCAGTCTGCCTTGACCTCTTCCTTCTTGTCGGCAGGAACAGCGAAGATAATCTTTCCGTCACGAGGAATGGCGTTGTGCATCTTACCGCTGTTGAACTGGGCAAGACGGAGGTCATACTTCTCCTGCTCATTGTAGAGGAAGCGGGTGAGAATCTTAATGGCGTTGGCACGCTTCTTCTCAATGTCGTCGCCTGAGTGTCCGCCGTTAAGTCCCTTGATAGAGCCCTCGAAGAAGAAGTAATCCTTCGGAGCGTCCTCACGCTTGAAGTTGAAGTCGGCGATGGTGCTGCGGCCACCGGCACAGCTGACGAAAATCTGTCCCTCTTCCTCAGAGTCGAGGTTGATGAGGTATTTGCCTGTCATGAATCCCGACTTCATGCCGAATGCACCGGTGAGCTGAGTCTCCTCGTCACGTGTGAAAACGCACTCGATAGGACCATGCTCTACATCGTCGGAGTCAAGGATAGCAAGCTCGATAGCGTCGCCGATACCATCGTCGGCACCAAGGGTGGTTCCTTTTGCGTGCATCCATTCGCCGTCAACGTAAGTCTGGATGGCGTCCTTGGAGAAGTCGAAGTCGACATCGACGAGCTTGTCGCAAACCATGTCCATGTGGCTCTGGAGAATAACGGTTGGCTTGTTCTCCATGCCTGGGGTCGCTCCCTTGCGGATAAGGACGTTGCCGGTCTCGTCGACCTTTGTCTCAAGACCGTGCTTCTTACCGAAGTTCTTGAGGTATTCAATCATCTTCTCCTCGTGCTTTGATGGACGGGGAATCTTGTTGATTTCAGCAAATTGCTCGAATACACGAGCTGGTTTTAATTCAATGTTTGCCATTTTTTATGTATTTTATTTTGTATTGTGTTCGAATTACCTTACCTTTGCACGTAATTTCATTGCAAAATTACAAAAAATGGTGAAGATATTCCTTGTCAGCGTGTTAATAATTGCTATTGCAGTAGCTTTATTGTCGGTGCGAGTAATCCTCTTGAAAGGTGGAACGATGAAGTCGCAGCATATCAAGGACAATGAGTACTTGAAGAGCAAAGGCATTCACTGCGTGCTTGACCAGGATCGTGAAGAAAGGTCTTCTAGGCAATCGGTCACCGTTGAATAAGATGCTTCTATGCAGCATCCCCCCAGATGAAAAAACTATAATAACTAGATAATGAAAAAGATTCTTTTCACAATTTCTGTTGCAGCGATGCTCGGATTGGGTATGACATCATGCAACAATCAGCCACAGAAGAACGATACCCAGAAGGAAGCTAAGGGCACTATCGCCGACAGCAACGCTGACATGAAGATTGCTTACGTCGAGGTCGACACCATCATGAGCCAGTATCAGTACTGGAAGGATGTCATGAAGCTCATGCAGGGTAAGCAGGCAAACATCCAGAAGACACTTCAGGGCAAGCAGCAGAGTCTGCAGCAGGCAGCTGCTAACTTCCAGCAGGGCATCCAGTCGAATAAGTACAGTCAGGCTCAGGCTCAGCAGATTCAGGCTAATCTTCAGCAGCAGGCTCAGGAGGGTGACGCTCTTCAGCAGCGCCTCGGTTCTGAATATCAGAAGGAAGTTGAAAAATACAACACTGCTCTTTCTGACAGTATCCACCACTTCCTTGCAGAATATAACAAGGACAAGAAGTTCTCTCTTATCCTCGCTAAGCAGGGCGACAATATCCTCTATGCAAGCAATGCTCTTGACATTACCGATCAGGTTGTTGCCGGTCTGAACAAGCGCTACAAGGGAATGGGCGGCAAGAAATAATACCGAATTAAATTTAGAAACTATTGCCGAAAGTTCTTTGTAGCTGTTTGGCGTAAATAAAATATTCCGTGTTATCATAGGTAATAATTGCCTTAGGATAGCACGGAATTTTTCTTTTTAGCAATCAGTGGATGATGGTTGTAGGATAATCAGCGAATGGTTGGTTGTCGGAAGCTATAATATATAATGTGGAACGCTAACCGTTAAAGTATCTTTAAAACACATTTCTTTGCCCTCTGACGTTTTTTCGTATCATATTTTTTTAGTAATTTTACACCTTGAAATCGACCCTAAAACCGTTTAGAACGCAAATAAATGGCATTTACGGCGATTCTTACTTGAAAATATGTGGCTCGAAAGGAGTCCATTTAGTCTGTGTGTGATAAGCAAGGAACAAAAAACAACTATATAAATAATGGACGAAAACAAGACAATTGATCAGGACAGGATTATGAAGATCAACATCGAGGAGGAGATGAAGAGCTCTTACATCGACTATAGTATGTCGGTGATTGTTGCTCGTGCTCTCCCTGATGTTCGTGATGGATTCAAGCCTGTTCACCGCCGTATACTCTTCGGTATGCGCGGAATAGGAAACTTCAGCAACCAGCCATATAAGAAATGTGCTCGTGTCGTTGGTGAGGTGCTTGGTAAATACCACCCACACGGCGACAGTTCAGTATATGGTGCGTTGGTGCGCATGGGCCAGAGCTGGAACATGCGATATACACTTGTTGACGGACAGGGTAACTTCGGTTCTGTTGATGGTGACTCTCCTGCTGCTATGCGTTACACGGAGTGCCGACTGTCAAAGATGGGTGAACATATTATGGACGACATCGATAAGGATACTGTCGATATGGTCAACAACTTCGATGATACTCTGAAGGAACCGTCAGTTATGCCTACAAAGATTCCTAACCTGCTGGTTAATGGCGGAAATGGTATCGCTGTGGGTATGGCTACTAATATCCCGACTCACAATCTGAATGAAGTTATAGATGGATGCTGTGCTTATATCGATAATCCTGATATTGACATTGATGGATTGATGAAGTATATCCCGGCTCCGGATTTCCCTACTGGCGCTTATATCTATGGACTGAAGGGCGTTCGTGATGCTTACGAGACCGGTCGTGGACGTATCATTATGCGTGCAAAAGCTGAGATTGAGACTGGTGAGCAGCATGATAAGATTGTTGTTACAGAGATTCCTTACGGAGTCAACAAGCAACAGCTCATTGAATATATCGCTGACCTCGTTAAGGAAGGTAAGCTCGATGGAATATCCAACGTTAACGATGAGACCGGTCGTCAGGGAATGCGTATCGTTGTTGATGTCAAGCGTGATGCTAATGCTAATGTTATTCTGAACAAGTTGTTCAAGATGACTGCATTGCAGAGCTCCTTCTCTGTCAACTGTATCGCACTGGTAAACGGTCGTCCTCGTCTGCTTACTCTTAAGGACTGCATCAAGTACTTCTGCGAGCACCGTCATGAGGTGACTATCCGCCGCACAAAGTTCGACTTGAAGAAGGCCCAGGAGCGTGCTCACATCCTCGAAGGATTGATTATCGCTGTCAACAATATCGATGAGGTAGTTAAGATTATCCGTGCAAGTAAGGCTCCTTCTGATGCCCAGCGCAATCTTGAGAAGCGTTTCGAACTTGATGAGATTCAGTCGAAGGCTATCGTTGATATGCGTCTCGGTCAGCTGACAAGTCTGCAGGTCGACAAGCTCCATGCTGAGTATGACGACTTGATGAAGACCATTGAGGACTTGAATGAGATCCTCAATAACCCGGAGCGTTGCAAGCAAGTAATGAAGGATGACCTTATTGAGGTTAAGGATAAGTATGGTGATGCACGTCGTACTGAGATTATTCCTGATGAGCATGAGTTCAATGCAGAGGACTTCTATCCTAATGACCCTGTCGTTATCACTATAAGTCATCTCGGTTATATCAAGCGTACTCCGTTGTCTGATTTCCGTGAGCAGGCTCGCGGCGGAGTAGGAGCAAAGGGCGCACGTACTCGTGAGAAGGACTTCACAGAGTTCATCTATCCGGCTACAATGCACCAGACAATGCTGTTCTTCACCCGTCAGGGACGTTGCTACTGGATGAAGTGCTACGATATTCCTGAAGGTGATAAGAATTCTAAGGGACGTGCTATACAGAACCTGCTTGCGCTAGAGCCGGGTGACACTGTAAATGCTTGCCTGCGTCTGCGTAGTGGAGCTGATGATGAGTTCCTGGATAGCCACTTCGTAGTGTTCGCTACAAAGCGTGGTCTTGTTAAGAAGACAAGCCTCCGTGCTTATTCTAATCCTCGCTCGAAGGGTATCATTGCCATCAACATCAATGAAGGTGACGAAGTTGTTGATGTCCGCCTGACCAATGGTCATAACGAGCTTATCCTTGCTGACCGCAATGGTCGTGCATGCCGTTTCGATGAGAATAAGGTTCGCACTATGGGTCGAGTATCGACCGGTGTAAAGGGAATGGTTCTTGATGAAGACGGTGAGGACGAGGTCGTCGGAATGATTGTCGTTAATGACCCAGATAAGGAAACCGTTATGGTTGTTTCTCAAGAAGGTTACGGCAAGCGTTCGCAGGTAGAAGACTATCGTAAGACCAACCGTGGCAGCAAGGGTGTCAAGACTCTCAATATAACTGACAAGACTGGTAAGCTTGTTGCTATCAAGAACGTTACCGATGATAACGATCTTATGATTATCAACAAGAGCGGAATCGTCATCCGTCTTGCTGTTGCTGAGTGCAGGGTTATGGGTCGTGCAACTCAGGGCGTGCGCCTTATCAACCTTACAAAGAAGAATGACGTCATTGCAAGTGTCTGCAAGGTTATGAGTTCTGAACTTGAAGCTCAGGTTGAGGAAGAAAGCCGTGCGGCATGGGCAAAGACCAATGAGGAGATAAAGAGCGATACCGTTAGCGCTGATTCTGAGAATACTGATGAAACAGCGGATACTGCAGAAGATTCAACTGAGGATGCTTCAAATGTTGAGGCTTCCAACGCTGACAACCAGGATGCAGATACACAGTCTAATGACAGTACCGACGCTCCTGTTGATTTCGATTAAACCACAAAACAATTTAACTATAAAAATTACCTGAAAATGAAAAAAATGATGATGGTTGCGGCTTTGATGCTTCTCTCAGTATCAGCCGCATTCGCTGGAAACAGCGACGCTCTTAAGGCTATCCTTAAAGCGCAGTCGTATTCAGAAGCTTCAAAGCTTGTTGAGTCTAGCCTTGGACAGTTGGCTGACAATGCTGAGAAGGCTACTGCTTACAACAAGGTCGTTGACCTCGCTCTTGACGCTTTTAATGGCGAGAGCAAGAAAGTTGCTGCCAAGCAGGGTGATGAGGCTACTATGTATGATGCCCTTGCTACAGCTTTCACAGCTGCAAGTGAGTGCAACAAGTACGACCAGCTTCCTAATGCGAAGGGAAAGGTAAAGCCAAAGTTCGGCAAGATCAATGCTGTTCGTCTGTATCAGCTTCGTCCTTATCTTATCAATGCCGGTGGCTTCTATCAGGGCAAGGACAACAAGAAGGCTTTCAATTTGCTGAGCTACTATATCACAAGTAATGACGACCCAATGTTCGCTGAGGTTAAGACTGACCCAGCAAAGGATCCTAACTACCTCAATGCAGCTTTCTTCGCTGGTTACATGGCTTACATGGATCAGGACTGGAGCAATGCAGAGAAGTATGCAGGCATGGCAGTCAACGACTCTGTTAATGGTGAGAACGCCCTCAACATTATGCTTGCTGCTATGAAGGCACAGCTCAAGACCGCCGAGGATACAACTAAGTTTGTCGAGAAGTGCAAGGCTCTCTATGAGAAGAACCCTGACAACCAGAGCATTTTCGCAAACCTTGTAGACGCTTATTCTCAGGCTGGAAAGGCTGATGAGGCTGAAAAGCTTGTTGACGACCGTCTTGCAAAGCACCCGACAGACTTCATCGCCCTGCTTGTTAAGGGACAGTTCCAGGAGCAGCACGACCAGTATCAGGAGGCAGCTGAGACACTGAAGAAGTCTCTTGAGAATGCTCCTGACGAGCAGCGTAAGCTTATCATCGATGCAACAATCGGTGACTGCTACTTCTATCATGCACAGGCTCGTCTTGACAAGATCAAGGGAGTACTGTCAAAGGCAGCTAAGGAACAGTTCGTTCCTGTTTACCAGGACGCTATCAAGTACTATGAGGCTGCTAAGGCTCTTGACAAGGACCAGTCGCAGAAGTCAAAGTATGCAGCACGTCTTTACAGCTGCTACTACTTCGTTTATGGCGAGACTGACCCTAAGACTCAGGAAGCAAAGAGTTACGCCGGATATTAATATTTAACCCAATAATCCCTCCATGCACGCATGTCTATTGCCCGTATGGAGGGATTTTTATTTATTGACGCTTATGAGGAAAGTCCTTTCTGCATTCATATTATTGCTTTTATCCTTGACAGTTAGTGCCCAGGATGTCAATTACAGGAAAGAAGCTGAGCGCATGAGTCAGCGTGCCCAGTATATTTATTATGAGATACAGAACCAGTCAGCCAGCGATTCCGTTCGGTATTTCCGTAATATTATGGACTGTGTCGATTACAGTTTGAAAAGCGATGAGAATGACAGAAAGCCAGATGGAAAAGGAGTTGTCAAACTCCGCCATGATGAGGACAACCATAAGCGCTTGTCAACCCTCCGCCCTTTGCTTATAGACGCAGGGCTCTATCTCTCGTCCCATCATTATCGTCAGGACGGAGAAAATGCCTGGAAGCTGTACCTCAAAGCTTCGGAAAGTCCTTTGCTGAAAGATGAAAAGGGTGACGACGAGACATCTCTTGCAGCTTTTTACATAGCCCAGGCAGAGTTGCTAGCCCGCAATTACAAGTCGGCTGACCGCTTTGCCGACATTGCAATGAAGGACGATGACATAGCACAGGATGCCGCTGAGATAAAAGCCCGCTGCATGCACGACCAGATGGTGAACCACGAAGACTCGGTCAAATACCTTTCCGTGCTCTCCGCCTTATACCGTTCCGACCCGTCAAACGGTACATATTTCGCATGGCTGATGCAGTTCTATGGTCATGACAACCGTAGTTTCAAACTTGAAAACTTCATAGACAATCAATTGCAGCATTACCCCAATTCACCGATTCCTTGGATATTGAAAGGCGAAACGGCAATGCGTGCCAAGCGATGGGAGGAAGCTGCCGATGCTTACAAGCATGCCGACAACCTTGACCCAAAGCGAGTGCCGGTGGTATATAATATAGGTGTATGCCTGATGGACTTGGCTATAGACATTGGCAACAGCTCGACCAAAGAGACTGAGTGGGACAACAAGAAAAAGACCGACGCGCTTCTGGCTGAGGCTAGAGGCTATTTCGAACGGGTAAAGACGATGGATCCACACAGAGAACAAGTCGACTGGGTGACACCACTATACCGGGTCTATATGATGACAGGTAAAACCGACAAGGCAGAAGAGCTCAAGGAACTCGTCAGGAAATAGCGACCTTCTGCCGATGATAAGACAAGAGACTGTAAGATAGGATAATGAATAACTTCGTAATAAAGATATTAATGTTGGTTTCCGTTGTACTGATGCCATTTGTTGCATCAGCACAAAAGAAGCAATTGTCCCAGGCGCGGGACTATATCAAGAGCGGCAAGAACCTTGACAAGGCAGAGTCTATTCTCAGGACTCAGCTTCAGGACTCCGCCCAAAGGAATAATATAAAGGTATGGCAAATGCTTGTCGAGTCTTTGACGGCGCAATACGAGCAAGGCAACGAGCAACTATACCTTAAGCAGAAATACGATACACTGGCATTCTTTACCACGACAAGGAAAATATTCAGCGCAGCCGAGTCAGCCGACTCAGTGGACATGCGTCCTGACGAGGACGGGCGTGTTCATCCGAAATATCGTTCCCATAATGCTGAATACTTGAGAAACATCATGCCGAACCTCTATTATGGCGGTGTTTACTTCGTCAACAAGAAAGACTATAAGCGTGCCAGCGAATATTTCGACCATTTTATCTCATTGCCAAAACAGCCGATATTCACCGGCGTACGCCTTGACACAGCAAGCACAATGGTAGTCAGCGCAGCCTATTGGACCATGTATTGCGGATTCAAACTCGATTCCGCCGAGATGATAATGCGTCATCACGAGCTTGCCGAACGAGACACTACACAGTTGGCGTTTATCCTTCAATATGAGGCTGAGGCTTACGCCCTCAACCGCGACTCCAAGAACTACCTCCACTGTCTGCGTGAAGGCTTTGCCCGATACCCCAAATTCCCATTCTTCTTCCCCCGACTTATGGAATACTATGACAAGCACGAGCAGAATGACTCCGCCCTCGCCCTTGTCAACCGAGCATTGGCTATTGACTCGACAAGCCAATTCTACCGTTATGCCAAGAGTTCCGTCCTGCTCAACATGGGACGCTATAACGAATGCATAGACATCTGCGATAAACTTATAAAGGAAGACGAGACCCTTGCCGACGCATATTATAATGCCGGGCTTGCCTACTTCAATATGGCTATAAAGCTCGACAAGGAACGGCAGGTTATGCGCTCGAACCGCCAGAAGATACTCGACCTTTATAACAAGGCACTGCCATATCTGGAGAAGTACCGCACACTGGCTCCCGACCGTCAGGATAATTGGATTTCACCTCTTTACACAATATATCTTAACCTCAACATGGGTAAGAAATTTGACGAGATAGACAAGATAAGACATGACTACAAACGAACTCATAAATAAACTCGGACTGCAGCTTAACGGCATGCAGCAGGCTGCTTGCAAAGCCATACTCAACGACTCCCGTGACATCGTAATACTCTCGCCTACGGGTACTGGCAAGACCTACGCTTACCTCATTCCGTTGTCGACTCAGCTCGATGCCCAGTCCGACGAACTCCAGGCAATAGTCCTTTTGCCCGGTCGTGAGCTGGCTCTTCAGTCAGCAAATGTATTGAAAAGCATGGGAACAGGACTCCGCACAATGGCACTTTATGGCGGTCGGCCCACTATGGATGAGCATCGTGAGCTCCGTTCCGTGCGTCCTCAGATAGTCTTCGCTACCCCCGGACGTCTCAACGACCATATAGACAAAGGCAATATCAATGTCGATCACGTCAAGACATTAGTCATCGACGAGTTCGACAAGATGCTCCAGATGGGATTCCAGGACGAGATGAGCGCCATCATTTCCAAGCTTCCGTTTACCGAGCGCCACATACTCCTTTCCGCAACTGATGCCGAGGAAATACCATCTTACCTCCGTGACGGCTTCGAACCCGAGCGCCTCGACTTCCTGCCTAAAGAGGAAGCCACTTCCGACCGTGTGACAGTATATACAGTGGCAAGTCCGGATAAGGACAAACTGGAAACACTGGCTCGCCTGTTACTGGAATTGGGAGATACTAGCAGCATCGTGTTCCTCAATTACCGTGATTCCGTTGAGCGCACAGCCGAATTCCTCACAACCAAAGGTTTCACCGTGAGCCTGTTCCATGGCGGACTCGACCAGCAAAGTCGTGAACGGGCTCTCTACCGCTTCAGCAACGGAACAGCCAACATCCTTGTGTGTACCGACCTAGCCAGCCGTGGTCTCGACATACCCGACATCACTAACATCATCCACTATCACATTCCGGAAAGCGAAGATGCTTACATCCACCGCACGGGCAGAACTGCGCGATGGAACAAGCAGGGTAGGGCATTCTTCATACTCTCGCCGGGTGAGACACTGCCGGAATATGCCAGCAAAGGCGGTAATGCAGATGAAAAGAATGACGTGAACGACGAAGCGACAGCCTCAGTAGCCGAATACCAGCTTAAGGACGACGATACATCCCTGCCTGTACCTCAGCCTCGGATGACTACTATATATATAGGTAAAGGCAAAAAGGATAAAATATCCAAAGGCGACATCGTAGGCTTCCTTTGTAAGAAAGGCGGACTGAAAGGCTCGGACATTGGCAGGATAGATGTTTTCGAGCGTTACGCTTACGCTGCAATACCCCGTCAGAAGCTTCGCCAGGTACTCCGCCAGACACGCAATGAGAAGATAAAAGGTCTGCGCACAATAGTCGAAGAAGTAAAAAATTAAATGAATTAATCTGCACTTTACATTTGTTCGGTATATATTGCAATTACTGCAATCTGTTTCTTATTAATTCAATATTAACTAAATTATTGCGTATTTATTTGGGAATCTGAAATAAAAAGTGTAATTTCGCAGTCGTAAACCGAACACTTCCTAAGTGTGATAAAATAATAACTTGCCTTTACATAAAGAAATATCGAACTTAAATAAGCATAAAGATGAAGAAGTACAATTTTAATGCAGGTCCGTCGATGCTTCCTCGTGAGGTTATCGAGAACACCGCAAAGCAGATTCTGGATTTCAATGGTAGTGGTCTCTCTCTGATGGAGATAAGCCACCGTGCCCCTGACTTTAAGCCTGTTGTCGACGAAGCAGTGTCTCTTATTAAGGAACTGCTCGACATTCCAGAGGGCTACTCAGTAATCTTCCTTGGTGGTGGTGCTTCCCTGCAGTTCATGCAGATTCCTGCCAATTTCCTCATCAAGAAAGCCGGTTATGTAAACTCGGGTACATGGGCAAAGAAGGCTATGAAGGAAGCTAAGTTCTTCGGCGATGTTGTTGAGGTCGCTTCTTCAGCTGACGATAACTACACCCATCTGCCGGAGATAAAGGATATTCCGTCAGACCTTGACTATCTGCACATCTGCACCAACAACACAATCTTCGGTACAGAGTTGCGTAAGGATATTGACGCTCCGGTTCCTCTGATTGCTGATATGTCTTCCGACATTATGAGCCGTCCTGTCGACGTTTCCAAGTATACCGCTATTTACGCCGGTGCACAGAAGAATATGGCTATGGCAGGCGTCACAGTAATCATTCTGAAGAACGACATGCTGGGCAAGGCACCACGTGAGTTGCCTACAATGATTGACTATCGCACTCATGTCGACAAGGGCTCTATGTTCAATACTCCTCCAGTAGTTCCTATCTACTCACTGCTTGAGACCATGCGTTGGTGCAAGGCTCAGGGTGGTGTCAAGGAGATGGACCGTCGTGCTCACGAGCGTGCTCGCATCGTCTATGACGAGATCGACCGCAACAAGCTCTTCCGTGGTACTGTCGATGAGAACAGCCGTTCACTGATGAACATCTGCTTCGTAATGAACGACGAGTACAAGGAGCTGGAGAAGCCGTTCCTCGAGTTCGCAACTTCTCGTGGCATGGTTGGTATCAAGGGTCACCGTTCAGTTGGTGGTTTCCGTGCTTCTTGCTACAATGCCCAGACTCTCGAGGGAGTCAACGCTCTCGTCCAGGCAATGAAGGACTTCGAGGCACAGAACTAGGAAGAAGCCAAAGCCCAAAAGCCTAATTCCCCACCAAGCCTCCCCCAAGGGGAGGTGTTTAATCACCTAAGACAGGTGAGGGGGGTAGTTTAAAAGTTAAATCAAGATTCTTTCCTTTTTCATTATGAAAGTATTAATCGCAACAGTAAAGCCTTTCGCTCCAGCAGCAGTGGAAGGCATAAAGAAAGAACTCGAGGGAGCAGGCCATGAGGTAGTGCTCCTTGAGAAATATGCCGACAATGCCGAGTTGCTCGACGCTGTAAAAGACGCCGACGCTCTGATTGTCCGCTCAGACAAAATAACAAAGGAAGTTCTCGATGCCGCCAAGAACCTTAAGATTGTAGTTCGTGCCGGAGCCGGTTATGACTCTATCGACACTGCTTACGCTAAGGAGAAGGGCATCGTCGTTGAGAATACCCCTGGTCAGAACTCTAACGCAGTGGCTGAGCTCGTGTTCGGTCTGCTCGTCTATACCGTCCGTAACTTCTTCAATGGCAAGGCCGGTACTGAGCTGAAGGGCAAGCGCCTCGGAATTCTCGCTTTCGGTAATGTAGGTCGCAACGTAGCACGCATTGCCAAAGGCTTCGGCATGGAGGTAAGTGCTTTCGACGAGTTCGTGTCTGCCGACAAGATCGAGGCTCAGGGTGTTCACGCTGCCAAGAGCCGTGACGCCTTGTTCGAGAACAACGACATCGTTTCTCTGCACATCCCTGCAACCGACGAGACTCGTCAGAGCATCAACTACGAGGTAGTCAATAAGCTCCCGAAGAACGGCATTCTCATCAACACAGCCCGTAAGGAAGTTATCAATGAGCCTGAATTGCTCAAGCTTCTTGCCGACCGTCCTGACCTGAAGTACATCACCGACATCAAGCCTGATGCTGACGCTGACTTCCAGAAGTTCGAGGGTCGTTACTTCTCAACACCTAAGAAGATGGGTGCACAGACTGCCGAGGCTAACATCAATGCCGGTATTGCAGCTGCACGCCAGATCAATGCTTTCTTCAAGGATGGCGATACAAAGTTCCAGGTGAACAAGTAATATTTATTTCATAAAAAAATCCGCGTAATCAGATGTAAATATTACATCAGGTTACGCGGATTTTTTATGTAGCTCCTAACTACTTGATAATCAATCGAATTGTTGTTAACGACAAATTAGCTTGTAAAAGATACCCAATTAGAGTCTAAAAGATACCCTTTTACAAGCTAAAAGATACCGAATCAGAGCATAAAAGATGCCCTTTTACAATTCGGTTGTTTAATTGTCACTATATTTTTCATCCTTCGGCTCGTCTAATGCAGAGTCAACGATAGGCAGAGGTCTGTCGATAACGGCATTGAACGAGATGATAGTCTCGCTTCGGCTCAGTCCCAGTGGCTGGAGCTTGTCGTGGATGATGTTAAGGAGATGATGGTTGTTGATAGCGTAAATTTTTATGAACAGGTCATAACCACCTGTTGTATAATGTGCCTCAACGACCTCTGGGATCTTCTTCAGAGCCTCGACAACATCGTCGAAGTCTTCTGGATTTTTAAGATAAAGTCCAACGTAGGCGCAGGTCTCATAACCTATCTTCTCCGGGTCTATTACGAATTGTGAACCCTTCAGAATGCCTAAATTCGTCAGCTTCTGAATGCGCTGGTGGATGGCTGCTCCGCTTACATTACACGCCCTGGCAACTTCCAGGAATGGTATTCTTGCATCCTCTGATATGAGGTGAAGAATCTTCTTGTCTAATTTGTCTAAACTTCTATGTGCCATTTGAATTGATTAAGTTTGGTGCAAATTTACAACAAAGATTCCAAATTAGCAAGAGTTTTATCGATTATTATTCTAAATTGAAACAAAAAACAGCTAATTTGCGCTATTCTCCTTATGTAATGTAGTTCCAGAATAATTAATTTTCAAAACATTTGCTCTTCTCAGAGATTGTTTTATGTCGGTTATGATGCCCATTTTCGTGTCCTTGTCGGCTTTGATTGACACTTCCATATTGGCACGGTCTTCATCGCTGATGTTCTTCCGCTCGTCTTTCATGAACATCTCCATAGCCGCAACGGTTACAATCTTATCGTTGAGCTGAATCTCGGGCGCACTGCCTTCGGGTGCTCCCATAGGCGGTCCTACATATATATAATTGGTTGCCGAGTGGCGGGTCAGCCTTGTGAGCTCAGTTCCGGCAGGCACCTTGTACTTCACCATGACATTTGCCTTGCGCATGTGGGTCACAATCATGAAGAAGAACAGCACGCTGAATATAAGGTCAGGCAGGGAACTGGTGTTCAGTCCCGGCACCTCATGGCTGTTATGGCGGTACATGCTCATTGCTCGCCTCCTTCCTCAACGTAGGTTTCTGATATTCTTTGTGGCACAGCTTTCACGATTGTCTCCTTCTGTTCCTCGTTGAGTTCCTCGTAAGGCTCGCCGTAAGCTTGCTCAGCCTTCTGGTTCCTTATGTCGTTGTAGGCTGCCACTATTTCGTTCTGGACGTGGAAATAGGAATCGTAAGATGCGTTCCGCTCCGTCCGCAGTTGTATTACATGTTCCTTTCCACCACGGTTTACCACATTCTCAACACTGTCTTTCAGTGACGAAACGTCCATCGGACGGTCATTGCAGAACAGCCGTCCGTCATTGTCGATATGTAGTCTGAGAGTCTTATCGTTTGAAACATTTGTCGGGGTGTTCTCCGATTTCTTGTCGATAGGCGGCAACTCACGGGTAATGCCTTTGTCGGCATCCATAGAAGTCGTGACGAGGAAGAATATAAGGAGCATAAACGAGATGTCGGCTGTCGAGGTGGTATTCAACCCCGGCACCCTGTGGTCTCTCTTCCTTCCAAACATTGAACCGAACATCTGCTATATTTCCTTTCCTGAATATTCTGTTTATTTTCCTTTTCTGATGTATCGTGTGTAGCCGAATATGACTGCAATGACCGCCAGGACAATCATTACGATAGATGTCATGACGAACATGTCGGTCAGCTTGAGCGAGACGACATCGTTGAACTGGTGTCCGTTGATCATCATTGTATCGGTCGACCCGAAGATGAATGTTACCAGCAACAGCACGAATGTGACACCGAACGTTATCGTCGAGATCTTGGCCGCGGGCACACCATTGACTACCTTGTCACTTGGGTCACGCTTGCGGAGTCCGATGCAGACTGCCGCTATGCCTATAACCGCCGCTACGACGAGCAACAGCATCATTAGGATAAGCAGCGCATCGGTAAGCAGTGGGGCATTGAAGCTAGGGTCTTCGACCGACTGCATATTGTAGCCGACGAGGTAGAACAGGGCAAATACCACTGCCGATATGCCGATAATGACATACAGCACAGTCTGTGATATTTTCTCTGTCGGCCTGCGCTTCGAGCCTTTCTGTCCGCCAGTCTTGTGATGTATGAGGTTAAGCTTGCTCATTTTGCTCCCCTGTTAATTTGTATTTGGCTATTGAGTCGAGCAGTGTTATTGCGCTTTCCTCCATCTGTGCTGTGATATGCTCAATCTTCGAGAGGATGTAATTGTAGAAAATCTGAAGGATAAGTGCAACGATAATACCGAAGATGGTTGTGATAAGTGCCACCTTCATACCTGCGGCAACGATGGTCGGGCTGATGTCGCCGGCTGCCTGTATCTGGTCGAATGCCATTACCATTCCGATGACTGTTCCGAGGAATCCCAGCGACGGAGCCATTGCGATGAACAATGTTATCCATGAGCAGCCTTTCTCCAGATTAGCCGACTGTACAGAACCGTAGCTGACAACCGAGCGTTCGATGTCGTCGAGTGTCTCGTGGATTCTTGCCAGTCCCTGATAGCATATCGAAGCGACAGGACCGCGGGTGTTGCGGCAGAGATCCTTGGCTCCTTCGATGTCGCGAGATGATATTTTGCTGTCGAGGTTTTCCATGAATTTCTTGGCGTTAATCTCTGAAAGGCTCAGGTAGATGATGCGCTCAATGCAGAATGCCAGTCCGATGACCAGTGCCAGTGCTACCAGCGACATGAATCCGGCATTACCTTCGATGAACTTTGTTTTCAGAGATTTGTAGATTCCCATGTCCTCTTCCTGACCGGGCTGTGCTGCAGGCTTGTCTTCGTCGGCTGCGCCTTGGTCAACGGCATCCTTAATCATGTCGTCGGTCATGGTATCGCCTTCGGTTGCGTTGGCTGATGCATCGCCGTCAGGACTTGCCTTGTCGGCTTTCTCTTCAGCCTCGGATGCCTCTTCGTCGGCTTTCTTTGTTGCCGGGTCTTCAGGCTGAGCCTTTGGCTGTTGCATCTGTACCTCTTGAACGTTTGGTTGTGATTGTGAACTGCTTGCCGCCGTTAAAGGCATTAAAGCCATCAGGACTAATGCCAGGCAGATAATATGTTTTCTCATGACAAGTGTTTGTTTTCTCCTTAAATATGTGTCGTTTATCGTGTTATCTTGATTTCGAGATGCAAAGGTAATAAATTTAAAATTCAACTTACCAATGACACTGATTTTTTAATACACATTAAAACATTAGCCTTTCTTCTTGTTGGGAATTAATGTGGTGAGTATGAATCCAACAATGAATATCGTCATTGTGCCGAGAACTATAGCCAGATATTCATGCAGGTGGATTCCGGGAAGGTTGAGAGGCTTGGCGAGTGAGATCCAGCATATCACGATGACTCCGCAGACAGTGCCGACGATTGCCTGGATTTTCCGTGCTTTCCTCACGCAATAGCCTAGCAGGAATAGTCCGAGCATTCCCCCGGAGAATATAGAGCTGAGAGTCCACCATGCGTCGATAATGCTCTCGGCTTTCAGCATGGCAAGTGCAACGATTATTCCCAAGGCTCCAATGGCAGCACTCGATGCTTTCAGTATTACCAGGTGGGTGTTCTCGGAAAGCTGTTTGCAGTAAGGCTTGACATAGTCGGACAGCACTATAGTGGAACTGCTCGTTATGCTTGTGGCTACCGTGCTCATGCCCGCCGCAAAGATGGAGGCGATGAGCAGTCCGCGAAGTCCTACCGGAAGACTGTTTACAATGAAGTAGGGGAATACATAGTCGGGCTTGGCTGCAATCGACTGTGGCAGCAAGCCTGGCTGGGCTGTGTAGTAAGAATAGAGGAATGTGCCGATAAGGAAGAAAAGTGCTGATACCGGAATAAAGAGGTATCCGCCAAAGAGTGCAGAGAACTTTGCGGCTTTCATGTCCCTTGCCGTGTGGTAGCGCTGGACATAGTTCTGGTCGATGCCATAGTTCTGCAGGTTTATGAATATGCCATAAATAAGGCATACCCAGAATGTGCTTGACGTGACATCTCCGCTGAAAGAACCTAGTGAGAATTTGTTTCCTTCCGGCGAATTGATTGCTAAGTCGATGGCTTGCTTCGGACCTTCGGGCATTCCTGCAAGCAAGAGAATCAGGCATAAAAGTGCACCGGCTATAAGGATGAATCCTTGAATGGCATCAGTCCAAATGACTGCCTTGATACCTCCCAGCATGGAATAGAGAATGATGGCAACGCTTGTTGCTATTATAACTAAATGGATATTCCATCCCATTAGGATATACATCGGCAATGCAAGCAGATAGAGGATTGACCCCATTCTTGCTATCTGTGTCAGAAGGTAGCAAGCTGATGCGTAGATGCGTGCCCACCGCCCGAAACGCTCCTCGAGGAATGCGTAGGCTGATATGCTTCCGTTATTTCGGTAGAATGGTACGAAGTATTTCGAAGCAAAGAAAGAAGCTATTGGAATGGAAAGGCTGAACACGAAGGCGTTCCAGTTTCCTGCGAATGCCTTACCCGGATAGCCTATGTAACTTATTGAACTGACGTAAGTGGCGAAGATGCTCATGCCTACCAGCCACCCCGGCAACGAACGACCCGCTGACGTGAATTCATCAGCCGATGAGCCTTTCTTGAAAAATGAGCATCCGAACAGCACCACGCCTACCGTGAATACAAGGAAAATGATGAAATCAATAGTATTCATGTGGCAAAAATAATAAAAAAGATTGAGATATTGCCAACTTCTCTGGAAATAAACGTTGGGGGGAAGGAATTTATGATAGGGCTGATGTAGCTCTGGTATACCAAAATATCGCCATTTGTTTTATAGTGGATATAAATTGAAAATGGCTATCCTTCTTCTTCACTTGCTGCATGGATATTCCGCATAAGACCCTCATATTTGGCACGCTTAACGGCTGAACCCTTAAAGAGGCGGCGGTATTTCTCGATATCAAGATGCTGCCAGTCTTCCTTGGTCATATTCAAGAATTCCTCACTGGGCTGCATTTCAGGGTCGTCATTTGGTGTGGCGAAACGGTTCCACGGACAAGCTTGCTGACAACGGTCGCAACCATAGATGGTGTCACCCATATTCTCCTTTGCCGTTTCCGACAGTTCGCCACGGTTCTCAATGAGTTGATAGCTCAGGCAAAGTGAGGCATCGAAAGGTTCGGTAGCAAGGGCGTGGGTTGGGCAGGAGTCAATACATCGGGTGCAGCGTCCGCAGAAGTTCCGTGTCGGTTTGTCATACTCCAGTTCTATATTGACGAATATCTCACCGAGAAAGAACATTGTCCCGGCATGAGGAATAATAAGCGAGTGGTTCTTGCCTATCCATCCGAGTCCGGCACGAACAGCCCAGTAACGTTCCAATACTGGAGCACTGTCGACAAAGCAACGGAAGACTGCCACCGAATCTTCTGTGCTGTTGGGAGTAGTCTCGTTGGCAGAGAGTTCTTTCCAGTTAAACTTGTTTGCAAGTAATCGGAGTCTCTTTTTTATAATGTCATGGTAATCCTTGCCGAGAGCGTATGCGGCAAAATGATATTTGTCGTTATCAGAATCGTCGATAACAACCTTTGGTGCGTAGTTTAGGGCTACGCTTATAATGCTCTTTGTGCCAGGGACAAGCAGGGTGGGGTCGAGGCGTTTCTCCAGATTGTTCGCCATATACTCCATACCGGCATAGTCCTTCTTGCTTACCCACTCACGGACATGACGCTGTGTGTCGGCATCAACTGGCTCAGCCTTCGCTATGCCACAAGCAAAAAAACCGAGACGTTTTGCCTCGGCTTTTATTTCACGGGATAGTCTTGAATTCATACCCTTGATCTTTTAGCCACTGAAGGCTCTCCGGCAGAGCAGTCTGAAGCTTGTCGATGCTCTTCAGCGAGTCGTGGAAAGTAATGATAGACCCGTTGCGGGCATAGCGTTTCACGTTGTTGACAACATCGTCGGCAGTGAGCCATTTGGAGTAGTCGCGGGTAACAAGATCCCACATAACGATGGTGAACTTCCGGCTCAGCCACCAATAAACGGCGTGGCGCATCCATCCATGAGGCGGACGGAACAGATGGGAGTGGATAAGTTCGTTGGCATCTTGAACGTCATACCCGTAGGTGATAGCCCAGTGCTTGAATGAGCCGAGATGATGGAAAGTGTGGTTGCCTACCTGATGACCTTCGGCAACAATTTGTTCATAAAGTTTAGGATATTTGCGGACATTGTCGCCAACCATAAAGAATGTTGCCTTGATGCCGAACTTGCGAAGGGTATCGAGGATAAAGGGCGTGCTCTGAGGAATGGGACCGTCGTCGAACGTAAGGTAAACTGCATGTTCGTTCTTGTCCATTCTCCATAGTGCATGGGGATAAATCCACCTTAGCCATTTGGCTGGTTGCTCAATTATCACTGCGTTTAGTTTATTTTATTATAAATGTTTTATTGATGGTATTAATTATAACGCATAAATATCACCGGGGAAGTCCCCGATGATATTTACACATTATATTTAATGAAGTATAGTCTACGAGTTAGTCCATCTTACCGCCCTTAAGCTGGTAGCGGTTCATGAACTGACTGTAAGAAGCCTGCTGCTTAGAGCACCAGTCAGGATCTGTCTGCTCGGTAATCTTCAGAAGGTTGGTCATGACATAACCCAACTGTACTCTGCAATTGTCCATACTCATGTTGAAGCCACGGTCGCCAAGACTCAAGTAGTAGTTGAGGTACTGGCTGGCAGTCTTCCAGAGCTGGTCGGCAAGTTTGCGTCCCTTGTCCTTCTTGCCGAGGAGATACCAAGCCTGAGCGATGCTCATGTCGCCTGCCATTGCGTTGGCTGGAACATTGTAGTAAGGTATTTCCTTCTCGGCTTTCTCAAGAACCTTCAGGGCACGACCCTTGTCGTTCTTCTGGATAAGAGCCAGTGCCAACTGAGCCATCAGACGACGGTGAGTGTAGCACATGCGCATAACTGTCTGGTCGATGTAGAGACCCGGACGAGACAATCCACCGAAGCGGAAGCGGTTCATGACAGCATCGTAGGTCTTGTCGACATCGATGTTATTGTTCGGGTCGACATTGTAAGGAACGATACGGTTAGCCAATCCTTCCTGCAACTGGTTGTCGGCAAGTCCGGCGTAAGCGTCGGAGCCAACGGTGGTCGCAATGTACAGAGGACGAGTCCAGTTGGCATTGGCGAGCATCTCAAGCATCATCAGGTTAGACTTAATGAGAGAGCTGTGACCAGCAAGTGAGATAACCATGCGGTCAGGGATAGAATCCTTGTTGATCTGCATGCCACTCTTCAGGACAGCGTTCTTGTCGACGGTTAGATAGAGGGTGTCTGTCGGGATGACATTCAGAGCCTGACGCATCTCGTCGTCGGAGTTGAATCCGTAGAGTTGCTTGAGAATCTCCTTCTGCTTTGGCGAGAAGTCGTTGCGAACCCAGTACTTAAGGATGTTCTTAAGTTCGTATGGGTTGTCGCCGAATACTTCCTTAGCCTGCTGAGGATAGTTCTTATAGAGGTCGGCAATGTCGTCCTTCATATCCGGATTGACACGGACATATTCGTTAGTGCCTGTTACATACTCCAGACGCTTCCATGTTATAGGAGCTGGCTTAGAGTCGTAAGCCGGACGGAGCATCTGGTCGATGTACCAGTCGGTGCTCAGATAACTGAGGTTGCAGACGCGGAACTCAGTGCCTTGACCCTCAACTTCCTGGTTGTACCAGAGTGGGAAGGTATCGTTATCACCATTGGTATAGATGATGGCGTTGCTCTTCGGCTGAAGGCTCATCAGATAGTTGCGTCCGAAGTCACGGCAGGTGTAGCGGTTAGAGCGGTCGTGGTCGTCCCAGTTCTGCGAGCCCATCTGAATAGGAACAAACAGGGCAAGGATAGAGACAACGGCTGCTACAGCTACAGGCTGAATCTTCAGCTTCTTGAGCCAGTCGATGATGGCTGCTACTCCAAGTCCGCACCATATTGCGAAGGCATAGAAAGAACCGGCGTAAGCGTAGTCACGCTCACGTGGCTGACTCGGTGTCTGGTTCAGATAGAATACGATGGCAAGTCCGGTCATGAAGAACAGGAAGCATACTACCCAGAACTGCTGGATGCCACGCTTGCCACGGAATGCCTGCCAGAAGAGTCCGATAAGACCAAGAAGCAGAGGCAGTCCATAATAGACATTGTGTCCCTTGTTTCCGGTCGGATTCTTTACAGGATCGTAAGCCTTAAGCTCATCAGGCAGAAGGCTCTGGTCGCCATACATGGCATTGTCGATGAACGGAATACCTGTAATCCAGTTGCCGTGCTCGAGTTCGCCATTGCCCTGAACATCGTTCTGACGTCCGCAGAAGTTCCACATGAAGTAACGCCAGTACATGAAGTTGCACTGATAAGAGAGGAAGAAACGGATGTTCTCGCCCTGTGTAGGAATCTCTACACCGTCGCCGGCATCACGCTTGTCGACTCCACCCATCCAAGACTCATACTCGTTGGCATGGGCCTGGTCATACATACGTGGGAACAGCATGTTCTCAGCGTATTTGTACTTGTCCTTATGAGTAGGAATGAAGTATGAGTCAGGCTCGTTAGGGTTAGCCTTCTCCTTCTTCTCGTATATAGGGGCGCCATTCTCAACGTCAGGAGCCTGCATGCCCTCGCCAACCGGATGGTAAGAGAGCTGTGAGGTGTAAGCCTGTCCGTAGAAGAGTGGATGGTCGCCATACTGGTCACGGCTGAGGTAGTTGCCGAGAGTGAAGATGTCCTCAGGAGAGTTCTGATCCATTGGAGGGTTGGCTGTAGAGCGGATGATGATGAGGGCGTAAGATGAATAGCCGATCATCAGCATGAGCATACAGAGCAGGGCAGTGTTCTTGACACGTGATGTGATGATGTTCTTGAACTTCTTGAGAACGAACCAAAGAATGGCAAGAACGATTGCACCGGTGAAGAATGCGCCCCAGCCAAAGCCGTAGAACGGGATGCCAAGCAGGGCTACGGCAACAAGGAAGGCGATATTCTCACGCTTTACGCTCTTGTTGGTGTAGGTCTCATAGATAGCCCAGAGTACTCCGGCAATGAGCACGATGATATAGATAATCGTACCAGTGTTGAAAGGCATGCCAAGGGTATTGGTGAAGAACAGCTCAAACCAGCCGCCGACGGTTATAATGCCCGGTACGACTCCGTAAAGCACGGCTGCAACAAGTACAAACGAGATGAGCAGAGCGATGATAGAGCCTTTGAGGTTGGCATTAGGCCATTTCTTATAGTAGAATACCAATACGATAGCCGGTATGCACAGCAAGTTCAGCAAGTGGACACCAATTGACAGACCTGTCATGTAGGTGATGAGCACCAGCCAACGGTCGCTGTGAGGCTCGTCGGCATGCTCCTCCCACTTGAGGATAAGCCAGAACACAACGGCGGTGAAGGCTGACGAGTAAGCATAAACCTCACCCTCGACAGCTGAGAACCAGAATGTGTCGCTGAAGCAGTAGATGAGCGAACCGACAAGTGCAGAACCCTCGATGGCGATTGCCTTGCTCAGTGTAGGAGTGTCGCCGTCGCGGACGATGAGTCTACGTGTCAGATGACTGATTGTCCAGAAGAGGAACATGATACAGGTGGCACTCAACAGGGCGCTCATCGTGTTGACCATCTTGGCAACAAGTGTCGGGTCGTTGACAAACTGTGTGAAGAGATTGGCTGTAAGCATGAAGAATGGTGCCCCAGGTGGGTGGCCAATTTCAAGCTTGTAGGCTGTTGTGATGAACTCAGGGCAATCCCAGAAAGAGGCTGTCGGTTCAATGGTCGAGCAATAGACGAATGCGGCTATGGCAAACACAACCCATCCGACAATGCAGTCCACTAACTTAAATTGTTTCATTATTAAATTTAAAATGATGTTATTTCGAAATAATTTGGTGCAAAGGTAGTGAATTCAATGCAAAATGCAAAATTCTATATTCAAAATTATGTTTACTTCATAATTTTGTACTTTGAACATTGAATTTTGAGCATTGAACTTTTAATTTTCAATTTTCAATTTTCAATTAAACAATAGTCCTACGCTGCCCATTAATATAATGTAGCGGAGTAGTTTGCCGATTGTAATCGACAAGAAAGAGATGAATTTATTGGCACGGGTATAGCCTAGAAGGATGGTTATGGCAGAGCCGATGATTGGCAGGAAAGCGAAAAAGCCAATCCATGCTCCGTGGTTACCCATGAACTTCTGGGCCTTGACAAGTGATTCCCGTTTGACATGGAGATATTTCTCGACCCACACCAGTTTGCCGAGGCTGCCTATGAAATAATTGAACAATGAGCCACCGACGTTGCCTATTGTACCATAGATAACCAGTGGCACAGGCTTCAGTCCGGCGGCAAGCAGTCCTAGCATGACTGCCTCGGACGAGAATGGAAAGAAACTTCCGGCGAGGAATGCGGCGATGAGCATTCCCCAATAGCCGTAGTTGAGAAGGAATGCGCTTATGGTATCCATATATTGTAAGCACAGATTACGACAGCCAGAACCAGCAGTGAGATGAAGTACCAGTTGGTCCACTTGGTATGGGTGAGGGCAATGAAATGACCGATAAGCGGGGCTGTGTTGACAGCGAGTATACCATAGAGGAACCGGAACTGCTGTGGCTGGAGAATGATGAAGACAAGTGTCAGGGCGTCGATTGCTATGAATGTCTCATAGAGCAACCGCGTGCGGATATTGTCCTGATGGGCTTTGTTGGCGAAATGGAGCATTCCCGTCACGGCGAGCAAAATGATGAACGCAAAGGTTACCAGCTCGTGGGTCGTCAGAACGCTGAGGTTGGCTATGTGTCCGAATGAAATGATATTGGTGAAATGCTCGACAAATGCTGACACATTGTCAGTGAATGCATACCACGCGAATGTAAACCAATACGGGGTAATGACGCCAAGCAATGAGGCAATGAAATTGCGGAAGTTCATTGCCAGCAGGTTGGTAGCCGTGACTATCCACAGGAAAGGCAGGAAGAACAACGCCTGAACCCAGAAGACGCTTGCCAAGCCGAGTGCCAGATAGGCATAGAAAATCCAGCCGGGTGAGTTCTTGTCCTGATAACAGCGGAAAAGGAAGGTGTAACAGATGGCAGCACAGAGCGTTACCAGTGCCGGACTGATGTCGGCAAAGAGGAATGTAGCCACTGACGTGATGGCAAGATAGGAGCACATTATCATTCGGCTGTAGATGCGGATGAGGGCATTGGTGCTGTTGAGCTGCCCCATCATTATAGCCGTCATGGCTATGCAAACGAAGCTGATAACGATGTTCGGCTCAAACGTACGGAGTCCTGCCGCCAGCCAGATGACCAGGGCAATAATACTAGTGCGAAGAGCCGACCAGCGACTCTCCGCAACTTTATTCTGAAAACGCTTGTGTTCTATAGATGCAAATACTTGCTTCTCCACCTTTTTTCTAATATTGAATGTTGAATGTGGAGTGTGGAATGTTGGAATTGAACATTGAACATTGAACATTGAAAATTCAACACTCAACATTCAACATTCAACATTCAACATTCAACATTCCTCACTCACTATAGGTCTTGTCCGATGTCACGACGGAAGTACTTGTCCTTGAACTCAATCTTCTGAGCCTCATGGAACGACTTCTGCAGAGCCTCTTCCTTGTCCTTGCCGTAAGAAGAGACAGCAATGACACGACCGCCATCAGTGACAACCTGTCCGTCTTTCAGTGCAGTGCCGGAATGGAAGACGACAGAGCCTTCAACCTTGTCGATGCCTGTGATAGGATAGCCCTTGACATACTTCTGTGGGTAACCGCCGCTGACGAGCATGACACAGACGGCTGCACGGTCGTCGAACTCGATAGGACGCTTGTCGAGGTCGCCATTGGCAACACCCTCGAAGAGGTCGACGATGTCGCTCTTCAGGCGAAGCATAACGGTCTCGGTCTCCGGGTCGCCCATGCGGCAGTTGTACTCGATAACCATCGGGTCGCCATTGACATTGATAAGTCCGAAGAAGATGAAGCCCTTGTAGTCGATACCCTCTTCCTTCAGTCCCTCGACAGTCGGACGGATGATGCGGTCTTCAACCTTCTGCATCCACTCTTTAGTTGCGAATGGAACTGGCGAAACGGAACCCATACCACCGGTATTCAGACCAGTGTCGTGTTCGCCGATGCGCTTATAGTCCTTTGCCTCCGGCAGAATCTTGTAGTGGTCGCCGTCGGTCAGAACGAATACTGAGCACTCGATACCGCTGAGGAACTGCTCAATGACAACCTTTGCGCTGGCATTGCCAAACATACCGCCGAGCATGTCCTTGAATTCCTTCTTCGCTTCTTCGAGAGTCGGAACGATGAGCACACCCTTACCGGCTGCCAGTCCGTCGGCTTTCAGAACGTAAGGTGGCTGCAGTGTCTCAAGGAATTTCAGTCCCTCTTCAACCGTTGTGCCGTCGAATGTTTCGTAAGCGGCTGTCGGAATGTTATGACGCTTCATGAATCCCTTGGCAAAGTCCTTTGAGCCTTCGAGCTCGGCACCAGCCTTGCTAGGACCGATGACAGGAATGTCCTTTGTCCGTGGGTCGTTCTTGAATTCGTCGGCAATACCGCCAACCAATGGTACCTCTGGACCAACTACCAGCATATCAATGTCATGGCTGGCTGCAAAATCCTTCAGCTTGTCGAATTCATTAACGCCAATAGGAACATTTTCACCTACGCTGTTAGTGCCCGCGTTTCCTGGAGCAATATACAATTTAGAGCATTTCGGACTTTGAGCAATCTTCCAAGCAAGAGCATGTTCGCGCCCTCCACTTCCAAGTAATAAGATCTTCATATTTAACGGTTCTTTAGATAATCCTCAAAATACTGTGTTATCCTCTCATGCAGATGGACGGACTGATGACCACGCATGTTGTGGGGCTCACCAGGATAGACGAAGAAGTCGGGCTGAGTGCCGGCGGCGATGCAAGCCTTGAGGAAAGAGAATGCATGCTGCGGAACGACAACAGGGTCGTTGAGTCCGATGATGATTTGCAGCTTGCCCTTCAAGTCCTTAGCCTTGTAGAGCAATGAAGTCTGACGATAGCCCTCGGGGTTAGTCTGCGGAGTGTCCATATAACGCTCGCCATACATAACCTCATACCACTTCCAGTCGATGACAGGGCCACCGGCAACGGCAACCTTGAAGACGTCAGGATAGTTAGTAATCAGTGAGATAGTCATGAATCCGCCGAAGCTCCATCCATGAACACCGATGCGGGCAGTATCGACATACGACAGGGTGCGCAGGAAGTCGACACCCTTCATCTGGTCCTTCATCTCCTCCTGACCGAGGTGGCGGAAGGTAACTTGCTCGAAGTCCTTGCCACGGTTCTCACTGCCACGGTTGTCGAGGATGAAGAGCACATAGCCCTTCTGAGCCATGTAGGTCTCCCATGAGCGGCTAGCCCAGTGCCAGCGTGCATCGACATTGTGGGCGTGAGGTCCACCATATACATATACTATTGTAGGATATTTCTTCTTCGGGTCGAAGTTCACCGGTTTTACAAGACGATAATAAAGGTCTGTAACTCCGTCGGCAGCCTTGATGGTGCCAGTGCTGAACTCGGGCTGGTTGTAGCCCTTCCATGGGTCTGCGGCAGTGAGATATTGGGTGCACTTGCCATTCTCGGTATCGACAATGGCAATCTTGCGTGGAACGGTAGGCTCAGAGAAGTTGTCGAGGATGTATCGTCCGCTTGTGCTGATAGAGCCGTTGTGCCAGCCCTTGCCTGAGTTGTCCATCAGAGCACGCTTGCCGGTCTCAATGTCCACAATCCAAACGTTCTGCTGGATGGGGTTTGCCTCGTTGCTCTCATAGATAATGCTGTGGTGCTTGGTGTTGAATCCGAGCATATCCATCACAACCCATTTGCCTTTGGTAATCTGCTTCAGCTCCTTGCCGTCCTTATTAAATAGGTATAGGTGGTTGTAGCCGTCCTTCTGACTCTGCATAACGAACTCGTTGGAGTTCCACGGAAGGAAGACGATAGGGTGGAGAGGTTCGACATATTTGGCGTCGGTCTCACGGTAGAGCTCAGCAATCTTGTCGCCTGTTGTGGCATTATAACTGACAAGACGGCAGTCGTTCTGGTCGCGGTTGAGCTCGAACATATAGATGGTCTGCTCGTCGGGGCTCCATGCAATGTTAGTGAAATAGCGGTCGGTAGGATCGCCAGCCTTAAGGTAAATGGTCTTGCCGGACTTAAGGTCGTAAACTCCTACAGTTACCTTGTGGCTAGTCTCGCCAGCCATAGGGTATTTCTCGGGTGCCGGTGTGGCAATGCGGCTCTGCCCAGGCTTTGGTGTCCAGTCGACTTCCGGAATATCGACAAGTGGAAAGTCTGTCACCATCGACTGATCCATGCGGTAGAAGGCGAGTCGGTTGCCCTTGGGACTCCAGAACAGTCCGCCGTTGATGCCGAACTCGTCACGGTGTACGCTCTGTCCGTAAACGATGTTGCGGGAACCGTCCTCGGTGAGTTTCACCATCTTGCCTTTGCCATCGACGACATATAGCTGATCCTTGGCAACGAATGCTGTGGCACGTGATGCCGGACTCCACTCTGAGCTCTGCTTCTCATCGCCATAGACGTTGAAACTCTGGTCGGTGTTGAGTGCGCCGGAACGCCAGACGACTTTCTTTGTCTTGAAGTTATAAAGAATGTGCTCCTTAGTGTTCTCGACACTGATAATCGGCTCGTCGGCATAAGGGAATGTGGCGTTGTAGAGGTGGCGGATAAGCAGTGAGTCGGCAAGTCCTGCCGCCTTGTTAATCTCGTCGAGACCGACAATCTTTGTCTCCTTGCCATTGGCTTTGTTCACCTCGGCGCAGTAGTCGAGCTCCTGGCGTATGAGGCGGTCGCCCCACCATGTGGTGTATCTGTTCTCGGGATAGAACTTGTAGGCGTTGACACCTCCGAAGTTCAGGTCCTCAAGAGTGAATTGCTTCTCCTGTGCCATTGCTGCCGTTGAATTGATAAGGCATGCTATGAGAAATAGTATGCTTGTGTATGTACTTCTTTTCATTATCTATATAATGCGTTATGGCTTATAACCTCAATTTTATTTAGTTCATTTGTGTCACACTAGCCTCGAAGAGGCTGAACTTTCAGTAACCCCACTCAAGCGGAGCGCAGAGTGGGGGTGGTAGCAGAGCGCAGAAAAATGGCTCCGTGAGTCGGAGACTCGCAATAGCAGTATGAACTAAATCATACACACTGCGTGTTGTTGTACCTCTTCGAGGCACGGAGTTAACAGAGTATCCCATGTCCCCTTGTCCCCCACACTGCGGTCGTTTCACTCCCTTGTGTGGGGTTACTAAGATTTTGCCTCTTTGAGGCTATCAGTTAATCCTCGTCATCGTCGAAGCGGCGGCCTTTGCCACCACGGCGGTCCTTGCCTCCGAAACGCTTGCCGTCACCGAAACGCTTGCCACCCTTGTCTCCGAAACGTTTGCCCTTCTTGAAAGAGCGGTCGTCATCATCGTGGTCACGGAACTTGTTCTTGTAACCCTCCTTCGACCGGCTGAAATGGTGCTCATCATCATGGCGGCCGATGCGTGGACGGCGACCGTCAGGCTCCTTGAACGAGTGGAACTTAAAGCTGCGGATGTCGCCTTCCTCATTGTTCTCCTCCTCATCGAGGCGCTGCTTGAACTCACGGTTCTTCTTGAAACGGTGCTTCTGCGCCATCTCCTTCTTCTCCTCGTCGGTCTTGACGATGCCACCCTCGTGGCGGAAGTCCTTCATGTTGCCATCGAAGAGGACGTACTTGTGGAACTCGCACTCCAGCGAGCCATTATAAAGAGGTATCTTGATTGACGGCTTCAAGCCGATGGCACGGAAACACTCCTCACGATAGGAGAGAACCCACGCCTCATTGCCCTTGAACGCATTCTTGAAACGCTCGCCGATCATGCGGTAAGTGCCAAGGAGATTGTCGGTTGAGATGCGCTCACCATAAGGAGGGTTCATCACGATGATGCTCTTCTCCTTCGGCTGTGTGAAGTCCTTGAAGTCCTGCTGATCGATGGTTATATCCTTCGACAGACCTGCTGCCTTGACATTCAGTCGTGCCGTATTGACAGCCTTCATGTCGACATCGTAGCCATAAATATGATGTGTGAACTCACGCTCCTGTGAGTCATCGTTGTAAATCTCGTCGAAGAGGTCGGCATCGAAGTCAGGCCATTTCTCGAAGGCGAACTCCTTACGGAACACGCCCGGCGAGATGTTGCGTGCTATGAGCGCAGCCTCGATAGGAATAGTACCAGAGCCGCACATCGGGTCGATGAAGTCGGTCTCGCCGCGCCAGCCTGTCATAAGAATCATTCCTGCTGCTAGCACCTCATTCAGCGGAGCCTCGACCGACTCCTGGCGGTAGCCACGGCGATGCAGACTCTCACCTGACGAGTCGAGTGACAATGTGGCATCATCCTCGGCAATATGAATGTTCAGACGAATGTCAGGATTCGAAACAGAGATGTTCGGGCGTTTGCCGGTATTTTCGCGGAACTGGTCGACGATGGCGTCCTTGACCTTGTATGTCACGAACCGTGAGTTGCGGAAATCATCGGAGTAGACCACTGAGTCGACCGAGAAAGTCTTGCCCGGCAGAATATACTTGCTCCAGTCGATCTTGCGCACCTCGTTGTACATGTCCTCGGCAGAGCGTGCCTTGAAGCGGGCTATAGGCTTCAGTATTCGTATTGCCGTGTGCAACTGGAAGTTGGCACGGTACATCATTTCCTTGTTTCCGGTGAACGACACCATTCGGCGTCCTATCTCAATGTTGTTGGCGCCAAGCTCCGTGAGCTCCTGTGCCAGCACCTGCTCAAGTCCCATGAAGGTCTTGGCGATAATTTGGAATTCTTCCATTAATTCAAAATTCAAAGTTCAAAATTCAAAATTATGATTACTCATGCATTTCACAAAATCCAAATATTATTCGATAGCTTTCCTTTCTCGTTTCAAAGGTAATCATAATTTTGAATTTTGCATTTTGCATTTTGCATTGTCATATTCCTCCTCCCTCTTCAAAGAACATATCGAGTTTGTCGGTCTTCTCGGTCTTGTATTTCTTTGTGCCCGGCTTCATGTCACGGGTGACCCATACGTTGGCGCCAACAACACAGCCGTCGCCGATGTGGATTCGTCCGAGAACTGTCGCATTGGCATAGATGATGACATTGTTGCCGATGATCGGGTGACGTGGAATACCCTTTATTGGCTTGCCGTTCTCGTCGAGAGGGAAACTCTTTGCTCCGAGTGTTACACCCTGATAGAGCTTGACGTTCTCGCCGATGATGCAGGTAGCTCCGATAACCACACCCGTTCCGTGGTCGATGGTGAAATGGCGTCCTATTGTTGCGGCAGGGTGGATGTCGATGCCAGTCTCTGAATGGGCGAGTTCGGTAATCATTCGTGGAATGAGCGGCACTTCCTCACGGTAGAGCTCGTGGGCTATGCGGTAGTTTGTCAGCGCCTTGATGACAGGGTAGCAGCTGATGACCTCGCCCTCGTTGATTGCTGCCGGATCGCCTTCGAAAGCAGCCTCGACATCGGAGCTCAGCGTGCGGCGAATCTCAGGATAGCGTTGCAGTACGGTGAGGGCTATTGTCTCGGCGTTGCTCTTGCAGAGGCTCTGCTCCTCCAGCGGCTGTGCGCAGTGGCAGTCCTGATTGAACAGCAGACCAGCCATGATCTGGCGGGTGAGCAACTTGTGCAATCGCTCCATGTTCACACCGATGTGGTAGCTGATGGTGTTCTGGTTGACATTCGAGTCGCCGTAATAACCGGGGAACAGAACCGACCTCGACAGGTCTATAATCTCCTCTAGCTCACGTCCTGAAGGCAGCGGGTCGCCGTCACGGTGCTCGTGGAAAATGCCTTTCATCGACTCCTCGGTCGACAGCTCCTCAATGGTCTTTGTCAGGTGCTCAATAATATTTGGACTACTCATTTCACGCTCGTTTCTATTTTGAGCACAAAGTTAATACATTTATTTGCTTTCTCCAAGAGTTGCGGGTTAAGTAAAATGTTAACACAAGTTAATCATTAGCGTGCATCGGTATTTGAGAGGGATTGGGGGCCTGCCGATTTTCTTTTTGCGACCAATTCTGACAGACAGATTTGTTGCATTGTTGCAGGTTGCATTGTTGCAATAAGAAAAATCAAAGGTAACAAAGTAACGGTAACAAAGTAACAAATTCACTTTTCTAAGACACAGAGGCTTGTTAAGAAAAAGAGAGTAACAATAGTTATAATAATATATAATATTTAAATATTATATATTATTATAAAATTTATTATATATTAAAATATTATTTATTTGTCGTATTTATTTTCAATTTTAAATCATCTTTCTTGCAAAATCGAATTTGTTACTTTGTTACCGTTACTTTGTTACTTTTCCAACTCCAAGATACACTAACGAACATCGAAATCCCTTATTGCAACAATGCAACATGCAACAATGCAACATTTGTAACATTTCTGCTTTGACAATGTAGAGTTCAGTTATTGTAGGAGCGACGGTCTTCGAACCTTCGTCACACCAATGATGAACTAACGCAGTGCGTTCAGCCCCTCCGTACATATTACGTAGTGACTGAATATAAGGCGTTTATGCATTTCTTGTGCCTTGTCTGCAATCTTTTTGAGAATTAATTTGGAATGATTATCATTGCCTCGAAGAGGCTAAACTGGAAATTCAGCCTCTTCGAGGCATCCCCTTAGATTTTTACTCGACAATTCGGAAATCGTCGCCCCTATACTCGGCTATTCGGATATCGTTGCCCCTATATTTGCAGATTCAGAGACTGCCGCACCTACTGCCAATGTTGTCAGTCATGGTTTGCCAATTCTGTCAATTAGGATTTATTAAGAGTTGAAAATCGTGTTTCGGCAGATATTGGCACGGTTTTCGTATAGTGTTAGGCGAAAACGTAAAATTTTAAAACAACAATAGATTATGAAAATTCAACCATTAGCAGACAGAGTGCTGGTACTTCCTGCACCAGCTGAGGAAAAAGTAGGTGGAATTATTATTCCTGATACAGCTAAAGAGAAACCACAGCGTGGCAAGGTCATCGCTGTCGGCGAGGGAACTAAGGACGACAAGATGGTTCTCAAAGAGGGCGATGAGGTGCTCTATGGCAAGTATGCCGGCACAGAGCTCGAGAATGAGGGCGAGAAGTATCTTATCATGCGTCAGAGTGACGTATTGGCAATTCTCAAATAAGGGTATCAAGAGTCCCCACCAAACCTCAACAGGGCTAGGCTTCAGAACACATAATAAATTAAAGTTATAATCAAATAGAATTACAAATCCACTTCATTTGGCTTAGGTAACTAAACATCCTCCCCGTGGGGGAGGCTTGGAGGGGATTTATAAATGAATTTCGTAAAATGGCAAAGATAATTAAATTCGATACAGAGGCACGTGAGTTGCTCAAGAGTGGCGTTGACCAGCTGGCTAACGCAGTGAAGGTTACACTTGGCCCTAAGGGTCGTAACGTAGTCATCGAGAAGAAGTTCGGTGCTCCACAGATCACTAAGGATGGTGTAACAGTTGCTAAGGAGGTAGAGCTCGAGGACAAGTTCGAGAATACCGGTGCACAGCTCGTAAAGAGTGTTGCAAGCAAGACTGGCGACGATGCCGGTGACGGTACAACAACAGCTACAATCCTTACACAAGCTATTGTCAATGAGGGTCTTAAGAATGTAGCTGCAGGTGCAAACCCAATGGATCTGAAGCGTGGTATCGACAAGGCTGTTGCCAAGGTCGTTGACTACATCAAGAACAACGCTGAGGTCGTTGGCGACAACTACGATAAGATTGAACAGGTTGCTACCGTATCAGCCAACAACGATCCTGAGATTGGTAAGCTGCTTGCTGACGCAATGCGCAAGGTTACTAAGGATGGTGTCATCACTATCGAGGAGAGCAAGACCCGTGACACCCACATTGACGTTGTCGAGGGTATGCAGTTCGACCGTGGCTATCTGTCAGGTTATTTCGTAACCGATGCTGACAAGATGGAGTGCGTTATGGAGAACCCATACATCCTTATCTATGATAAGAAGATTTCTAACATCAAGGACTTCCTGCCTATCCTGCAGTCAGCTGCCGAGAGTGGTCGTCCATTGCTCGTCATCGCTGAGGATGTTGACTCAGAGGCTCTGACAACACTCGTTGTCAACCGTCTGCGTGCAGGCTTGAAGATCTGCGCTGTCAAGGCTCCTGGCTTCGGCGACCGTCGTAAGGCTATGCTTGAGGACATCGCTGTTCTGACCGGTGGTACCGTTATCAGTGAGGACAAGGGTCTGACACTCGACAAGGCTACACTCGAGATGCTTGGTACAGCCAAGAAGGTTACCGTTAGCAAGGATAACACAACGATCGTTGACGGTGGTGGTGCTAAAGAGAACATCCAGAGCCGTGTTGCTCAGATCAAGAATGAGATTGCCAACACTACATCTTCTTACGACAAGGATAAGTTCAAGGAGCGTCTTGCAAAGCTCGCCGGTGGAGTTGCAGTACTGTATGTAGGTGCTAACTCAGAGGTTGAGATGAAGGAGAAGAAGGACCGCGTTGATGATGCTCTCTGCGCTACACGTGCAGCTACAGAGGAAGGTGTTGTTGTCGGTGGTGGCACAACATACATCCGCGCCCAGAAGGAACTTGAGGGTCTGAAGGGTGAGAATGCTGACGAGCAGACCGGTATAAACATCGTTCGCCGTGCTATCGAGGAGCCTCTCCGCCAGATTGTCACTAACGCAGGTGGCGAAGGTGCAGTCGTTGTCGACAAGGTTCGCGCCGGTGAGGGCGACTTCGGTTACAACGCTCGCGCTGAAAAGTATGAGGATCTGCGTGCAGCAGGTGTCATCGACCCGGCTAAGGTTGAGCGCGTAGCTCTGGAGAATGCAGCTTCTATCGCTGGTATGTTCCTCACAACTGAGTGCCTCATCGTTGACAAGCCTGAGGAGAAACCAGCTGTTCCAGCAGGTCAGCCAGGTATGATGTAAGCCGATTTTAGCAAAGTCGATTTATGTAATATTTGCAAAGTCAAGTTATCAAATATGAGGGGCAATCTAAAAAATTGCCCCTTTTTTGTTACTAATCGTGAAATTATCCGTAATTTTTGGGGAAAATATTTGCAGATTATTATAGAAATAGCTAATTTTGCAATCAGAAAGAATAAGATAGAACACATAGACATAAAGATATTTTTTTGATTTGTTTTAGTAGATTAGTTTTTAAGTAGTTTGTTTTTGGAAATCGGACGTCGTGATGACATCCGATTTTTTTTGTGCCTGTACTCGTTCTATATTTAATCCATACCTTGATTATTCCACTTTTTATTTCTTCTTTCGGATATAACTGTTGTCAATTTCGACAATCTCCTCCTGAATCAGCCGCTCCAGTTCTTTGTCAACCGCGTCGCCGGATAAGTCAAGTTTGTACAGCTCATTGATGAAATGTTGCTTTCCGTCGGCAAGGAATCCGAGGATAGCCTGACGAATATCGGCTGTTCCATTCTTCTTCTCGTGCTTGCGGCTCAGGCAGACGTCACACAGCCCGCAATCGTTGACGTCAGTCTCGCCAAAATAGCGCAAAAGTTGGCGACTACGGCATTCGTCGTCGTTCTTCATGTAGTCTATCATCGCGTCGATTCGCTTGGCAAACTGCTCCTTGCGCTTGTCATAGATGTCCTCTGACAAAATGACATCTTTCCCGTCCACACGGTCGACGGCATACCTTATAAGAGGTGTGCTCTTTCTGGGAATGAAACTGACGATGTGCTTGCCGTTGAGGGATTTCAAGGCAAGATAGATTGCCTCACGAGACAGTCCGCTGTCCTTGGCAATCATGCTCTCGTCGAAATAAACATAGTCGGTGAACAGTCCGCCGTAGTCACGCAGCAATGCAGTTATCACAGCATCCTCGTTCTTTGGCAGGTTTTCAAGGCGGTACAGGTCGTCGCGTGTCAGTTTGAACATAACCCGTGCCGATGTGTCAGGCTCAGGGTCATAGTTTATGTAGCCTGCTTGTTGAAGGAGTACAAGGGCAGAGTTGACATTCAGCGGAAAGTATTTGTAAACGCGGGAGAATTTCTCGATGTTGAACTCGAATGTCGTGCCTTGTCCGCTGCCGACTCCGACTTCAAAGAAATAGGCAAGGTGCTCGTAGACATCCCGGATATAATCCTTAGAAGGGTAGGTAGCGTCTATACGGTTGCGCAGGGTATGCTCGTCACGATGGTTCCAGAGCAGCACGGCATAGCTCTTCTTCCCGTCCCGTCCGGCACGTCCCGCCTCCTGGAAGTAAGCCTCTATGGACGATGGCGCATCGGGGTGTATAACGAGCCGAACGTCGGGCTTGTCGATACCCATTCCGAAGGCGTTAGTTGCCACAATGACGCGTGTCTTGCCGTTCTGCCAGTCCTCTTGCCGCTGGCTTTTCACCTCGGGGTCGAGTCCTGCGTGATACCATGTCGCCGATATGTTGCTCTCGACGAGCATCCGGGCTACATCACGGGTGCGCTTGCGGGTTCTGACATAAACAATGGCTGAGCCGCCGACACTTTTCAGGATGTGTATCAGCTCGGTCTCCTTATCCTCGGTATTCCTCACAACGTAAGCAAGGTTCTTGCGCTCGTAGCTCATGCGGAAGACATTCTCCTTCTTGAAAGCCAGCTGTTTCTGAATGTCGTCGATGACTTCAGGCGTTGCCGTGGCTGTCAAGGCAAGTATCGGCGCGTCGGGAACAAGTTCACGGACTTTGGCTATCTGCAAGTAAGACGGGCGGAAGTCATAGCCCCATTGGCTTATGCAGTGGGCTTCGTCAACGGTAATGAAGCTCACCTTGGTATGGCTTAGCTTAGCCTGAAAGAGCTCGGAGCCAAGTCTTTCAGGCGATATATAGAGTAGTTTTATACCACCAAAAACACAATTCTCCAGTGTTGACACGATGTCGTCGTGCCGCATTCCTGAGTATATTGCCGCAGCGGGGATGTCCTTCTGCCGAAGGTGGTCGACCTGATCCTTCATAAGCGAGATGAGGGGAGTGATGACTATGCATACTCCCTTCTGTGCCAATGCCGGAACCTGGAACGTCAGCGACTTGCCGCCACCTGTAGGCATTAGTCCGAGCGTGTCGTTGCCCGAACCGATGCTCTCGATTATTTCCCGTTGTATACCGCGGAAGTCGGGGTAGCCCCAGTACTTGTGAAGAATCTCAAGGTATTTGTCCAATGTATCAGTTTTCAACGTTTTCAGTCGGGCGGATGTCCTCTATCTGCAGCTGGACGGCACCACGCTTGAAGATGTTGTCCTCGATGGTGTAGGCTATGTCGAAACTGTGCTTCGACTTGATGTACCGTGCCGACTCACTCTGACCGAAAGCTATTCCGTTCATCACGTTGCTAGACTTCGAGTCGACGAGCTCCAGCTTGATGTGCTCCTGCTCGCGTCCGACGACCTTGCTGGTGCCAAAGTCGTAGACATTCTTCGTGCAGAATAGTGGCTTCTCGTTGCCCGGTCCGAACGGTGAGAATTTCTTTATTTCGTTGTGGAATTTCTTGGTGATGTCCTTGAAGTCGATTACGGCATCGATGTTTATCATTGCCTCTGTCTGCTCCGGCTGTATGTGCTCATCGACATACTTCTGGAACCTGTCGCGGAACTCCTTGACATCGTCCCATTTCAAGGTGAGTCCGGCAGCGTAGGTGTGTCCGCCGAAGTTCATCAGGATGTCACGGCAGCTCTTTATAGCCGAGTAGATGTCGAATCCAGCCACTGAGCGTGCTGAGCCTGTGGCGAGGTTGCCGTTACGTGTCAGCACAACGGTAGGACGGAAGTAAATCTCCGTCAGGCGTGAGGCTACGATGCCGATGACGCCTTTCTTCCAGTGCTCGTCATACAGGACAATGCTGTTCTGGTGCTTCTGGCTCTCCAGGCGGGCGACAATCTGGTTGGCTTCCTCAGTCATGTGGCGATCGACGTCCTTGCGCTTCTCGTTGTATTTGTCGATGTGCTTTGCCTCACGGATGGCATTGCCATAGTCACGCTCAACGAGCAGGTCAACGGTTTCCTTGCCGTTCTCCATTCGTCCGCTGGCGTTGATTCTTGGTCCGATTTTGAATATGATGTCACTCATTGAAATCTCGCGTCCGTTCAGTCCGCAGATGTCAATGATGGCTTTCAGTCCGATACTCGGGTTTAGGTTGAGCTGCTTCAGTCCGTGGAACGCAAGGATGCGGTTCTCGTCGACTACCGGTACGAGGTCGGCAGCTATGCTCACGGCACAGAAGTCAAGCAGCGGGATAAGCCTTGAGAACGAAATGCCGTTGTTCTTGGCGAATGCCTGCATGAACTTGAATCCGACACCACATCCGCACAGATACTTGAACGGATAAGAGTCGTCGGGACGCTTAGGGTTGAGGATTGCGACAGCAGGCGGCATCTCGTCGTCGGGCACATGATGGTCACAAATAATGAAGTCTATGCCAAGGCTCTTGGCATAGGTTATCTCCTTGATTGCTTTTATTCCGCAGTCAAGAATGATGATTAGTTTCACCCCCGTGTCTTTGGCGTAGTCGATTCCCTTTTTGCTGACACCATATCCCTCGTCATAGCGGTCGGGGATATAGTAGTCGATATTTGAATAGAACTGACGCAGGAACTTGTAAACCAATGCCACGGCGGTGCATCCGTCTACATCGTAGTCGCCATAAACGAGTATGCGCTCCTTACGCCCCATAGCGTCGTTGAGCCTGTCGACAGCCAAGTCCATGTCCTTCATGAGGAATGGATTTATGAGGTCGGCAAGCTGCGGACGGAAGAACCGTTTGGCAGCACTCTCTGTGGTGATACCGCGCTTGATGAGCAGTGAGGCAATGACTGGATTGACTCCAATCTTCAAGCCCAACTCTTCGGCAGCTTTCTTTTGTTCAGATGTAGGTGGCTCGTAGTTCCATTTAAAATGCATTTTAATTGTTTTTTATTTCTGCGTGTAAAGTTACAAATAAAATGTGAGAATCGGGAACTACTATATATTATTTAACAAAAAACCGAGCATGGAATTCCCCCACAAAGTTGTGTGTTCACCACCAAGCCTCCAAAAAAAATCCGCAAGCATTCAATAACGATGCTTGCGGATTCCTTTCTTCCTCTACCTTTCCTGTCTTATGTGTTCAGACATCCTCCCCTTTGTGGGAGGCTTGGTGAGGAATAATTATATTCCCAGTTTCTTCCTTATATCCTTTGGAATAGCATTCTTGTTGACGAGGAAGTCCATGGTGTTGGCAGCGATGAAGTTCTTGGTCATGTACCAGATTCCGTGGTAGTCGCCGGTGTCACCCCATGAATTCTTTACCATGTAGTACTCCTTGCCGTTCTGGTCCTTAGCTACGCCATAGATAAGCATTCCGTGGTCGTCGGTAAGCTCCCAGTCGTCGAAACGCTCCTGACGCTGCTTCTGTGTCGGAGTAACCTCCGGAACATTGACACCGAGAGAGTCGATGAGGTTGCGCTTCTCCTTTGTAGTAAGACCGAGCCAGTGAGCCATGTCGCTGCCTTTGTTGTCCTCAATCTTCTTTGCGTCGACCATGTAAGCCAGACCTGTACGGGTGAATCCCGGCTCGCTGACATCACCGCCCCAAGCGATGGTGTAGCCATTGTCGATGGCGTTGTCGATGATGCGCATCATGTCGTCCATAGGAACATTGTAAGACAGTGGGTTGCGCCAGTTGTCCTGTACCTCGACGGCGAATGATGTCCAGAATGGATGATGAGTGTATGATGTTATGCTAACATAATCCGACCAGTTCAGACCAAGGCTCTCAGCGAATGACTTCGGAGTGTAAGTCTTGCCCTCGTAAACGAACTTCTCAGGAGCCTTGCCAAGGTAAGAGTCAAGGATGCCCTGCAAACCCTGCTTCCAGTTGTTGCTGATACGGCTCTGCTTGCTCTTGGCGATAGCCTCGACGTAAGGAGTCATTACAGAGAAGAACTCGTTGAAGTTGAACAGTGAGTCGTCAGGATTAGTTGTAGGATAGCTCTCGACCGACTGCGGAACGATACCATAGTGCTCCAGGCAGTAGAGTGGGTCGTAGGATGAGCCACCCTCAGAGAACTGGCAGTCGCCGTGGAGGCGTACAACCTGAATGGCACGATCCATGTATGTCTTGTTGGCTACGAATGCCTCACTGAGGTCGTAGGTCTTGCCTGTCTTCTTGAGAATCTCAGCCTCAAAGTAGCTCAGTGTTGAGTAGTCCCAGCACGTACCAGAGCGGTTCTGGTCCTTGATGCTTGTGATAGGGTTCTCCTTGATTACTGTGAATACAGGCTTGTTAGGATTTACGCTGTCTTTCTTCTCCTGTGCGTTTGCACCAGTAGCAATCACTGCCATGAGTGCAAGAGCTAGTAATTTCTTCATTTGTTTCTTGTTTATTTGTGTTCGACGTTTAAATCAACGTCTTGCACAACTGTTATTTGTTTTCTTTATTGTTAATTATTTGCCATGAATGCCTCAACATCCTTTGGATGGTAAGGAATGCGATCTTTGCCGATGAAGCGGCAACCATCCTTCGTGATGAGAACGTCGTCCTCAATGCGGATACCGCCGAAGTCCTTGTACTTGTCGAGCTCATCGAAGTTCAGGAAGTCGGCGCAGTGCTTCTCAGCCCGCCATTCGTCGATGAGTGCCGGTATGAAGTAAATGCCAGGCTCGTCGGTAACAACGAATCCTTCCTGCAGGCGGCGACCCATACGAAGGCAGTTGGTTCCAAACTGCTCAAGGTTAGGACGGGTCTCCTCGTCGAATCCAACGTTTATCTGGTCGAGTGACTCCATGTCGTGAACGTCCATTCCCATCATGTGACCGAGTCCGTGAGGCAGGAACATTGCCTGTGCTCCGGCTGCGATAGCGTCCTCGGTGTTGCCCTTGGCAAGTCCGAGCTCTTTCATGCGGTTGAAGATGATACGGCAGATGGCAAAGTGGACATCGGCGTATTTCACGCCCGGACGTGCCAACTGAAGTACCTGGTCGTGGCACTCTTCGACCACCTTATATATATTGAGCTGACGCTCAGTGAACTTTCCGTTGACAGGATATGTGCGGGTGTTGTCAGAACAGTAGTGCTCCAATGTCTCGGCTCCGGCATCGCAGAGGACAAGGCGTCCGCTCTCAAGTTCAGCCATTGACGGATTGCCGTGCATTATCTCGCCGTGTTGTGAGAAGATTGTCGGGAACGAAACCATTGAGCCATACGAATTGGCTACTCCGTTGACCTGTCCGCCGATGAATTTCTCGGTTACTCCCGGCTTGGTCAGGCGCATTGCCGTTGTGTGCATCTTGTAACCGATGACAGCGGCACGCTCCAGTTCGTCGATCTCTTCCTGAGTCTTTGTAGAACGCATCTTGACGACAGCCTTGATGAGATCCATCGATGCGCTTTCCTTCTGCTGGTTAGGGTGAATGCCGAGAAGGTCGAAAATCTGAATCTTGATGTCGGCGCGGTAAGGCGGCAAATAATGAATCTTGCGGTGGTTGCGCATGGCATCGTTGCAGATAGTCTTCAGAGTCTTCATTGGCGCCGAGTTGCTGACGCCAACTTGCTCAGCCATGTCGTGAACGCTGTCAACGCTTCCGTACCAAACAATATCTTCAATGTCAATGTCGTCGCCGATGAGGGTTTCAATGTCGTTGTCAATATCTATTACGCCGACGAGACCGTCGCGCTGTTGTCCGAAATAGTATAGAAATGATGAGTCCTGGCGGAAAGGATAGTACCCGTTAGCCGGGAAGTTGGCAGGGCTCTCATTGTTGCCGAAAAGAATCACAACCCCCGAGCCTACGAGCTTCTTGAGCTCATTACGGCGGTTGATGTAAGTCTGTTTACTGAACATTATTGTGTTATCTTTTTAAAATCTGTTGCAAAGTTACGAATTTTAAAACAAAATCGTTAACTTTGCATACGTTTTAACGAGTTTTATATGAAATTTGACAGAAATACAGGACTTGTTCTTGAAGGAGGCGGCATGCGTGGCGTCTTCACTTCGGGCGTTCTCGATGCTTTCATGAAGCACGACTTGTATTTCCGTTATGTGGTTGCTGTCTCTGCCGGAGCCTGCAACGGACTCTCATACGCCAGCCACCAGCCACGCCGGGCACGAATATCAAATATCGATATGCTTGCCAAGTATGACTATATCGGTGTCCGCCATCTGGTTACCCAAGGTTGCATCTTCGACCCCGACCTGCTTTACGACCGGTTCCCCAATGAGCTTGTCCCGTACGATTACGACGAGTATTTCCGCAATTGCCGCAGTGGCTATCAGTTCGAGATGGTAGCAACGAACTGTGAGACGGGGCAGGCTGAATACCTTTCCGAGTATGAAGGCAACAAACATCGCTTGTTGTCAATAGCCCGTGCGTCGTCAAGTCTGCCATACGTGAGTAATCTGAATTTTCGATTAATTTGTAGCGATAACGCAAGCTGCAAAGCCAATTATCTATAAATCAGTTTATATTTAACTTATTATGTTTTGTCATTTCA